>NZ_JBGCCP010000010.1:0-302492 GCF_041262705.1 Catenulispora sp. MAP12-49 | reverse complement strand
AGTCTTCGACACCAGAAAGGTGCCCCATCTCCTGGACCAGATACGAACTCGACACTCGCATCCTTCCAGGCCAAGGGCACCTTTCGCATGTCAGGTTCCGAACTCACAACTCATCTGCTGAGTATCGGAGGCTAATAGTCCTGCCTGAGTTCGGGCTGGAGCATTAGCCTCGGTGTTTCCCTCTTGCGCCGTGATGCCGACAGTGCTTACGCGATGCGCTGAGGAGCGTCGGAAAGGAGCCCCGATGGAGGTGGTCGGCGATCAACCAGCCCACAACGCGCCGACTGACGGCGCCCCGGCACGACCGCGCAGCACACCCAGCCTTCTGCGGCGCGGTGCTGGGTGATGTCCATGTATCACAGCCGGTGCGGGCGATCGGCGCGGAATGCCCGGTTCGCCAGGTCCGGGTTTGGCTCGGCGGGGGGATCGCGCCGGATACATCCCTTCGTGCGACGTCGGTAGCCCCCCTTGTCGACTCCCCGCTGACTGGCCTCGGTGTCACAATGTTCCTATGGCGATGATCGGTAAGTTCGACCGCGTATCCAGTGACGTCCAACGCCGACATGAGGCGGTCACCTGCGGTTATCGGACGTTCTCTGAAGGTGGCGCGACCATCCTCCAGCTGGACACCTACGGATCTGCAACGCGCGCGATACCGGACAAGATCAGCCAGTCGATTCAGCTTGATCTCGAAGCTGCTCGCCAGCTCCTCGCCATCGTAGAGGCCACGTTTCCGTCGCTCACCCATCGCAATGGGCTGAGCATTGACGCCGCACAGCGGATGGTCGATGAACTTCGTAACGCGTTCCCCTCAATCAGCTGACGCTCCGGTCAAGGCGATCCTCTATCAGCTGCTGCTGTCAGGCTTCATGCACAAGCGCTTGAGCTCCCGGACTCCATTAGTCGGCGACACTGGTCGCCGGAAGGAGTCTGATATGCCCAAGCCTCATCCGCCGGAGTTCCGCCGCCGGGCCATGGAGCTCGCCCGGGCCGGCAACACGCCTATCGGTCAGCTGGCCAAGGATCCGGGGGTCTCCTACTCGTGCCTGAAGCACTGGGTGGACCAGAGGTCGATGAGGGAGCCAAGCTGGGCCTGTCGTCCGCTGCGCGGGCGGAGCTGACGGCGTTGCGCCGCCGGGCTCGTCAGCTGGAGCTGGAGAACAAGCTCCTGCGCGAGGCCGTGGGCTACTTCGCCCGGGACAACGTCCTCCCAAAAAGATCTACCCGGTGGTCCAGGAGCTCACCGACGAGAGCTTGCCGGCGGCCTTGCGCTGTCGACTGCTGGGCGTGTCGAGCTCTGGGTTCTACGTGTGGCGCAGGGCATCGTTCTCAATTCCGCACGGCGAACGGCGGTGGGTACGGATCAAACCGCCGCACCCACCGCCGTTCGCTACAGAAGCGCATCCTGAACATGCTGAACAGTCCGGGCGGGGCCAAGTTCCCGCTTCAAGTATGCGATATCGACACTACAGTGGCGCCCGATAGCTCGCTGCTGGTGCCTGTCGGGCAGAGCCACCTCTTGGCCGATGCGGTACGTCACCACTACAATCGGGGGAGCCTCCATCTCGACAGCGCGAACGATTGCTGCCCACATCAAGGTGCTGAAGGTGTCAGGGCGCCCCCAGCACACATATCGTGTGGTGTTCCCATTAGTCGCGTAGCAATGGTTGGGCTTCTCACCGACCGATCCAGGAACGATGTCCCACTCGTCACCCAGCGTGTTCTTGACGATCTCGTTCGGGCCGAGATACTGCCGAACCGTGAACCTTGCGAAGGGGCCGATACCTTCCTGGGCGCGAGCAAACTCCTTCATCGGGACGTCCTTGATCCAGACACGAGCTCGATCGGCGGCCCAGAACTGGGTCAGTACTCCACCGATTGCTGGGTCTGCCATCCAACGCGCGTAGCATGCGGTCTTCTGCCCATGGGTGAGGTTCTCCCAATCGATCGCATCGGCTTCCTTGTAGAGCGCGGTGACTACTTCGTCTCGCTTGGCGTCGGGGATTGATGTGAGTCTAGTGGACATGGCTACTCCTGTGGTATCGCAGTGGAAGGGAATTGAAGTCGATACTCATCGAAAGCGGTCTCAAGGCTCGCAGCGTCCTTGATCCACTCATCCATGAGGAGCTCGACCCGTTGATCACTGAATTCGATTTGAGAGGGTTTAACGTTCATGAGCGTCTCAATATCGCCGGATGGTTCGTCGGTGAGTGCTCGGCGAAGCTTCAACGCCGCAGCCACCCGTCGTAGGTCGCTGACGAAATCAAGAACGGTTACGCGATCCTTTCCGTCCCGCAGTCGAAGACCGCGGCCGAGTTGCTGGACGAAGATGCGCCGCGAATGAGTCACCCGAGCGAAGCAGAGGATATTGACATCGGGAACATCGACACCTTCATTGAGGATGTCGACTGACGTCAAAATCGGGATCTGTCCTGAACGAAACGCCAATAGGCGATTCTGCCGTTCAACCCTCGACAGGCCTGTGTGCAGTGCTTGGCATTGAGCCCAGAGCGGGGTGCGGCGAAGGACGTCCGCGAGGCGTTCGGCATGTTCGATTGTCCGACAAAAGACGATCGCCCGCGGACGCGTCGTCTTGGCCCAGGTCGCGGCAAGTTCGTCGCGGATAGCTTCGTCACGCTGGGGTAGAAAAAGTCTTGCATTGAGTTCGCTAAGTCCGTATTCGTGCGTACTCACTTCACGAACGGTGTCCCAATCGATATCGTCAACGAATAGGCGATAGTCGACCTGAGCCAGATAGCCGTAGCGCATGCCATCTTCAATGCCAAGGGTAAAACTGGGCGCCCCGAGGCGATCGCTGATGTCGAAGGCGTCACCTCGCCAGGGGGTGGCCGTGACCCCGAAGACCTTCGCATCAGTGACCTCATCCAGCAGCTCGTCGTACTGGCCGTTCTCGCCAATATGATGTGCTTCGTCAACCATGATCAAGTCGGGTCGATACCCGGCGCGAATCGCATTTAGCGCTGATGCCACAGTGGCACAAGTGACGCCTGTGAGATCGTCGGGACGAGTATCCCCGGTGAACAGACAGGTGGTAACTCCCTTCGGCAAATGACGCCAGATCGCACGCTCAAGCTGCTGAACCAGGTCCTTTGCGTGAGCGACAACCAAAACTTTAGCGCTATGGTTCCGTGAAAGATACCAATCGATGACCTCTCCGCCAATGACAGTTTTTCCCAAACCGGTCGCCAAGACCAGAAGTGACTGCCCTCTTGTCTCGAGATCACGGGTAATGGCATTGAACGCCGCCTGCTGGTAGTCACGCAACTCAACGTGACCAAATCGCTCCGGCATCCGCTTGTAGGCGGCTTCGAGCTCAGAGCTAGACCAAAGATTAATCTTAGGTGCAATTCGGGCAAGATCCTCCACGCGGCGACGTGCGTCAGGCGAGAATCGACCGTTCGTCGCCACAACAGCATCTCTTGCTCGCCGCTGCTCGCGTGCCCGCGCGACCTCGTTGACGGCATCTGCGCCGACGACGCCGTCACGCTTCCATTTCGCTTGAACGACCCAGTCATTGCCACGAAGTGCGCCGACGATGTCGCAGCCGCCATCTCCGGGTCCGTCGATTGTTGCGACGTCCGAGAAGCCCAGGTGCCAGAGCAGACGTTCGAGTCGACGCGGGAACTGAAGAGGACCAGCATCGGCCAGCGATGACCTCGACAAGAAGCCGGTGTCTGCATCACCATCCGGCATGCTCATACTGGCTCCACGAGGTCTCTCGCGACGAGACGACAACTGATTCGAAGACGTGCGAGCTCGTCCGCGTCGAGGCGAGGTCGGTGTTCCTCCAGCAACGCCAGGTCGCCGATGAGCCCAACCAGCCTGTCGATGACGACGGTGCGCGGCGTCTCCGACAGCGATCCAAACGAACGGTTGAAGACCACGCCGTCGAGAAAGACCGCTGGATTGTGGACAATCATTCGAATCAGTGCCGTCGCTGGCGCGTAAAGGACGAAATCTCCGCTGCTCATGGCCAGGCTCCAGCTACCAGCCGATGACTCGACTGCGAACCGTTTCTCCGCGCTGACCCGCTCTGTTGAAGTCATGAGACTGGCGAACACCTCAGCGTCTGTGGCAACTGGGGCGAGCATCGCTGATCGCAGACGTTCCAAAAGGCGTTCGGCCTCATCGGCGATAGCGCTTGGTGTCAGTCGTTGAGCACCGCTACGGGCTTTCAGGCCAGAAAAGACTTCGGTGAGAGGAATGTCAGTTCGTGCGGCCCGCACACGCATCCACTCGCTTACCTCGATGAGGGCGATGTCGCGCAGGTCAACGCCGTAGCCACTGACCAGCTGGTGGTCGGCGTTGACGAAGACCTCAGCGTGGGGGGCGCGAATCATCTGAACGACCACAGGCGCTTCGTTTCCCCTGGCGTCGACCAATACCGTTCCACGCACAGCCCACGCGGTCAGATCGACTCCACCAAGGTCAGGGTGGTCGTAACGCGCGCTCAGGTCAACGAGCTTGGTGGCGTTCTCGCGGTAGCGCGCGAGCCGTTGCTCAATGGTCTCTTCTACTGGGGGGGCTCCGTACTGCGGCTCGGGTGCCTCCTCGGCCGCCGGCTCGCCTTCGCCGTCGTCGCCGCTCAGTGCGATCCCGGGGATTATCTCGTCATCTCCGGTCTCGTGTTCACTGGTGCTGATGGGGTTATCGTGCTGACGGGCTGCTTCGTACCAAACCCGGTCATCCTGGTACAAAACGTTCCCCGCGCGAAACTGATCTGCCCACTCTCGAGCCTTGTCGTGCAGTGCGACCCGGCCATCACCGGGAACGAGGTAGTTGAGGCCTGGGTCCTGGCGCCGGAAGCCGGCGTACAGGTTCGCCAGTTTGCTCTCGTTAGGTGGAAGCTCGAGACGGCGAGCGATTTGCGGACGGAGCGGACTCGTTCCGCGAATCTCACGGATCACGCGAAACCAGTCCGGCGAGTCGAACGCGAAAGCGGTCTTCGTGAAGTTGGGCGCGATGTGATCGCAGTGGATCTCGCCGACGATGCGCCCTACAGGCGTCTTCGCGTCGATGGGATACTCGAGCTCTGGCTCGCCCATCCCATCGTCGTCACGCCACTCGAAGACGCGCTTGTCACGGGTCAGGATCTTTCGCCCATTTCGGATGAAATCAATCCCATAGTCCGTCTTGTGGAAGTATCGCTGAATGCCGATCCACCCCTTGATGCGGCGCTCGCGCGGCGACAGGTCGGTTCCGTCGCAACTAACACAAGCCTCGACGTCCATATGGTTCCAAAAGCCGCAGTCGGCGCAGGCCATCCGAGAAGGCAGCGGCACGTCGATCTCCTCGTACGCCTTGATCACCGCGCCGCTTCGCAGCACTGTGCGGTCGTGGTTCCAGACGCACGGGAGCCTCGGAGGGACCTTGACTCCATTGATGTAGAGGGAGAACCCCTTCTCTGAGAGCAGGGTGCTATAGATGTCGCCCAAACGCTCGCGCAACTTCGCGTGATTCGCCTTTCGGCGGAGGAAGTCGAACTGGTCCTGCTTGAGATCTGAGATGGTGACCGTGGTCCCGTGCTCGTTGATGTCGCGCTTTGGCGACCTGGTGTACGGAGCGTGGTAGTTCTCGTTGGCGCTTAGGCGTCGCTGGTCGATCGTGACCTCGATCCAGTCGAGATCTCCAGCCTGGCTCGTGCGGACGGTCGCTCGATGCCCAAAACGGGCAGATGCGATGTTGAACCCCATTCCGTACATGCCCAACGCGCCGAAGCGGTCGTTTCCCGACCAACCAGCTCGTACAGCTCTTCCCAGCTGATCGAGAGTCATTCCCCGACCGTTGTCGTTGACGACTACCTGGGCGACCGCTCGGCGGTCGCTGTCGTTCGGCAGCGTGATGGAGACGGTCGGATCGGCAACCGCCGAGCCGGCGGCGATGAGCTCGTCGAAGCCGTTGTCGGAGAGCTCCGCCAGGCACGCCCACTGCGGAAGCTCCAGCTCGCCGAGCACTCCGAGAATGCGCGCGTGCGGGGTGACGTCAAGGAAATCGCTGGTCACGAGTGTCCTTCTTTTAGAGATCGATTCTCATAAAACCCATCGTGATGATGGGTGGCTGGTCGCCTAGTGGGGGGGTGGGGACGACGCGGTGAACAAGACGTATGCAGCCCCCACCCTCGCGCGGAGCTAGGACGCAGTGCTCTTCAGCGCTGCGATCCTTTCGGCCAGGTCGGCATGCTCGCGCTCGACGAACATGTCGGCGACTGCCTCCCGGACGCCCCGGGCGATCAGCGCGGTGCGGAAGTGCCTGGACCACGTGCCGTCCAACCAGTTCGTTCCGAACTGGTTAACACGCTCGACGGGGGCCATGCCGCCCATGAACCTTGCGGTGTCGGTCGAGCGCTCAGCGATTCGAGCGCATTCAGCCTTGGTCGGGAGCGGGCAGTGGAGGCAAAGGGCTCGCGCGGCAGCGGTGTCGGCGATGGGGGTCTCGGTGATCTCGCCCATCATGACGCGGCGCATGTAGCTGTACGTCGGGAAAGGGCGGTTCGTCGAGTCGTCCTGAGACATGCACGCACCCTCGTTGGGGTGCTCGGCAGCGTAGTCGAGCCGGAGGTTGATTAGGGCGGCCAGCTCTTCGAGCGTCGGCTCCAAACGCCAAGCCGGGTCATCCTGGGGGAGGTTCTCGTGTTCCATGGGCGGGGTCTCCTCGGTCGATTCCGTGGATGAGCTCTACACAGTGAGGTCTTGAGCGGACGCCCAAAGGCCCGGTCGTGGAGCACGGTGGCCACGTGACCGCACTACCCATGCATCCCCTCGACGTGGAGGGAAAGTTTGCGATTTCGTCCCTCATCGTGACCGTGATCAGGTGTTCCGTCACACGGCCGTCGTAAACGTCTCTGACGCTCGAATCGGAAGTGGCCTCGCAGGTTAAACGGACACCAGTTTGGCACAAGGCGGTGACGCTCGTAGAGGTGTTGGCGACGACGTGGAGGGCATGGCCGGCGGAGTTATCTCCGTATACTGAGGTATATGCAGTGAAGTCGGATCTGATCCATTCCGCCAGGTTGAACAGGCGCTTGTGCTCTACTATCTACACTGCTAGCCAACGTCCGCTCGCATTCACGCGAGATCCCGCACGGAAGGCGCGACTCCGCGGCGATCATGATCACAGAGCAAGGGAACCTGGGGGGCCAGGGCGACCCTGGGAAATTTGACGAAATCTTGACCACTGACGACCCCGTCACTGAGCTTGAGGTCGCCTGGTCTCGCTTCGGCGATGCCGGACTGCCGCCCCTCGCGAAGATGCCGGCGGTGAGCCGCGCGATCGAGACCGCGGTCGACGGAGTCCTGGCGTTGCCGGAGCGGTTCGCAGAGGCGCTCGCGTACGCGGCCGTCGACCCGACGCGGCTGCGCGCAGTTCTTCGGGCGCCGACACGAGTCGTCGTCGCCGGCGGCTGGATCGATGCCATCGATGTGGATCTCTACGTTCCCGCCCTGGTCCCCTTGCCTACCAACACCAGGACCATCGATAACCGCCGCTATCAGTTCGGCGGCGCGTCTGCGGATCTGTCGCCCCTCACTGGGCCGACGTCGGAACCGGGAACCTCCTACAGCGTGGACGTGACTGCGAGGTCACCTGCTCATGCGCTTAACGAGATCTCTCGCGCGCGTGACTTCATCATGCGGAACAACCCACTCCGGACGTCGATCGAGGCTCGCGGCATCATGATGCCGGTGACAGCGATCTTCATGGATCTTCGTCATGAGGACGGTCATCCTTCTGTTCCCCTCCTCGCCACCGCCGACGGATCGAGCCGGATTTGTAACGCGCTGCAGTGCCTGGGTATCGATCGTCTCGAGACGATTCATTACGAATTTCCCACTAATCGTGATTTGTACCGTCGATACGTCGGCAGCGTTGCTGGAGCCGACCCAAATGGTCTTGATGCGCGGGCCCAGGCTCGGTTGAGGGCGCAGAAGAATGCGTTGATTACTCCGGCGCGGGTTTTCCTTAGGTTTACGCCAGCAGAGGATGGTGATACCCGGCACGGTTACGCTCGTGCCATCAGTGCCTACGTCGGGATGCTGCACGTCGACCCACCGCGGCCTTGGACTGCGACCGGGAAACTTGAGGCGATGGCGGAAAGCGTGATCAGCGTCCTGCGCGAGAACGACGAGCTACCCGATCACGTGATCGATTACCTCTCAGGTCTCCTGACGGTCGAGCAGGCTGAGGCCTCCGGCCTACCAGCGCAGCGGGATGCGCAGGCCGCGTACGTCCTATCTGTGCTCCTCAACCGACGCTCGAACATTCGCGAGGCTGTCGAGCGTGGGATAACGGACGTGACCGCCGCGAAGTCTGCAACACCTCAACGTCGTGCCGACGTCGTCGCGGAGCTCGCTCTGCGCGCCACGCGGAGTGCTGCGGCGACTGGCGATGATCCTGCCGACGTTGCCATGACAGCGGCCATGCGTGCACCGTATCTGCGTGCCACAAGGATGGCAGAGTACACGCGGCATCCGTGGCACGTCCGGGGTTATGGGCTAGATCAGCTACTCGCGGAAGCCACTGCTGAGCTACGCCGCAGTAGCGGCACGTGGAGCGCACGGCTTGAACTTGCGGCGCTGGCGCAATATCACCTGACACGCTACGGAGCTCTAAAGCGCGAAGCCTATGGTGATCCAAGTGCCGACCTTCGGGGACCGCAGGATGTACTGAAGGCGATGCTTGGAGACCTCTGCGGTCTGCGTCTGCTCCACCGCGCCATCGTCAACGGACGCGCCGGCCTCCAGCCCGTCGTCGTGGACGTTGATGGAAAGCCAGTTGTCGAGATTGTCTCCGGTATCGCCGTCCCCGTGGTCCTGACGGATATGTGGCTGCGATACGAAGGCTACCCATCTCAGACCGCGCCCCTACCTCCATCCGTAGCCCAGCAGGAACCGCCAGAGGCCCTCATCAGGCTTCTTAAGAGTCGAGTCCTCGATCGTGTACGGGGCCTGCGCAGTGAGATGGACAGCCTGAAGACGATTGAACGCAGCACTTTGGGACCACTCATTGAGCGCGAGGGCTGGCCGGCAGTCGACACGCGACAAGCCCTTGAAGTGCTGGACGAGACTCGAAGGGACCTCGAGTTCTGGGCCCGTGTTGCTGACCGTCGCGCGTCTTCTCCCACTGCACGAACGAACGGGTTCTCCGGGGATGATGTCCCGATGACTGATGAGGACGAGTGATTGGTGACGCTTGCTGTGCTCATTCGTCCTCCTCGCCTTCGATCTCCACATCGCTTTCGGATGCGTCGTCCTCGGGAATGTCGCGCTTTGACACTTTTCGTCGGTTGAGCCCTGGCGTCTCGATGACGACTCCGTCATCGTTCCGCCGCCACATGAGCATCGCGCTGGCGTAGACCTTTTCAGCCGGTTCTGGGTAGAGGATCACGTAACCAGGGAACGCTGTGGCTTGCCAGCCGATAGGTAGCTGCTCTACGACGATCGGCAACAGTTCGCGTACAGGTACGGCACCCGCCGGCACGGTGACTGTTGTGTCGACGAGGTCCGGGTGTGGTTTCTTCCTGAGTCGGTCGTACCGCACGTTGTAGGGCGCCGCTGTCTTGATGGCGTCGAGGATCGCGAACGCGGGCCCGCAGGTAGAGGTGACTTCGACCAGCTGATCTAGGTTGATGCGGTACAACGCGTCGAAGTGGTTCGTCTTGACCAGCGTCGTGTCTCGGTTGCGCCCAGGGTCATTGTTGCCAAACCCATTGGTGTTCCACGGAACGCTTCCAGTATCGCGATAGCGCTTGATAAGCATCTTCTCGGGTGCCGCAGCGTCGAGGTCTTCATCAACGTAGGCGCATATGAATCGCATCGCGTTGGGATCGATTCCAACGCGACCACTGATTTTCCGACGATGCTGTTCGAGGCGCTTGCGTAGTGACTTGGCGGCCTTGCCGACGTAGAGCCGCTCATCTCCGCTCTCGGTGTGCAGGAAGATCTCGTAGACCCCTGGGCGTTCCGCGGTCGCCTCGAGATTCGCTTTGTCGAGTATCACCCTGTCCAGGGGGCCTAGCGTCGCCATGAGCTGGTCGGCCATCGCCTGCGTGATGCTGATCTTGAATTCGGCGCTGTGCTCGTCCGACATCTTGGTGCCCTCCACGAGTCAAGTGACGCCACTCTATCGGAGTAGCTCAACGGGACGGCTTCTCGAAGAGAGCTTTGATGATCGCCAACTCCGCGGTATGGTTTGGCCATGCCTGAACAGCAAAATGGCCAAGATGCCACCCGAACCTCTGTAGAGCTTTTTGCAGGTGGTGGGGGGTTGGCGATGGGTGTCGAGGCGTCCGGGTTCCGATCGCTGCTGTTCAACGAGTTTGCGCGCTCCGCCTCCGACTCGCTCGAGGCGGCCGGTGCCAAGAGGACTCCCCTGGACGGCTTAGCCGTTCCTAAGCCTGGTGAGCCCACGCCTCTCTACGTCGGCGACGTGGCCGATCTTCAACTGGACTACCTCCATCAGAAGGTCGATCTCCTTGCCGGCGGCCCGCCGTGTCAACCTTTCAGTCTCGGCGGTGTCGCGAAGGGTGATGAAGACACGCGAAACGGGTTCCCGGCGATGTTCAAGGCGCTGCGCGAGATGCAGCCAAAGGCCTTCATCTGCGAGAACGTCCTAGGGCTGTTGCGTCCATCGTTCAAGCCTTATTTCGACTACATCCTCCATGAGCTTGAGTTGCCGTTCGAGGAGCGCAAGCCCGATGCGACCTGGCAGGAACATTTCAGACAACTGAGCGAGCGACTCGAAGACCGCAACGAGCCGGTGCCTGCGGATAGGCGCTATGTGGTAAAGGCCTTCAGGGTCAACGCCGCCGACTACGGTGTGCCGCAGATTCGTCACCGGGTGATCATCGTTGGTTTCCGGTCGGACCTCGGTGTCGACATGAGCGTGCTGGAAAAAGAGGTGGAGCCGAAGTATTCGGAAGAGGCGCTTCATGAGGCTCAGATGGGTGAGGCCTACTGGGCGAAGTATCCCGATGTTCCAAATCACGTCAAGGAGTGGACTCGCTCCCAATTAAGCCCGATCCTGCAGGCGCCTTTGGAGGGAGTTGAGCGGAAGCTTCCATGGCGGACCTTGCGCGACGCCATCGCCGGCGAGGTCTGCGGTGAGCCTGCCCTTCCTCCTTTGACGAGACTTGACCGCATCGATCACCTCAAGGACCTCGATCCGGAGAAGGTTCCGTACGGTGGAATCAAGGATCATATTGGGTGGCCTGATGCGCGGTTTTACACGGGCCACACACCGAACTATTTGGACCGACCGGCGAAGACCGTGAAGGCTGGGGTGCATGGGGTTCCCGGCGGGGAGTCTGTGATGTTGACAGACGAGCTGGTTCCAGAAGGGTCCATGAGCCCCTATCCGTACGTGCATCGCTACATGAGCGTCAGAGAGACGGCCAGGGTCATGACGTTTCCAGACGAGCGAGCGCTCGTGGGCTCCAGGAGCGAGCAGATGCGTCAACTCGGTAACGCAGTGCCTGTGCTCCTGGGAGAGGTGTTCGCTCAGGGTGTCATGGCTGCTCTAGCTAAAGCAGAGCACAAATGACTTCCTCGGAGGGCCAGGAGGGCTGGAACGTCTCACCGCCGAGCGACCGTGCGTGGAAAGGTCGACCGGGCCGCACGCGCGATGCGCTGGCAGCGGAACAAGACCGAGCGGCGGGCGGGCGAGGCCGGCGGGCCGTTCCACTCCCGGCTGGCGGGTTCGCCCGCGCTTCGGTCGAGCTCAAGGTTCTGCCGCGAACACGCCGGATCCGCGCATATTTGCGCTGGTCAGAGCATGGTAAGAGTCCTGCCAAGTATTTGGGCGAAGTCGACCGTCCGACTCGAGCGCAGAACTTGGCAGCCGCGTGGAGTATCGCGAGGGTCAAAGGCTTGGTATTGGACGAAGAGCCACTGGAGCCAGAGTCGGGCGCCTCGTCACCTGCGGTACGTGCTGTCATGAAGGCAAATAAGGGATCGAACACCAAACCTGAGCTACGTCTCCGGTCCCTTCTGCACCGTGCCGGCTTGCGTTATCGCGTGAACTCCAGGCCTCTGGAAGATCTCCGCCGCACGGCCGACATTGTCTTTTTGAAGCCACGAGTCGCCGTGTTCGTCGATGGGTGTTTCTGGCACGGTTGCCCAGAGCATCACAGGCCCGCTAGTCGGAACAGCGAATTTTGGCAGCAGAAGATCGAAGCGAACCAGCAGCGTGACGCTGAGACGAACGCTCGTCTTGAAGGCGAAGGATGGACAGTCATCCGAGTCTGGGAACATGAGGATCCAGTCTTGGCGGCCGAGCTCGTGCTCAATACGGTACGAGCGGCGAAGTAGCCTCCGACCGTCATCAGTACGCTCTACTTACTCAGTTCGCCACCATAGAGCCGCCTCGCGGCCATGCTCGTAGCACGATCTCTGCAAGCCGTTGCCTGACACGCCGCGATGCTGGACGGGTTCCAGGCCTCGGTCGTCGCGTCCCAGAGCTCGTCAATCTTGGTTTTCGTCGTCACCATCAGCCAACGCTACTGGTACTTGGCTAATCTAGACGTTTTGGTGCTCTCGGCTCGGCTCTTGGGAGTCGTTCGTCTCAGCTGGGCGCGTTCCGTCTCGGTTGCTGTGGTGCTCTGGTGGTCGCGGCTTCGATTTTTCGCCATGCCAGCGCCCATTTATGCAGGTCAGGGGCTAATCGGGCTTCGTCTATACGAGTCCCCTTGGCTCCACTGATGATCTGAATAGTCGGAACCCTGGTCGGGCTGCTTGAGCCGGACCAGGGTTCTTGGTTGTTAAGGGGGCCGCGTGCCTTACCCGCGGAGCACCTCCACGTTGTACTGCTCCAGAACCCCTGTGGCGATGTCGAAGATGCGCATCCAGCCCTCGCCGGTTTCCACGCGGCGGGCGAGCCCTTCCTCGGCGACGGCCATGGCCGTCCAGCGCAGCTGCAGCTGCTCGCCTGGTTCCCGGTCGAGATTCGCCAGGCAGTCCGCCAGGGCTGTGAGGTTGCTGCCGAAGTAGCCGCCGGGGCCGCCGAAGGCTTCGCCGATGGCGCAGAAGAAGCTTGCGAGGTCTGCGATCTGTTCGCCGTGCAGGGTGGCCGGGTTTGTGGGCATCGGCCATGTTCGGCGTTCGCCGGCCTTGTGGAAGTAGTGCAGCTGGGCCGCCTCGACCCAGCCGTCGCGTTCTCCGGGCGGCAGTGCGGTCCACTGGCCGTCCGTGTTCGGCAGGTGCTCGCGCCAGTGGTTCCAGACCGTGCGCGCGGAGGCGTGGGGCGGTGTGGACACGTTCGCCCACAAGGTCCCGGTTCCGGGTCCGTCTCCGTCGGTTTCGAGCGTCGCTCCCCACAGGTCGTACGTGCCGAGGATTGCCTCGTTCGTGTCGAGGATGTCCACCAGGATGTCGCCCAGGGCGAAGGAGTCGTCCTCCTCGTCGCGAAAGGAGGGCAGGTGTAGGTCGGGTTCCGGGGACAAGCCGTCGAGCTTGATCTCCAGCTGCTCGGGCGGCTCGTCGCCGGTCTGGTCCCACCACTGCTCCGCCGTTGTGGTGCCGACGAAGAAGCCGTCCGTGTCTTGCCAGCGGGCGAGGCGTCGGCCGGTGTCGCCGTCGCGGAGGGCGTATTTGGCGCGCGGCATGGTTGCGGTACCTCTCGTCACGGGCATTTGAACTCGTCGATCTTGCCGTAGTGGTTCGAGGTGTAACCGTAGTCGCCGTAGCGGTTCGGGCCGACGATCTTGTAGCTCGCGGGCTTTCCCGGGACCTCCCATTCCGGGGATCCGTCGAAGGCCGGGAGGCGTTCGGTGCCGTCGGGGTTCAGGACGGCGGGTTGTGCGCCCCACTTTCGGATCTTGGCGGCGGGCTCGGTGCTGCGGCCCTCCCAGAGGACCTGCTTGCCGGGGTTGGCGGGATCGTACTTCGGATCGTTCCTCGAGTAGGTGTGGACGGTCCCGTTGTTGGCCTTGATCTTCGCGAGCTCGTTGACCGCCCAGTCCGGCGGTCCGCTGTTGGCGGCGCCGCCGCCGGACTTGCCCTTGGCCAACCCGAAGGGGTCCGTGTCCGTGTACGGGTTGTCGACGTACGCGTAGTGGTTCGGCGCCGGCGCGAGGCCGAGAGGGTCCGGTGTCGTGTAGCGCCCGTTCTCGGGGTCGTAGTACCGCTGGAAGTTGTAGTCGAGGCCGGTCTCAGTGTCCCGATACTGGCCGGGGAACCGGATCGGGCAGGTGTCCCCGTCCCCGTACGCCGCTTGCGGCGACCCGCCGTCGATCGGGCCTCCCCAGAGGCCCTGCTCGGAGCGCCAGGCCACCCGGCCGTCGGCCGTCACCAGCTCCGTCGGCGCGCCGACCAGATTCGTCACGATGGCGTGGAACCGGGCGTCGACGACGTCCTGCGGGGCTTCGAGGACGTGGACCCGCCGGTCCTGTGCGACCGGGATCCCCGACCCGGGCCGGAAGTCCCACGTCGTCGTCGTGGCACGGCCGGTGCCGGAAACGGAATGGCGCTCCTCGGCGACCAGTTCGCCGTCCCAGGCGAACTCGACCTGCTCCAGAACCGCTCCCAGGCCGTCGACCCGCTGCTTGCGGATCCGCCGTCCGAGCGCGTCGTAGGCGTAGCGCCAGCAATGGCCGTCCGGGACCACAGCCTCGATGAGGTGGTCGAAGGCGTCGTACGCGTACGTCCAGACCCGGCGTCCGCCGGACAGGGTGCGACGCGTCCGGCGCACAAGCCGCCCCTGGCCGTCGTACTCGTAGCTGGTACGTCCCGCTTCCCGCAGCCGGGTACCGGCGTAGACGCGGCGACCGGCGCTGTCCGATTCGGGGGTGCGTGTGTCGGTGTGCGAAACGACGTTGCCCAGCGCGTCGTAGGCGAGGTCCTCGGACCACGTGGCCCCGCGCACCGCTGTCACCCGGCCGAGCGCGTCGACCTTGATGTTCTGGTCGCCGAGAATCGGGTCCGCGATTCCCACCGGAGCGCCGTTGGGCTGATACGTCCATGCCCGATCGACCCGCACGCGCTGGTCGGCGCCGCTGAGCACCCGGCGGGAGGTGAGGCGGCCGAGCAGGTCCCAGGTGCTGGCGATCTCCATGTCTGCGCCGACCCGGAGGCTGGTCTCCCGGCCCGCCGCGTCGTAGCCGAAGCTCATCCCCCAGCTCGGGCCGCTCAGAGTGTCCGGCCGGCCGGCGGCGTCGTAGGCCCAGGTCGACGTCCGCCCGCTCGGCGTGACGCGGTCGGTCCGCCGACCGAGGGCGTCGACGCTGGACGTGACCGCGCGGCCGTTGAGGCTCTCGCTGATGATGCGGCCGCGCGGATCGTACGTGTACGCCAACTCGTCGGCACCGCGGCGCGCCACGGCCAGTGTCCCGCGGGCGGTGTACTCGAAGGAGACCGCGGTCTGACCCTCCACGCGCTGCTCGACGACCCGGCCCATGACGTCGCGCACCAGGTCGACGGCCTGTCCCGCGCCGTTGGTCCGGTGGATCAGGCGGCCGGCGAGATCGTGGCGGTATTCCAGGCGGCGGCCGTCGAAGTCCTGCTCGCCGGCCAGCCGTCCGGCGGAGTCGTACTGGTAGCTCCACGCGGCGCCCGCCGGGTTGAGAACGGCGGTCAGGCGCAGTTCGCGGTCGTAGGCGAAGGCGTAGCGCGTCCCGTCAGGTTCGATGCGCGCGATCTCGGTCTGGAAGGGCCCGTATTCGAACCGCGTGGTGTGGCCGTCCTCGTCGGTCTGCGCCAGCAGATTGCCCCGCGAGTCCCACTGCCAGCTCTGGAGGGAGCCGTTCGGGAGAGTCCGCGACAGCGGGCGCCCCGCGGCGTCCCAGGTGGAGGTCGTGACGGCGCCCAACGGATCGGTGACGACCGCCGGGCGGCCGAAGAGGTCGTAGTCGACGGTCCAGATCCCGCCGACGGCATCGACCGTCCGGCGGGGAAGCCCGGCCGCGTTCGGCGTGTAGGTCTCGACGTTGCCCAACGGGTCCGTCGTGCCGGTCAGGAAGCCTTCGGCGGTGTAGGAGAAGGCGGTCGTCGCACCGATCGGGTCGATCGCCGCGGTCATGTTGCCGTGGCGGTCGTACTCGTAGCACCAGGTCGCGCCGTCGGGGGTGGCTATGCGGGTCGGCAGGTGCAGGTCGTTGTAGACGGTGGTCGTGACGGCGCCGTCGGGGCGGGTCGTCTGGACGGTGTCGCCCTGGTCGTCGACCGTGTAAGCCGTGGTGCCGCCCATCTCGTCGGTGGACGAAAGCAGTTCCCCGCGGTGGTCCCAGACCAGATGGCTGACACCGCCGAGCGGGTTGGTGATCGCCGTCACGTGTCCCAGTTCGTCGTACTCATAGACCGTGGCCTGGCCGAACGAGTCGAGGTGCGTCGTCCGTCGCTGGTCGTCGTCGTACTGGAAGGAACCCGACAGGTATCCGGCGGTGCCGTCGGTCCCGATCACGCGTCCCCAGCGGTCGTACTCGTAGCTGTAGCGGTGGTCGAGCTGGTCGGTCCACGCACAGATCCGATCGTCCGCGTCGTATTCGTAGCGCAGCGACGGCTCCGCGTCCGGCGAGTCGTGCAGGGTGGTCAGGCGTCCGTGGGCGTCATATCCGAAGGCCGCCACGTGTGCCCCGGAATCGTCTCCGAGCAGACGCAGGGAGCTGATCCGCGGGCCCTGCGCCGTCCTGATGGTGTCGACCGCGACCCGATAGGCCGGGTGCTCGACCAGGGTGGGGTTGCCGTCCTCGGCGCGCACGATGGCGACCCGGTTCCCGTGGCGATCGCTGATCGCGGCCACGTCGCGGATCTCACCGATCTCGTCCCGGTGGTGGACCGTCGGGAAGTGCAGCGTGGAGCGGGTGTCCGGATCGCTGATCCGGATCTCGTCGAGACCGCGGTCCCACACCAGCGAGAGCAGGCGGCCACGGTCGGGCAGCACCGCTTCGGCCGAAGCCGGTATCGGGAACCGGATCGTCTGCGAATCGTCGCCGGCGAAGTGGATCCCGGCGGCGTTGACCGCTATCCGCTGGTCGAGGGTGCTCGACCAGCCGGGGCCGAACAGCCTGCCCGTGGTGTATCCGGAGGCATAAGAACGGCGGAGGACGACGGGCAGCGCCCCGGGCAGAGCGAGATCGGTCTTGTGGGCGAGCATCCAGCCCGACACGACGTCGATGGGGTCGCGCTCGCAGTACGAGGTCTTGCCTCCCTCGGCCGCACGGGCTTCGGCACCGATACCTCCCTCGGCGCCCTCCTCGGCTTCTCGGCCGAGTTTGCCTGCCAGTTTGCCGCCGAGCGAGCCGATGGCTTTGCCGCCGAGGAAGGTGAGGCCGAGCATGCCGGCGCCCATCAGGGCGTCGCCCCAGTGACCCTGCATCGCGTCGCCGGCGATCTGCATGCCGGTACCGACCAGGGCGATGATGTTGTCAGCCTCGGCCAACGCCGCGGTGATGACGTCCACGCCGGGGATCCAGGAGGTGGCCAGCGCCAGAACATCCAGGAAGGGCGCCAGGTCGTTGGCGATCTCGGCGATCTTCCCGCCCCACTCCGACAGATCCTCGCCGACGTGATCCCACCAAGACTTGTTGTGGATCCCGTCGCCCTGGGCCTTGTGGAGCGCGGAGGCGCAGGTTTTGGCGGCGGTGATGCGGTCGTTGTAGGCGTCGTTGGCCTGCTTGGTCAACGCCGCCATCTTGGCTTTGGCGTTGTCCAGGTTGGTCTGCGCGGTGTCATGCGCCGTCTGCGCGTCAGTGACAGCCTTCTGATCCGGGTTGGCCGCCTGATTCTGCTGCGCCGTCTTCAGATCCGACGCCGCGTTGGTAGCGGTGCTGGTGGCACGCTGCAAATCGGTGTGCGCGTCTTGAGCCTGCCGCAAAGCCGCATCAGCCTTGGTCTGAGCGGCCTGCAACAACGGCGCATAGGCCGACAGCGCATCGGAGGCTTCGCTGTAGGACGTGTACAGCTTCTGCAGCCGCCCCGGCAACGGACCGAACTGCCCCTTGAACGCATCAGCGGTCTGACCGATCCACTGCAACGCACTCGCATCCGAACCAAAACTGTTCAGACTCCGATACGCCGCCTCCACATCATGGGCGAAGTCCCCGAACTCCCTCGCCAACGCCTGCACCGACTCCACCACACCCGGCGTCGGATCCCCATCCAGCCCTAAGACGTCCCAGCCTGTTGGACGTACCATCCCCCGTGCCCTCCCCGTTTCAAGACGACAGTCGTCGCGACTGCCGACTACGCGCGGAAGTTTACTAAGGGCTTCGCCTCTAGAGCGGGCTCTGTACCCGCGCCAGGCATGGACGGCACTATGGAGTCATGTCCGGAAATCAGGGTGCTGCGGGGAGCACCGCGATGGGTCCTGACGACTACGGGGGGTCCCCGCCTACGGTCGGTGGCAAGAAGCCTGGCGTGCCGCGTGATGATCGCAATGTCGGTTGAACGTCGCATAGCTCACGGTTGAGGCAGGGTGAAACCCACGCGTGCCTTTCTCAACATGTGCCACAGCGGAGCGTCCCTCCGCTAGGCTCTCGCGTGTCTTGGCGGAAGCACGGATAGCCAGTGCGCGCTTTTCGTTAATGACAATCGTGATGTCCTGCGCCATGCTGCGAACAGGGTGCGAAGGCTACGGTCGGCACCGGACTCGGGAGGCTGCGAGTGAGAACGCAAGTGGTGGCCGAGGGTGGTCGGGGGCTCGCGGTGGAGTCCTGGGGCCCGGAGGACGGGTATCCGATCCTTTATTTGCACGGGATGCCCGGAAGCCGTCGCGGGCCGCGACCTCTTGTCAATCACTTGTACAACTCGGGCTTGCGGCTTATCGCCTATGACCGGCCAGGATACGGTGGCTCCGGGCGGTTGGAGGGGCGGAGTGTGAGTCACGCCGCCGCCGATGTCGCGTCGATCGCCGATGCGCTGGGCATCGAGACGTTCTCCGTCATGGGCCGCTCCGGGGGCGGTCCGCATGCGATGGCGTGTGCCGCGCTCTTGCCGGATCGGGTGCAGAACGTGGCGATCCTGGTAAGTCTGGCGCCCTTCGACGTGGACCCCGCGGAACTTGACTGGTTCGGGGGGATGACCCCGTCCAACATCCACGCTTTCACGCTGGCTGCCGAGGACCACGGATCCCTTCACGAAGAACTGCTTCAGCGCCATTCGGCGCTGAACTCCGATCCACAGCAGATGATCAGATCCCTCGTCCCGGAAATGTCGCCGGGAGATCGCCGGATCGTTTGGGAGACCGGCGTGCGCCGCATGCTGGTGCAGAACTTCGACGCCGCCTTCGACCCCGACGAGGCGGACGCGGACGCGCGCGACCACGGTCTGCAGGGCTGGTTCGACGACGTCGTCTCACTGGTGAAGCCCTGGGGGTTCCAGGTGTCGGACATCGAGGTGCCGGCCCTGCTCTGGCAGGGCGAGCTGGACACGTTCTCGCCGATGGACCACTTCTACTGGCTCGCCGACCACATCAAGAACGCCACGACCATGCTCGCGCTGGACACCGCCCACTTCGGCGCCATCCCGGCCATGCCGCGGATCCTGCGCTGGCTGGCGAACACCGCGAATCCCGCGGGCGCCGCGTCACGGCGCTGACGGTGTCGCGCCAGCCAGAGCGATGACCGCGCCTCACAGCGGCGTCGCGTCCAGCTCCCGGTCGGCCCGCTCCCAGCGGTCCAGCCGCGACGTACTCGGGTGCTTCTCGCCGCGGGTCGCCGCCATCAGCTTGCGCACCCTGGCCCGCTCGGTCACGGCCTGGTCCTCCCGGCCGGTCTCGTGCCAGGTGATCGCCAGATTCGCCTGGCACGCCAGCAGATCGGGGTGGCTCTCGCGGGCCGCGGGCTCGGCCGGCGCCAGCACCGTGCGCAGGAGGTTGGCGGTCGCCAGGTACAGCTCCTCGGCCTCGTCGAGGTGGCCGGTCTCGGCGAGGGCGTTCCCGAGGTTGATCGCGCAACCCAGGGTGCTGAGATGGGTCGACCCCAGCGCCGTGGTCAGTTCCGAGAACGTCACACGCAGCCGTTCCAGCGACTCCTCGGTGCGGCCCAGGCGCCGCAGATAGATCGCGACGTTGTTGGCGCAGACCATGGTGTCGGGGTGGTGGGGCTGCTTGTCCTGGTACTTCTGCAGCGTCGTGAGGGCCAGGTCCAGGGCGCCCTGGACGTCGCCGCTGCCGGCGCGGTGGGCGGCGGCGTTGAGCGCGTAGCCGAGCTGCGGCACCGACTGCACCGACTCCGGCGCGCCGAGCTGGACGCGGAGCCGCTCCAGCAGCTTGCCGGCCTCGGTGTAGTCGCCCGCCTTGCGGTAGCTGGTGGACAGGGCCCGGGCCGCCTCGATGGTGGCCGGGGCGTCGTCGCCGAGGGCTTCGCGGGCGTCCCGGTAGGTGACCTTGAGCAGTTCCAGGGCGCCGCTGCGGTCGCCGCAGTCCCGCAGGTCGCGGGCCAGGTTGATGGCCGACTTGAAGGTCAGGAAGTCCGTCTCGCCCAGGACGTCCCGGCGGTCGTCGAGGGTCTGCTGGTCGATCTTCAGCGCCTCGAAGGGTTCGCCCGCCGCGCGCAGCGCCACGGCCAGGTTGCTGGCCGCCAGCAGGGTCCGGGAGTGGTCCCGGCCGATGTGGGTGAGGAAGTCGACATGGTTCGCGCGGTCCAGGGCCAGTGATTCCTGGAAACGGCCCAGGGCCCGGTAGTCGGAGGCCAGCCCGCCGACCGTCATCAGCGTCGCCAGGTGTTCCGGGCCGAGGTCCGGGTGCGACCGCTGGCGCTCCAGCACGTCGGTGTTGATCTCCAGGGACCGGGCCGGGTCGCCCAGCGCGCGCAGTGCGTTGGCCAGCTCGAAGCGCATGCTCAGAGTGCGCGCGTCGTCCGGCCCGATGTCCGGATCGGCCTCCCACAGCGCGACCGTCTCCTCGGCCAGTTCGGCCGCCGGGCGCGGCTCGCCGCGCAGCCGGAGGTGGCGGACCCGGTCGACGTAGAGCTGGCGGGTCTCGGCGTTGCCGCGGCGCGCCTCGGAGTGCACCAGGTGCGGCCAGATCTCGGCGTAGACCGGCCAGGTCTTCGCGTTGTCCACATCGCCCTGCGGCGGCCGGGCCGCGACCAGGACCTCGTGGATCGCGCGGCGCAGCGCCTCCCGGTCGGCCGGCTCCGGGATCTCGTCCCGGACCACCTGCTGGATCAGCCGGTGGACCTGGAGCGGCTTGTCGGTGCCGCGCGGCACCGTGACCAGGCCGTAGTTGTTGAGCAGCTGCACGTACTGCCCGATCGGGCCCTTGCCGGAGCGCAGCCTGCTGTCATAGGGCAGCAGGGCGCGGCTCATGGCGTCGCCGTACACGAGGTTGGCCGCGACCGGTTCGGGGCCGCAGAACGCCAGCAGCTGCAGGAGCCGCTCCGCGCCCGGGGACAGCTCGCCGATCTTGGCCACGTTCAGCCGCCAGGCGGCGATGACCGAGCGGTCGTACCCGGAGGCGTGCCCGCGCTCCAGCGTCGCGGCGGGGTCGCTGCGCAGCAGCTCCAGGTAGGCCTCGACGGGCATCCCGGTCTCGGCCAGCCAGGAGCCGGCGATCTCGACGGCCAGCGGGAGGTTGCCGACCTCGACGGCGACCAGTTTGGCGTGCTGTTCCGACAGGCCCGGGACCCGGCGGGTGAGCAGGTCGATGCTCTCGGCCAGGTCGAAGACCTCGATCTCCATCGCCGGCACCGCGCTGGACCACTTCGAGTTGTTCGACGTGACCAGCACGTGGCCGTTCGCGGCCGAGGGCAACCGGTCCAGCAGCTGCTCCGGGTCCTCGGCGTTGTCGTACACCAGCAGCCAGCGCCCGCCGCGCCGGCCGGCGCGCAGGTCCTCCCGGACGGCGTCGGCGGCCTCGCCGACGTTCTGGACCTCCAGGCCCAGCCGCCGGGCGAGCTCGGCCAGGTCCTCGGTGACGAAGTTGAGGTGCTCGGCGCGGATCCACCAGACCACGTCGTAGTGGTGCTGGAAGCGGTGCGCGTACTCCACGACCAGCGCCGTCTTGCCGATGCCGCTGATGCCGAGCACGGCGTGCGTCATGTCGCCCCGGACGCCCGCGGTGAGCTGGTTCCGCAGCCGGGCCAGGCTGTCCTCGCGCCCGGTGAACCGGACGACCCGGTTCGGCACCTTCCAGTGGTCGGGCCGGGAGCGGGGGTACCGGACCCGGGGCCCGATCCGCTCGGCCTCGGTCAGCGCCTGCTCGGCGGTCATCGGCGAGCCGAGCGCGGCCAGCAGCGAGCCGGCCACGTCGACCTCGCTGCGGTTCACCGTCTCCACCGACGGCGACCAGCGCAGCGCGCCGCCCGCCATCGGGGGCTCCACGTGCAGCGCCACCAGCTTGCCCAGCTGGGTCGGCTGGGCCGGCACGTCGTTGCGGCTGGCCCAGACCGACCGGCCCAGCGCCGACTGCTGGTAGGCGCCGGACACCAGGACCAGGGTGTAGGGGGCCGACCGCATCTGCTCGGCGGTCAGCGGGTCAAGGGCCCGGCCGTCGGCCGCGGACGCCTCGTCCACGGACGTCTCCAGGCCCGCGCCGCGCAGCAGCCAGCGCAGCCACGCCACCCAGGTCCGGTCGGCCGCCAGGTGGCTGATGCAGACGTCGGCCAGCGCGACCGGTGCGCGCCGGAAGAACTTCTGCCGGTGCCGCAGCCGCAGGCCCTCGTCCATCCGAGCCAGCGATGTCACCTCGCCCTCGGTGATCAGTCCGACCAGCCGCTCCATCGCGGCCAGCACCGACTGCGGGTTGCCGGGCGAGTCGCCGAAGACGGCGAGCAGTTCCTCGTAGGAGTAGAGCGCCTTGTAAGGAATCTGCGCGAGGTTCCAGTAGGTCGCGGCATCGTGGGAGCCGATCCGGTTCACGAACGGCGCGAACCGGGCCTGCGCCACGGCCAGGCCGGTGTCGCGCCGGTCGGAGTCCGAGTCGTCCACGCGGGTCACCACCGGCAGGATGCGGACCGGGGGGCGCCGCCAGTCGGTGGCTCGGTTCTCGTAGGCCTCGACCGCCATCATCGCTGTGCCGTCGATGTTCTGGCCGCTGAGGGTGAAGCACACGACGAGGTCGTCGGGAAGGCTCTTGGTGCAGATGTCCTCGATGTCGCTGTTCCCGGTGCGGCTGTCGATCAGGACGTAGTCGTACGCCTGCTTGAGCTGGAGCCGCATCTGCTTCAGGTACGCGTTTCCGCCGAGGTGGTGGTAGAACGTGAACCAGTCCATGGCCGGGATCCCGGCGGACTGCACCGGGGCGGTGCGTCCGGCCCGGATGAAGTGCAGGCTGCCGCCGGACTCGAAGTCCCAGTCCAGCTCGACCGCGTTGTCGGACACGTGGGCGTTCTCCGCCCACCATGCGACCGGGTCGATGGTTGTGCCTTCCGTGCCGTCCGTTCCGGTCCGCCGGGCGTTGGCGGAGTCGCAGTACTGGTCGATCATGTTGATGATGCCCGGGACGTCGCGCAGCCGCCCGTCCCCGAGGAAGGGCTCGAAGAACCGGTGCAGGCCCGGCGCCTCCAGGTCCCAGTCGATCATCAGGACCCGGTGCCCGGCGGCGGCCAGGATCCAGGCCGCGTTCGCCAGCGCCATGGTGCGGCCGGTGCCGCCCTTGTAGCTGTAGAACGTCACGATCCGGCCGTCGGCGGCTTCCGAGCCCGTCATGGTCACACCTCCGTCGTCGTCGACCAGTGCACTGCCGTTCCGCGCGCCGCCGGTCACTGGGACCTCCGGAAGCGGAACAGGCCCGCGGCGAACTCGGCCACGGTGGAGAAATGCGAGGGGAAGCGTTCGCGCGGGCCGTTCCCGGACGCCGCGTGCTGGACGACCGTCTGCATCGCCTGCAGGCTCGCCCCCAGCGTCTCGTCCACAGCGGCCCGCAGGTCCGCGCCGCGTTCCCGGGTCTGCGGGTCCTTCTCGTCCCGGACCACCATGAACGTCTCCCAGGCCGGCCGTTTGGCCGCCGGATCGACGTAGGCCGCGACCTGGTCCCGCCAGCCGGTGTCGAGCAGGGCCCAGTTGTCGATGAGCAGGATGGTCGGCGCGCCGGCCAGCGTGCCGGCCAGCAGCGCGGGGGCGACGTCGTCGAACGCGACGATCTCGGGGTCGTAGCCGAGGCGGTCGGCGACGGTCTTGACGTCCGCGGCGAGCGTGCGGTCCCAGCGGTCGTCGTACGGGGCCCAGCCCGTCTGGGTGGGGCCGTAGTGCTCGACGGCCGTCCGGCCCTCCGGGGAACGGTCCCGGGTCGGGGCCAGGATCACGATCCGCAGGCGCAGGCGGGTGGGCGCGGCCCGGAAGGCGTTCGGCAGGCTCCGCAGCGCGGCAGGCGTGCCGGCCGGCAGCGGGTGTTCCCGGGCGGCCTCGCTGATCGTCCGGGCCACGTTCCTCACGACCCGGTCGTAGTCGCTGCCCGGGGCGCGGTCGACCATGAGCGAGTACAGGCCCTCGGTGATGTCGGCCCGGCCTTGGCGGGGAGTCTGGAAGTTGATCTCCAGGACGTCCGGCGGGATGTCCGCCTGCTCCACCGGCGCCCAGGTCACCGGGACGAAGTGGAGCGCGAGGTCCCGGGTGCCGACTCGCTTGCGGAAGGCCGACCACTCCAGTCCGCAGAACCGGCTTCTGAAGTACTGAGGGGAGATCAGCGGCACGAAGACGTGACACATCGCCAGGGCCTGCAGTATGGACTGTCCCGGCGCGACGGCGGAGGCGGCGTAGCCCAGGTCGCCGGGACGCTCGCCCGGCAACAGGGTACTGATCCGCTGGGTGAGGTCGTCGAAGAAGGTCAGGAAGAGATCCGGCTCCTCCCGGGGATGCTCCGCCTCGGACTCGTGCGGGCGGGCATAACTGAGAAAGAACAGCGGTTCGTGGACGGACGGTTCGTCACCGGACGGTCGAGAGCCCGCCATACCCTTCTGTCCCTTCACGTCATTCCGATACCGAACTGAAGGCGTTGTCATCTTGTGAGAACTCCGAGATGTCGCACTGGGGGATCTGTGTCGACCGCGCAATCTTGAGTATGGTGCGGGCAATAGCAATCGTGGTCCGCTTGTATTCGAGGTCGTACATCCCGAAGCGCAACTCCCAGAGCCCCTGGAGCCGGTAGCTCGAGGGCTGCCCCGCGTCCTCATACTGCACCGGCTTGGCCGCCTTGGGCAGGGGATCGGGCAAGCTGGCCTCATCGGCCCAGAGCACCGGGATGATCGCGTCGTAGGCGATCGAGCCCGCCTGCCGGGCCAGTTGCTGCCGGCGCTCGAACGCCGCCCACTCCCGCCCGCACCAGCTGCTCTCGAAGTAGGCCGGTTTGTAGAGCGCGACGAAGGTTCGACAGGTCGCCAGGGCCTCCTGCACCGCGACCTCCCACCGGGTCGCGGTTCCCATGGCGCGGTCCAGGTAGCCGGCCCGCGCCCCGGGCTCGACGGCGGCCAGGTGGCGGATCGCGTTGCACAGGTCCTGATGGAACTCGATGACGTCCTTGTCGGGCTCACCGCTGATTGTTCCGGTGTCGTTGTGCGGAGGCATCCGTGCGTAACTCAGGAAAAAGTAGGGAGCCTTGGCAAGGCGCTCCCTTTCTTCCTCTGTCACTTGTGGATTCCTTCCGACCAGCCGGGCCGACGCACTGCGGAGTGTACCGTTCGGAGGCGGCGAAGCAATATTCTGCGAAACATTTTCAGGGTTATCGACGAGCGTGTTCGGCCAGGCCCGCCACGAGGCGTTCGCCCAGCCCTGTCAACACCCCTGATACCTGGAGAGCGCCGGCGACCTGCGCGACGGCCCGGTGCCATGTTGCGTACCGCTTCCCGGCCGTGGACCGTTCCGAATCCGTGTTCGAGGTACGCAGCCATCGGGTCCGCCAGACGTCGGCGACAGCGGCATGGGCATAGAGCCCCTGGAGTGCCGCCTCGGGAGGCCGTTCGTCCCGGCGCCACGGGACGGGGAACGTCAGCGGCGAGGCCGGATCGTAGAGATCGAACATGTCCATCAAGGCGCCGATCTTGACGTGCTGGAACTCGTGGATGATGAGCAAGGCCAGGTCATCGGCGGTGTCGGGAAGCGCTATCGCGATCGCGCCGAACGCCTGGCGGGCCGTCGCGCTCGTCTGCGCGCCGGGTCGGGGCGCAAGCGGGACGATGGTCGACAGCCCCGCGCCGATGGCCGGCGCGTAGTCGGCGTACTCGGTGGCGATGAGCTGCCAGGCTTCGGCGAACATGTGCTGCCAGGCGGCGAGTGCCGCGGGATCCAGGCGGTCGACGAGTGGCTTCCCGTAGCAGTCGAGGCAGGGGTCGACGTTGTCGAGCGTGACGGTGAGATCCCCGGCCGTGAGCCGCGGACGGTGCCGGTGATCGGCGGTCGGGGAGCTCAGGTACTCCACTCCGGGCGATCCGGGCGTGGCGTCGAGATAGCGCGAGGCCCAGACCCGGAGAAACGGATGTAGCAGGGCCTTGCGATACCTCTGCGGATCGTCGCGCTGCATGGCGTCGAAGGCCTGCCAGGGCCGCCGGGAGTATTCGCCCCGCTCGCACGACGCCGTCAACACGCGGTCCAGGAGTCCGCGGTTGATGCTCTGCTGGGCGGCCGCCAGCTGCCGGATCGCGACGACGTCGCCGAGCCCCGCGGCGAGGCTGTCGAAGCAGGTCCCCGACATCTCATGGGCGGCGCCGGTTCCGGTGGCCGCCGAGTCCGGCGGCGATGCCTCCTTCACATAGGTGATGATCTTGAACAGGTCGGCGCAGTGCACCGACGGGTTGTCGAATCCCTTGTCCTTGCTGTACCGGTGCGCGTAGAGCCCGCCGCCGCAGATCTCGACGACCGGGCATTGTCGGCACGTATGACAGAGCCCTGTTACTCCGGTCTCGCGCAGGGCGAACCCGGGATGCGCGGCTGCTTCGTCGAACGAGTGCTTCAGGACGTGGAAGCCGGTGCGCGGGGCGCCGTCGTACGCGGTCTTCAGGGAGTCGGCGAGTTCGATCGATCCATCGGTCTCGACGACGGCCAGATCGCAGGGTTCTGTGCCGAGAGCCTCCTTGAGGCTCTCCCCGCCGGCCAGCGCCGACTGGATCGAGTCGAACACCCGGATGGGCAGCCGCCGCCCGTCCGCCGACCAACGGCGGTGTACGGCGATCAGCCAGTCCGCGTACGGTGTCGCGCCTGCTTCCGCCGGCCGAGACGGAGGCACATCCCAGTTCGCGTGGGGCAAAAGGTAGTCAATACGTGGGGGATCCAGGTCGGACAACGCCTGGTAGCTCTCGACCGGGTCGTTCTCCGGATCGATCGTGCACAGAAGACCTGAGAAGGCTCGCCGGTATCGAGGCGATCCCAGCCGGCGGACCGCGTTGACCACTTCCTGGAAGCTGCTCGTCCCGTTGTGGTGGACGCGGTGTCGGTCGTTGGCGGCACGGTCGCCGTCCAGCGAGATGCCGACCTTGACCCCGGTTTCGACGAGCGTCTGGCACAGTTCCTCGCCGGCGGCGGCGGCGAGGAGCACGCCGTTGGTCTGGAGGTGCAGTCCGAGCCGCGTCGTCGGGGGCAGCTCGGCACGGATGCGCTCGGCGATCCACCGTATGCGCGGACCGCCTGCGAGCAGCGGCTCCCCGCCATGGAGGACGACCCCGACCGCCGGGAGCCGGTGCGTGGCGGCGTGTTCGCCGATGCGCGCGGCCAGGCTCGCGACGATCTCCTCGCTCATCGCGACGGGCTGCGTCCGCCAGCTTTGATCCGCGTGTTCATACATGTAGCAGTACGTGCACGCGAGATTGCACCGGCTCTGGATCTTCACCACGAACAACGAGAACGGTCTTACGGAACCGTTCAAGGCGAAGCCAGCCTGACGCTCAGATCGAGGCGTCGAACGCGGCCACGGATACCTGTTTCGCGGCGACGTCCCGGACCTGTGTCCCCTCCGCCGACGCGGGTTCCGGCGCGATTCGCCGCAGCGGAACGCCGTTCAGGTCGGCGACCTTCGAGACCAACGTCTCGTGCGTACTGGTCTGAGGCTGCCGGTCGGACGTCTTCATGCGTTCCCCCTGAGCTGCGGTGGGTGCCGTTCTGGGAAGCATTGCGCCGATTCCGGACGGTGGCAAGGTGAGAGCGGTGCGGTGAGGGGCGTTTCGGGGAGGTCGCGGGGGTTTCGGGGTGACAGGGATATCAGGGGTCTCATTAACCCCGCTGGTCGCGGACGGCGGCCCGGCCGTGCCGGCCGCGCCTCACCAGGGATGCGGCCGGTAGTCCTTGAGGAAGACCCCGAACAAGTCCTCTCCCGCTTCCCCGCGCACCACCGGGTCGTAGACGCGCGCGGCGCCGTCGACCAGGTCGAGCGGGGCGTGGAAGCCGGCGTCGTGCAGGCGGGCCTTGTCCGGGTGCGGGCGTTCGTCGGTGATCCAGCCGGTGTCGACGGCCGTCATCAGGATGCCGTCCTGGTCCAGCATCTCGCGGGCGCTGGTGCGGGTCAGCATGTTGAGGGCGGCCTTGGCCATGTTGGTGTGGGGGTGGCCGGGGCCCTTGTAGCCGCGGGCGAACTGGCCCTCCATCGCGGAGACGTTGACCACGTACTTGCGGCGGGCGGTCGATGCGGCCATGGCCGGGCGCAGGCGGCTGACCAGGATGAACGGCGCGGTCACGTTGCAGAGCTGGACCTCCAGGAGCTCGATCGGGTCCACCTCCTGGACCTTGCGGCTCCAGCTGTTGGCGTCGTCCAGGTCCGGGACCAGGCCGCCGGCGTCGATCGCGGTGCCCGCCTCGATCAGTGCGGCGGTGGCCGAGCCGGAGGTCAGGGCCAGTGCGGTCAGGGCCTGCGGGCTGAGCTTCGCGCGGTGCGGGCCGGCCTGGGCGGGCAGCATCGGCTGGCGGCTCAGGTCGAAGCGTCCCAGGGTCGTCACGGCGGGCAGCTCGCCGGCCGGCGGCGGCGCGTCCTCGGCGTCGATCAGCTCCTTGTAGGCGCTGGGGGAGCGGCGGACGGTCTGCGCGGCGTTGTTGATCAGGATGTCCAGCGGCCCGGCCGCGGCCGTCTCCTCGGCCAGCGCGATGACCTGGGACGGGTCGCGCAGGTCGAGGCCGACGATGTGCAGCCGGTGCAGCCACTCGCGGCTGTCCGGCATCGCCGTGAAGCGGCGGATCGCGTCGGCGGGGAAGCGGGTGGTGATCGTGGTGTGCGCGCCGTCGCGCAGGAGGCGCAGCGCGATGTACATCCCGATCTTCGCGCGGCCGCCGGTCAGCAGCGCGCGGCGGCCGGTCAGGTCGGTCCGCGCGTCGCGGCGTGCCCGGTTCTCGGCCGCGCAGCCCGGGCACAGCTGGTGGTAGAACGCGTCGACCTCGACGTAGCGGGTCTTGCAGACGTAGCAGGAGCGCGCACGCTCGAGGAATCCGGCGACGGCGCCGGTCGATCCGCTGGTGAGCTGCAGGCCCTGGGTCTCGTCGTCGATCCGGGACGCGGCGCCCGTCGCGGTGCGTTCGGTGACGGCGCGGTCGTTCTCCGTCTTCGCCGACCGGGTCTCCTGACGGCGGCGCCGCTTGACCTCGCGGTAGACGCCGGAGGTCGCCCGGCGCAGCTCGACGGCCTGCGGGTGGTCCAGCGGCAGTTCGTCGAGCTCGGCCAGCGTCGCCAGCACCAGGCGCATGCGCTCGGGGTCTATACCGGGGTGGGACTCGGCGGTCTCGGTCACGTCGGGTCCTGGGTTCATCGCATTCGGGCTCTCTGCTGGGATCGGGCCGGGTCAACTGTAACCGGTCGCGATCTGCGCCCGGCCCCGCGATCACGGTTCGGTCACGGGCACGAACCTTGTTCCGTGTCGGACGTCATACGGCGGGGACTGTCGAGCGATGGGGAGGGCCGGGAGTGCGGGAGCGCGATGAGTATGGCGAGCGCGATGAGTATGGGGAGCGCGATGAGTACGGCGAATACGGCAGGCGTGACGAATACGCCGGGCGTCGGTCGCAGTACCAGGGCCGGGGTCAGGGCGAGGGCCGGCGCCAGCCCCAGGACGCGCGCAACGGCGGGCGCCGGTCGCGGGCCCCGTTCGTAGTCGCCACGGCCATCGTGGTGCTCGCAGGCGGGGGCTTCGGCATCGTCGAGTCCGGCGTGCTGAGCAAGAAGTCTGCGACGCCGGCGGCCGGCGGCCCGACCTCGCAAGCGCCCGCGGCCGCCGCGACGACGCCGTCCAGCACGCAGTCGTCGGCGCCCCCGACTACCCTGCAGGTCCAGGCGGGCCTGACGGCACCGATCGGCGGCGCGGGAGTCGGGACGTTCTACGGACTCGTCCAGCACGCGCTCGACCCCAACGGCCACATATCCACTGATGCGGCTGTGGCGCCCACGCTCTTTGCCGGCGCTTCGCAGTTCCACACCTATTGGAGCTCCGCGGGCAAGCCGATGGCCGGCGCAACCTGTGGCGCGAAGGCGCCGACGCTCGCCGTGGTCGAGACGCCCGTCCCGGCGGATTCGGGGTCCGGGGCGACGGTGCGGGTGGATCTCTTCGAGAAGGGCAAGCTCGTCTCCAAGGCGGCGTCGGTCGCCGTGGACGCGAGCGGCAAGATCGAGTCGATCAAGTGCGTGACGGCGGCGATGCCGGCCTATCCGGGCTTGGCCTTCGTCCTGAGCACCTACGGCAAGAACCAGATACCGAGCAAGCAGATCACGTCGAGCCACGCCTACGCGCCCACCTCCCAAGACGCGCCCGCGCCCGATTTCGGCGGCGAATGGAACGTCTGCTCGCAGTACGAGCCCGGCAGCTGGGTCTTCTACGCTCCGGTAACCACGTCCGCCGGTTCCGCCTGGCGCTTCTCCTACGACCAGATCACGTATCCGAATCCTGCGAACCTCTTCGTGGATCCGTCCTCCGGAGACGTGCAGCGCGTCATCTGCGAGGGACTGCCGTCGATCCCGGCCTCGGACCCCGCAGCCGCCGGCAAGGACTCGCACGTTTATGGCGGCGACCCCGCCGACGCTTTGGTGATGTACGCGCTTCAGTCCTACGTCCGCGAGCGCTCCCTCGTCAGCTCCGGCGCGAAGCCCACGTCGGAGGTGGCACCGTACTTCGCGTCGGCCGACGCGTTCCAGACCGACCTGTCCACAACGGGCAAGATCCCGTTGCTCTGTGTCGCCAAGGATCCGTTCGGTGTCGTCGCGAAGGGCATCGGTACGGTGACGGGGACGAACGAGTCCGTCGGTATCAGCGTCGTGGGTGCGCCCACTGACGGGAACCAGGCCGACACTCCCACGATCGGCACGGCGACCTACACCGTCGACCTCACCACGATGAAGATCACTGGGATCGTGTGCCACTAGGCAGCGGCGCCGTCCACGACAGCTGCCCGATCAGCTCCTCGGCGGTGAGCGGCGGCGTCTGCGGCTTCGCGGGCGGGCGTCCGGCGCTCAGGGCGGCGCTGGAGGCGATGTTGGTCTCGACGCGCGGGCGGCGTAGGCGGTCGTAGTCGGCGAACGCCGCTGCCGGGGTGGGGGCGTCGCGCAGGGCTTTGGCCAGGATCACCGCGTCCTCCAGGGCCATGGAGGCGCCCTGGCCGGTGGCCGGTGAGGCGGCGTGGGCGGCGTCGCCGATGAGCACTGCGCGGGGCGTGTGCCAGCGCAGGCCCGGGGGCAGGTCGACGGCGTTGGTCACCGTGAGCTGGTCGCTCGTGGCGGCGACGATGTCCGCGGCCGGTGTGGTGTCCGGGCGGAGCAGGGGGAGGCGCTGTCCGCGGGCGTACTGCTCGTCCCGCAGGGCGTCGGCACGATCCTGTCGCGGACCGTCACCGGCGGCGCGATCGACCGGCTCGGCGCGCGGGTCATCGCTCTGAGCGGCTTCGCGATCGTCGCCGTCGCGACGGTCCCGTTCGCGCTGGCCGGGCCGCACACCGCCGAGTGGCAGCTCGGGGTGTGGATGGTGGTGCGCGGGTTCGGCCTCGGCGCCGTGACCATGCCGGTGATGGTCGCCGGGTACGTCGGGCTGGCGAAGGACCAGATCCCGCATTCCAGTGTGCTGACGAGGACGGCGCAGCAGATCGGCGGGTCGTTCGGGACGGCGGTGCTGGCGGTGATCCTCCAGGAGGGGGTCGCCGCGCATCCGAGGACGCCGGTGGACGCGTTCCACACGGCCTTCTGGTGGTCGGTCGGGTTCTCGGCGGTGGCGGTGCTGTTGTCGCTGACGCTGCCCGGGGTCCAGCGGGCGGCCGGATCGGGCGCCGGGGCCGGGGCCGGTTCTGATGCCGCCGCCGGACAGCGCACCGATGCCGTGAAGGCGTGAGGCGAGACGAAGAACGACCCCGCCGCGGATGCGGCGGGGTCGTTCTGGGCCTAACTGGTGCCGGACAGAGCGATGCGGTTTACGGGAACGGAATGACCTTCCAGTACTGCGGGTTCGCGATGGTGCCCGAGTTGCAGGCCAAGATGGCCGGGGCGCCGTTGTCCAAACCGGTGATGCCGTTCAGCTTGCACATCAGCTCTGCCGCGTTGCCCGTGCTGGTGACGACGTCGACGAAGAGCGTGTCGCTCTGGATGGTCTCGGAGACGTCGACCACCGGGGCCGCCGGGGCCACCGTGGTACCGGGGTAGCCGGGCAGTGCCGACAGCGTCTGGGGCAACGGGCTGCGGACCTGGGACCCGTTGACGAAGCGGTAGTTCAGCACGTTGTTGTTCAGGCCGACCTGCTCGCCCTGCGAGGCGCTGTGCCAGACGATGTCGATGTCCGGGCCGGCGGGGCCGGCGGGGCCGGTGGCCCCGGTCGCTCCGGTCGCGCCCGTGGCACCCGTGGCACCCGTGGGTCCGGTGGGACCGTTGGCAGGCCCGGCCGGGCCGGTCGCACCAGTCGCACCAGTCGGACCGGCGGGCCCGATCGGCCCGCGCTCGCCCTTGGGGCCAGGCTTCCCGACGCACTGGCACTTCTCGTGCGGCCGGTGGTGGCACGCCTTGTGCTCCATGTGGTGGTGGAAATGCCGCTCGAAGTGCCGGTGCGGCGCGAACTCGTGCGGAGGCTCCGGTGGGGGCAGCGGCATCCCGTCGGACTTCGGCGTGACCGCGTGGTGGATCGCGGCCTGGTGGACCGCGGCCTTGTGGACCGCGACGTTGTGCACCGCGGCCTGGTGGACGGCCGCGTTGTGCACCGCAGCCTCGTGGACCGCCGCGTTGTGCACCGCAGCCCGGTGGACCGCCGCGCTGTGCACCGCGGCCTTGTGGACCGAGGTCTCGTGGATCGCGGCCTCGTGCAGCGCGGGGCGCACGGCGGCGCTGAGCGTCGTCCGCTCCGCCACGTGCGCCGCGTGCGGGGCCGAGAGCGCGGCCGGGTGCGCCGCCATAGGCGTCGAGAACGCGGCGACGCTGACCGGGGCGGCCATGAGCGGCGTGGTGCTCGCGGAGGCCTCGGTGCGGACCGCGTTGTTGTGCGCCGTGTCGTGCCCGCCGCCGACCACCGTCAGCGTGGCGCCGGCGAGCACCGTCAGGCCGGTGGTGACCATGACGCACTTCTGGAGCGTCCCCACCGGCCTCTGAGAGTCTTGCGACATGCTGAAGAGCCCTTTCGGAAGTAGAGCTGGGGTTTGACGACTTGTCTCAGACGTCACATTTCCCGGCGCCGGAATCCGCCGAAACGGCATTACCGTTTTCTCACTCACTCGGCCGATATGCCGAGGTCGGGCCACGCTCGCGGGACGTATCAGAGAATTGTCGACACGCCGCGCCCGCAGGTCCGCGAATCCGCATTCCTCATATCAACGACGGGCGTCCGTGAGCCGCTGCAAGGACATCTCGCGATTGGCGGCGGTCTGCTGCCGGTGCAGATCCGGCAGGTCCGGCATCGCGAGGAGCATGTCGCAGGCCCGCACCGAGCCGACGAAGTCGTCGACCCAGTACGCGCTGATGGAGAGCTCGAACAACAAGCCCCACCGGTACACCCACGGACGGACGAACAGGACGTCGTCCGGCTGCGGCTCGCCGATTCCGGCGCTGGCGAACGCGTAAGCCGCCTGGTACCGCCCGCGCAGCCTGAGCCGCGACGTCAGCTCGTACAGCGCCTCCAGCCGCTCCGGCCGGTACTCCCAGGCCTCGATCAGCGTGTCCATCGCCGCCGGCCAGTCGCCGGCCTCCGCGGTCAGCTCGCCGATCTGCAGCAGCGAGAAGTAGACCTCCTCGACCCAGCCGCCCATCTTCGCCCGCCGCCGGTACAGGGCCACGGCCCTGTCGGTCTCGCCGAGATCGCGCCGCGTCTGGGCCAGGTAGAACACCGTGCGCGGGTTGTCCGGGTCGCGTTCCAGGTCCGCGGACAGCAGGCGCGCGTCGCGCTCGAACTTGTCGGCGCGCGAGCCGCCGTCGGCGAAGTGGTCGACCACCAGCTCGTCGAGGTGGAGCTGGCGGTCGGGGCGGTCGGTGGTGAGGTACTCGTGGGTGGAGCCGACGTAGCGCCACGGCAGGTCGCCGCGGACCAGCCGCTTGTTGCGGTACTCCACGTCGCCGCTGTGGCGGATCATGTACGAGTCCGCGTCCAGCGCCGGCAGCTCGCCGGTCTGGCGCAGGACCATGTCGGCGTCGACCAGGAGCAGGTAGTCGGCCTTGCCGCGGGCGTGGTCCAGGTTCAGCGAGCGGTTGTGGCCGAAGTCCTGCCACGGGTCCTCGTACAGCTCGCCGGGGACGTCGGCCATCGCCGCGAGGATCAGGTCCTGGGTGCCGTCGGTCGAGCCGGTGTCGGAGATCACCCAGTAGTCCACGACGTCGCGGACCGAGGCCAGACAGCGCTCGATCACCGCCGCCTCGTTCTTCACGATCATGCACAGGCAGATCGCGGCGCGCCGGGTGACCTTCAGCCCCGCCTCGTTGGCGGCGCGGGTCCGCTCGTCCAGGGTCGCTGCCCCGGCCGCCCCGTCGGGCCTGGGACCCGGCAGGATCGACGGTAGCTGCGCAGGCGAAGGCTTGCTCACGGCGGCGTCCCTTCCGACGGGCGGTATGTCCGTTACGCGCACATACCGTAGCCGCCGGTCGCCCACGGAATGCGCAGGGGAGCCGGTCCCCGCTCATCGCGGCGTGTCGCGCCGAAGCGGGCGGCGCTTACGCTGGTGTGGTGCGTACGCGACCGACGTTGACTTGGGAACCGACCGGCGAGGTTTTTCCGCGCACGACGAGCCTGGACGCCATGGTGGACCTGGTGGCCGGGCGCGGGGTGGTCGTGCTGAGCGGCGCGGGGCTGTCCACGGAGTCGGGGATCCCCGACTACCGCGGCGAATCCGGAGCGCTTCGCAAGCACACGCCGATGACCTACGAGGACTTCGCGGGCAGTGCGCAGGCCCGGCAGCGGTACTGGGCGCGCAGCCACCTCGGGTGGCGGGCGATGGCCGGGGCGCGGCCGAACGCCGGGCACCGGGCGGTCGCGGCGCTGCGCGCCTCCGGGCACGTGGACGGCGTGATCACGCAGAACGTCGACGGGCTGCACCAGGCGGCCGGGACCCTGCCGGAGGTCGTCGACCTGCACGGGAGCCTGGACCGGGTGATCTGCCTGACCTGCGGGGCGTTCAGCGAGCGGACGGAACTGGAGCGCCGGCTGATCCAGGCCAATCCGGTCTTCGACGGGGTCGCGGCGCGGATCAACCCCGACGGCGACGTGGACCTGGCCGAGGACGCGGTGCTGCGGTTCCGGCCGGTGGACTGCGACGCCTGCGGCCGGGGGGTGCTGAAGCCGGATGTCGTGTTCTTCGGCGAGAACGTGCCCAAGGCGCGCGTCGAGCAGTGCAACGAGCTGGTGGACCGGGCCGAGGCGTTGCTGGTGCTCGGATCGTCGTTGACGGTGATGTCGGGGCTGCGCTTCGTGCGGCGGGCGGCCGGGGCGGGCAAGCCGGTCGTGATCGTCAACCAGGGTGTGACGCGGGGCGACAGGTACGCCTCGACACGCATAGAGGCTCCGTTGGGCGCCGCCCTCGTGGAACTGGTGGGGCGTGTGGGGGCAGCGGGACAGGTGAGGTAGCCCAGCAGGTCAGCGCGACGTACGATGACTGCGCTCCCATGGTTTCGGGGAGTACGGGGTTTTGCTTCAGGGGGGTTCCACCATGGTTCAACCGTTGACTCGTCGTGCCCTGATACTGCTGGCGGCCGGTGTCGCGGCCGCCGGGGCCGGGGTCTTCGCCTCGGGTCCGGCCACTGCTGATGTCGTCCCGCAGCCGACCGTCACCTCGGCGGTCTTCCCGCCGGACGGGCAGCCCGGGCCGGTGATCCGGACGCCGGGGACGTTCACCTTCTCGGTGCCGGCCGCCAGCGGCGTCGTCGAGTTCGACTACGTGCTCAACGGCACGCTGTCCACGCCGCCCGGCAGCAACGCGCACGTCGCGGCCGGTGCCGACGGGACGGCGACCACGCCGGAGCTGCGCTCGGCGCAGTTCGGGACCAACACGCTCACCGTCGAGGCGGTCGACGCCGCCGGGGACGTGTCGGAGCCGGCGACCTACACCTTCTCCCTCACCGGTAGCGCGCAGGTCGACGGCTACTCGGACTACGACGGCGACGGCCACGCCGACCTGCTGTCCGTCGGCGCCGACGGCGGCCTGCGGTTCTCGGCCGGCGGCGGCGACGGGTCGGTGGCGCCCGCGGTCGGCACGCTGCCGGGGACGAACCTCACCGGGGCGCTCATCGCCGGCGGCGGCGACGAGCGGCGCGGGGAGTTCCAGGACCTGTTCGTCTACCAGAACGGCAACCTGTACAACGCGTTCGGCGACGGCCTCGGCGGGTTCTCGCCGTCGCAGGAGGTGCTGGTGCCCGCGCCGTCGGGGCAGACGGCGTGGCCGGCGTTCACGCAGCTCTTCTCGCCCGGCGACCTCACCGGGCACCACCGGGCGGACCTGGTCGGCAAGGTCGGCGACCAGTTGTTCCTGTACTCGTCGGTGGTGATGGACCGCTACAACGCGCCGGTGGCGACCGCCGGGGCCGGGTGGAGCGGCCGGACGGTCATCGGCATCGTGCCCGCCGCGAACGGGCTGCACGACCTGATCGCGCGGGACGACGCGACGGGCCAGGTCTGGCTCTACCCGGGCGCGGCCGACGGGACCTTCGGCGACGGGACCACGCGGGTGCTGGTCGGCCACGGGCTGACGGCCGCGCGGTATCCGCTGCTGGTCAGCAAGGGCGACGCCAACGGCGACGGGCTGCCGGACATCTGGGCCGTGAACAAGCACGGCAACCTGGTGCTGCTGCCGGGGGTCGCCGGGGGCGGGTTCGGCAAGGCGGAGAAGGTCTCGGGGCACAAGGCGTGGGCCGGGGTGGCCGAACTCGGCTGAGGCCCGGCGGCCGGCGTTCTCCCGGTGCCGACCGGGAGAACGTCAGGTTGCTGCTGCCGGTACGGTGGCGCGATGACTGCGATGCTGCTGCCGCGCGAGAACGCGCGGTTCATGCTGGGCCCGATGCCCTTGCTGGTGCTGGCGGACGCGCCGATGCACGCGGAGTTCCCGGAGTTGGCGTCGCTGGACGGACTGCTGCCGACCTGCGACGGGTGGACGCTCATGGCCGGGTTCTCGGTGTGTGTGCTCGACGGCGCGGACGGCGGATGCCTGATACCCACGATGGGCCAGCCGGACGGCGTGCAGGGCGCCGTCGCCTGGCGTGACGCCGTCGAACAGAACGGGGGCGCGGTGGTGGTCTCGCTGCCCGCGATCCCGGACGAGTTCGACTGGGACGCGATCTTCGGCGGGGGATGGCGGGCCCGGGGCGGGTTCGTGCGGGGACTGGGAGTGAATGAGTGAGGGCCCTGGCGCTCGGTGGAGAGCGCCGGGGCCCGCTCGGCGATCAGCGGCGTGATCTGTAACTCGATCTGTGGCGTGACCAGTGGCTTGATCAGTGGCTCGATCAGTGGCGCGTGGGAGACACGGCCTCGACGTAGCGCGGCGCGTGATGAGGCCACGAATGGTGCGCCTCGAAGGTGGTGCGGGCTTCGGCCGCGATCTCGGCGCGCGAGGCCGGCGTGTCCTTGAGGAACGCGGCCAGAGCGTCGGCGAAGGCGCGGATGGTCATGTCGGCGGCCTCGTACGCGTGGCCCGCGGTGAGGCGGACGTTCTCGCGCAGCGGGCGCAGCGCGACGGGGATGCCGCGGGCCATCGCGTGGGTGACTTTGTTCATCGCGCAGAAGTGGTTGAACGGGTTGTCGGGGTCGGGCACGGCCATCGTGTCGATCTTGCCGAGGAAGGTGTCGACGGCGCCGGGCCCCAGCCAGCCGTGGAAGGTCACGAGCTCGTCCAGGCCAAGGCGCGTCGCGGCGGCGCGCGCGGCGGGCAGCGCGGGCCCGTCGCCGGCGACCTCGACGTGGAAGCCGGCGACGCCGTCGGCGCGCAGCAGGGCGACGGCGTCGAGGAGGTCGGTGAGGCCGTCCTGTTCGCCGACGACGCCGAGGTAGCCGATGGTCAGGTCGGCCTGGGAGTCGCTCTGCTCGGAAAGCTCCGGAGCGGCTGTGGCTGCGACATCAGCATCGGCGTCGCCGGCTGCCGGCGGCACCTCGGCCGTCCGGATGATCAGCGCGTCGCGCCGGTACCGGCTCAGGATCCGCGCCCGCTGCTCCTCGCTAGGGGTTATCACCACGTCCGCGGTCGTGATCATGCGGTGCTCGGCCGCCAGGAAGAGCGGTGTCAGCCTGTTGAATCCGGCGCGCGACTCGGCCAGCACCGGGACCACGTCCCGCTGGTCGTAGACCGTGCGCACGCCGCGCCGGCGGGCCCACCAGGCGAGCGGGAACAGCAGGTCGGGAGGGTTGCCGATCTGCAGCATGCGGGGCGTCGAGGCGTGCGAGGAGCGCAGTGCGCCGCGGGCGGCCCGGGCCGCCGCCGCCGCGGTCCACAGGCCCTCGGCCGCCGTCGCGAGCGCGCCCTGGCCCTCGAAGGAGCGGAAGCGGATCACCTCGATGCCGTCGATCCGCTCCGGTCCGGCCCGGCGTCCGCGGATCGCCGGGCACACCACCGTGACCCGCGCGCCGTCGGCGCGCAGCGCAAGGGCCTGGGACCAGGCGCGCTGGTCGTCGGGCACGGGCAGATTCAGCAGCACCAGGACGGCGTGCGGTGTTCGGGTACGTTCTGTCATGGTTCCCCACCCCCTGTCGCCGGAGGCTACCCGCGAATCAGAACACTGACACTTCGATCTTGGTCGGCGGCTCAGCGGCTCGTGTCGTCGCGGTGCCAGGTTCGGAAGTCCTTCGTACGGACCGCGCGCCGAGCGCGTAGCTTGGTGGCGACTGTGAGCGCGAAGAACCAGGCGACCTTCGGCGTGGCGCGGAACGGTGCCGCCCCGGCGACCGCCAGCAGATCGGACAGCGAGGTCCGCGCCGATCCCGAGGCCGAGGACAGCGCCGGGTCGTCGGCGGCCTGGAGCGTCGAGACCAGGGCGCGGGTGCGGATCCTGAGCAGCGCCCGGGCCGTGCGCGGCGGGTGCACCACCACGCGGGACTCCGGCACCACCCGGCGCTGCGACGGCTCGAAGAGCAGCGAGGCGGCCAGGTCGTCGCCGAGCAGCGGCGGCAGCGCGCGCAGCCGCTCCCAGCCCTCGCGCGAGACCCCGACCACGCCGCGTCCGAACAACCCGGTGCGCACCACCGGCAGCTCGTCCCACACGTCGTAGAACCACCGCACGGTCCACGGCCGCCGGTCGGCGGGCATCGCGCGCGACGGGCCGGCCGCCAGGACGCCGGGATCGTCGAACGCCGCCGCGAGGGCGCGCACGTCCCGCGGTCCGAGCTCGACGTCGGCGTCCACATACAGCCGGGGGAAGCCCTCGGCGTGCTCGTCGGCCAGCCGCATGGCGGCGTGCTTGTTCGCCTGGGGCATGACCAGGACCTTGACGTCCGGGAACGCGCCGGCGATCTCCGCCGTGTCGTCCGAACAGCCGTTGGCGACGACCCAGACCTCGAACTCGCCCGGCGCGGCCCCGGCCAGAAGTCCGCCGAGCAGACGTCCGACCACGCTGGCCTCGTTGTGCGCGGGGATGACCACTGACACCACGATTGCCGAGTATCGCATCGGAATCCGCACGCGTCCTGTCAGGGTTCTAACGCTCTTGTGGGGTTGTTCCCGGCTTTGCGAGCATGGCCCGGTGACGGACGCTCTGGAGCAACCCCGGATCCTGGTCATGGTGTCGGCGGGCTGGTTCCCGCCCTACCTGGAAGAGGTCGCCGAACAGGCGAAGACCGGGACGCGCTCGAAGGTCTGGCTTTACGACCTGCCCTACGACCTGACGGTCCTCGACCAGCGCTTCCTGACCGGTCCGTCGCGGACACGCAGGCTGATATACGGCAAGCTGCCGCTCCCGCTGGCCTTCGCCGCCGAAGCCTTCCGCGTGCGCGGGAAGTACGACGCGATCTTCGCCTGGGGCGCCGAGGCCTCGAGCCTGCCGCTGGCCCTGGCGCTGCGCTTCACCGGCCGCCGCAAGCGCGCCAAGCTCGTCACCCTCTACAGCTGGATCTCCTCCGGCGCCAAGGCGAAGCTGCTGCGGTACGCCTGGCCGGGGATCACGACGATGGTCCTGCCGCCCACGGCGCAGGCCGAGTTCGCGGTCAAGCAGCTGGGGGTGCCCGCGGAGCGGATCGTGTCGCCGAAGTGGGTCGTGGACACCGGGTTCTTCGACCCGGAGTTGGCCAAGCCGGGGACTCCCGACGACCCGGACGGCGGGGACGGTGGAGACGGCAAGGACGGCGCGGACGCGGTGATGATCTGCTCCGCCGGCCGCGAGAACCGGGACTTCGCCACCCTGATCGCCGCGCTCGACGGCACCGGCGTGCGCTGCCACATCGCCGGCTCGCTGGTCGCGGGCATGGACGACCGCTGGCGGGCCGAACTCGGCGACCGCGGCGAGCGCGTCGAGCTGCCGGAAGGCGTCACCTTCGGGCCGCTGTCGGCGGTGGAGCTGCGGGACCTGTACGCGCGCTCGCGATTCGTCGTGCTCCCGCTGCATCCCAGCGACACCGACCACGGGGTCAGCTGCATGATCGAGGCTTTCGCGATGGGACGCGCGGTGGTGTGCACGCGGGTCGACGGCCAGCGCGACGCGCTGGAGGAGGGCGTCAACGGCGTGTTCGTGCCGGCCCACGACGCGGCGGCGCTGCGGGCGCGGATCCTGGAGCTGATCGCCGACACCGAGAGGACGGAAGCCATGGGGCGCGAGGCCCGGCGGCTGGCCGAGACGGAGTTCGGGATGGACCGGTGGGTGGCCGAGCTGACGGAGGTGCTCGATGCCGTCGTCCGCTGAGGAACTGCCCGGGGCCGTGCTGGTCGTGGTCACGTGGAACAGCGCCGATGTCCTGCCGGGGCTGCTGGACTCGCTGGAGTCCGGGATGGCCGGGCTGCGCTGGCGGCTGGTGGTCGCCGACAACGACTCCGCCGACGAGACGTCCGATCTGGTGCGGACGAAGGCACCCGACGCGCTCCTGGTCCAGACGGGACGCAACGCCGGCTACGCCGCCGCGATCAACGCGGCGCTGGAGGCGGTCGGTCCGTTGGACGAGAAGACCGACGCCGTCCTGGTCTGCAATCCGGACATCCGGATGCGGCCGGGGTGCGGCGCGGCTTTGGTGCGCGGACTGGAAAGGCCGGGCACCGGGATCACCGCGCCGCTGCTGTACGACGGAACCGGCCGCATGATCAGAACCCTGCGGCGTGAGCCGAATCCGTTGCGTCTGGTGGGCGAGATGGTGCTCGGGGCGAATCGCTCGGGACGGTTCGCCGCCCTCGGTGAGCAGGTCGTGGATCCGCAGGCGTACAAGGGCCCTACGCGCGCGGACTGGGTCGCCGGATCGCTGATGGCGTTGTCGCGGGAGTGCGTCGAGACATGCGGGCCGTGGGACGAGTCCTTCTTCCTCTACTCCGAGGAGACGGAATACGCCTTGCGGGCAAGGGACCGTGGTTTGTCGACGCGGTTGGCGCCCGAGGCGGTCGCGGTGCATCTGGAAGGCGAGGCCCTTGTCTCGCCGAAGCTGTGGACGCTGCTGACGGTGAACCGGATTCGGCTTTACCGGCGCACGCATAGCGCTCCGGCGGTCGCGGCCTTCTGGGGCGCGTTGCTGTTGCGGGAGGCGTCGCGGGCGTTGCTCGGACGGGCCAGCAGCAAGGCTGCGGTGCGTGCGTTGGTGAGCCCGGCTCGGCTGCGGGCCAAGCCGGGGCCTTGACGCCTGCTCCTACTTCCTCCTGTTCAGTGCCGCGCGCACCGTACGGGCCGCGACGGCGCGTGCGGCTTCGGCCGCCGCCAGCGCCAGGCCGCCGACCCCCGACGTCAGCCGCAGGGCCGAGCGGCTGAAGGCCAGCGGCTCGAACCGGCCGTCGCGCAGGGCGTCCTCGACGGTGGTGCGGGACGGCGGGCCGGTGAGGGTCAGCTCCATCGCCAGCGGGAAGAACTGCCGGGCGCCGTGGAAGTCCAGGGCCACGAACGGCGGCAGGCCCAGGCGCTCGGCGTAGGCGCGGGCCTGGCGGTTCGGGGCCCAGCCGTCGTACTTGCGGTTCCAGATCTCGACGGCGGTCAGGTCCTTGGCCCAGGCCGGGTCGAAGCGTCGCCAGGCGTTGCGGCGCCAGGGGTGCGCGAAGACGGCGACGCCGTCCGCCGCGCGGGTGTGGGCCAGGACGTCGGCGATGTCGGGGGTCTGGCTCAGGAACGGGACCTCGCCCCAGACCGGGATGTGGACGACGTTGTCGGCGTCGTTGTACTCCAGGCCCGGGACGACCAGGACGCCGTCGCCGGAGGCCGCGGCGCACGCCTGGACGTACTCCTCCCACTTGGCCTCGGTGAACGTGCGGCTGTGCTCGCACATCAGCAGGACGCTGCGGCCGCGTTTGCGGAACGCGGCCGCCAGGCGGTCCAGAGGCCAGGAGGCGTCGTCGGACCACTCGGAGTGGATGTGCGCCACCGCGCGGACCGTTGTCACGAGGTTCTCCGTCTCATCCGGGCGGCTTGGGCGGACAGGGTGGACCAGGTGTCGCGCCAGAAGACGCGGCGCTCGCCCCGGCGCAGGTTGTACCAGCGGTCGGCGCGCGTCGGCCGCAGGGCCGCCAGCGTCGCGCCGCGCTTGGGCCACGGGCCGGGGTGGTCGGCGATCGGGCCGCGCAGCACGGCGGCCAGGTGGATCAGCTCCCGGCCGAGGTGCCGGCAGACGATGTGCGGCGGCTCCGGATCCGGCGGCTCGGGCACGAACGCCGGCTCGAGCGCCTGCCGCACGGCCCAGACCGGATAGTCGAAGCCGCGGCGGACGGCCAGCGCCATGCTGCCCCAGGGCCGCCCGTTGACCTCCATGAACCACGGGGTCCCGGCGGCGTCGCGCAGCAGCTCGAGCATGAACATGCCGCGCCAGCCGACCGAGGCCAGGAGCATCTCGGCCCGCGGCCGCAGATCCTCCTCGACCGCGATCGAGCGGCACGCACTGGACGCCGACCCGCGCGGATCGGTCATCCGTACCCGGCGATGGCCGCTCCAGGCCCGGATGCCGTCCGGGGTCGCGAACCCGAAGACCCCTTCTCCCACACCGGTCAGCAACTGCTGCACCAGCACGGGCCCGGCGAGCTCCTCGGTGGCCGCGGCGATATCGGCCTCGGTGGCCGCGACCCGGCCCCCGGGACGCACCAGCTTGCCGTCCAGCTCGACGGCGGCCAGCGCGGCCTTGACCACCCACGGCCCGGCGGCGGTACGCGCCGGCACCGCGAACCCGGCATCGGCGGCGGCCTCGACCTGCAGCCGCTTGTCGAGCGCGAAGGCCGCGGCCTTGCCGGTGGCCCCCGCGACAAGCAGATCGGTCCGGTCGGCGACCCACACGGCGAGGTCGTCGAGGGGAAGCAGCACGGAAGTCCCGAGCCGATGCGCGGCGTTGACGACATCGGCGACGCAGGCCGCCGCATCGTCCTCGGGCGCGGTGACCGGCACTACGCGCACCCGGCGTGACGCGGCCAGCGGCGGCGAGGTCCCGCGCCGCGCGAAGGCGAACACCTCGTGGCCGGCGTCGGCCAGCGCCCAGGCGGACTCGATCGCGGCGAAGGCATCGGCGAAGCCGATGAGGACGCGAGTGGTCATGGGGAGGGGCTCGCCTTCGCGACGGTGGGGAGGGGGATGGGGATGCGGCGGAGGTCGCGCCGGGCAGTGGCGGCGAACTCGGCCGCGATCGAAGCCGGTCTCACCGCCACGCCTTCACCATCAGCACCGCCCGATCCGCCGCGCGCCCCGTCGTGGACCGCGGCGTCAGCATCCGCGCTCGCACCGTCTCCGGCGTGTCGCCGGCCTCGACGCTGTAGCGCGGTTGCAGCCAGGCGCCGCTGTGGGCGGGGCGTGCGTCGCTGGTGAACACCGTGCGGTAGCCCGCCTTTCGAAGGGCTTGCAGGACCTTGCGGTCGTAGGCGCCGAAGGGGCAGGCGGCGGTGTCGACCGGGCGGCCGCTGTGTTCGGCGATGCGGCCTCGGGCGTCCTCGAGTTCCCTGATGTGGTCCGTGGCCAGGGCCGTGGTCCAGGGGCGGTGGGCCGCGCCGTGGGTGCCGACCGTCATGCCGGCGGCGGTGAGGTCCCGCAGGGCGCCGGGTTCGAGGTTGCCTGGGGTGCCCAGGCGGTCGGCGATCGGGAAGAAGTCGGCTCGCAGGCCGCGCTCCCGCAAAGCCGGTAGGGCGATGGCCGCGTCGGAGGCGTTGCCGTCGTCGAAGCTCAGGCGGATGTTGGGCTGGTCGGCGCAGAAGTCCAGGACGCGCAGGAACGCCGACTCCGTCACCCAGTAGCGGTGCTCGTCCGGTTCGCGTTCGGGGCCGTCCGGGATCCCGATGCCGTGGAACGAGATGTTCCTCAAATCCGTGGCGCTCATTCGCTCTCCCCCTTGTCGCTCTTGTTGCTCTTATTGCTCTTGTCGTCCTTGTCCCACTGTGTGTAGAAGCTCGACGGGTTCACCAGGTACCGGACCGTCGGGGACGGCAGGTGGGTGATGCGGTGGCGGCGCGTGAAGCGGTACATCATTTCCCAGTCCTCGCGCGGCAGCAGGCCGATGGGCCGGGGCATCCGGCTGAAGATCAGGGCCCGGCTGCGGACCGCCACGAAGGCGTTGCAGTCGAGGAAGGAGTCCCACGACGCGCGCTTGCGGTCGAAGGGCACTGACAACACGTCCAGATCGGATCCGTCCGGCAGCACCCGATGCAAGGCGGTGTATACGCCAGACAGGCGCGGGGAATCCATCAGGGTTTTCACCGTCAGGGCCAAATGCTCAGATTCCCAGAGATTGTCGTCGTCCAGAAACGCGACGTAGCGCGATTCCGTCAGCCGCATTCCCACGTTCCGGACCAGCCCCAAAACGTGCGAATTCTCCGACAGCGACACTGTCCGTAGTCGCGGATCGTCCGGGAGTTCGGCGGCTTCCAGCCCGCCGCCGCCGTCGTCCACCACCACCACGACAAAGTCCGACCAGGTCTGTGCCAGGACAGAGCCCACCGCGGCGGCGAGTCCGTCCGGTCGGCGGTAGGTCGGGATCACCACCGCGACCCGCGCCGACAACAACGGTGCTTCGGCCCGTAGCCGCTTCACTTCGCGATCTTCGAAGCGCCGCATGCGGAGCGCACCCGGCCATTTCAAGGTTTTGTTGCGTATCTCAAAGATCACCTGCCATCCGATCAGTCGGTTGAGCGTGTCTTTGCCCCAGCGCAGCGCAGTGCGCGCCATTCTCATCCCCCCACTCCACCGGCCCTGCTGGGCTTCGGTGGTTGTCCCACACACGACCATGTCTGGACAGAGTACGTATAACAGCAGAACGACGCTAAGTGTTAGCCATGATAACTCTCCGGTACAACTCGCGCGAAGTATCCCAGCCCACTACCATGCTTCCAGTTCGACAAGTGTTCGTGCGGTTACGCAGCGGTCATGGCCGGGGGTAGTGCGGGGCGGTAGGCGTCGAGCGGTGCGATGGAGTTCCGTGGGGGGATTTCGGCATGGCGGTCGGGTCGGGCGTTGAAAGTACGGTCGTGCGAGTACGTCTCGCACGACCCCGGACGAGTTACGGCAGGCGCGCCGGTGCGGCGCTCCTGGTGGCTATGGACTGGACCTGCGCGACCGCGGCCACGTGGCTGGCGGTCCCGGTCCAGGACGACTGGCCGGCGCTGGTCGCCGTGCCCGTCGCGTGGGTCGGTGCTGCGGGCGCGCACCGGCTCTACGAGCGGCGGCACGTGGGGCCGGGCACCGAGGAGTATCACAGGATTCTGCGGGCCTGCCTGGCCGCGATGGCAGCGCTGTCGGCGCTGTGCGCGCTGGTCGCCCGCAACGAGAGACTGGTGCGCGGGGTGCTCTTGGCGGCCCCGATGGCGGCGTTGGCGTCGCTGGTGGCGCGTAAAGCGTTCCGAGCCTTGCAAGCACGGCACCCGGGGCTGGCCTCAAGGCCAGCTCTCTTGGTTGGCAGCTCCATCCAGTGCTCGGCGATGGCCGCGATCCTGCGGCGCGAGCGCTCGGGGCTGCGGGCGGTGGCGTCGCTGGAGGTCGCCGGGCCCGCTGTGCCCGGCGCGGCGATGACGACGGCCTCGGGGTCGGTGCCGCCGACCCCGCAGGACCCGCTGGACCCGCTGAACGTCGGCACGCTGACCGCGCACGGCGGACCGAGCGACGCCGAACAGGTCGCGACCGCCTTGCAGGTGACCGGATGCGAGGTCGTGGTGCTGATGCCCGGCCCGCATCTGGGGGCGGCGGCGCTGAGCAGCCTGGGCTGGAGGCTGGCCGGCCTGGGTGCGGACATCCTGGTCGCGCCGTTCCTGAACGAGATCGCGCCGGCGCGGCTGGCGGTCCGGCGGGACGGCGGCGTGCCGCTGTTCCACGTCCGCGCGCCCAAGCTGTCGCGCGGTTCCCGCGTTCCCAAGGAGCTCGGCGAGCGCGCGGCGGCGGCGATCGGCATCCTGCTGCTGGCGCCGATCTTCCTGGCGGTGTCGCTGGCGATCCTGGTCGGCGACGGGCGTCCGGTCTACTTCCGGCAGACGCGCGTGGGCCTGCGCGGCGAGCACTTCGTCCTCTACAAGTTCCGCACCATGTCCGTCGGCGCGGCCGAGGCGAAGAAGGGGCTCACGCACCTGAACAAGAACGCCGACGGCCTGCTGTTCAAGATGCGGCGGGACCCGCGGGTGACGAAGGTCGGCGCGGTGCTGCGGCGGTACTCGCTGGACGAGCTGCCGCAGCTGCTCAACGTCGTGCGCGGCGACATGGCGCTGGTCGGGCCGCGTCCGCCGCTGCCGGAGGAGGCCGCGAAGTACAGCGAGGAGGTCCGGCGCCGGCTGCTGGTCAAGCCGGGCCTGACCGGGCTGTGGCAGGTCAGCGGCCGCTCCGACCTGGCATGGGCGGACGCGGTGCGGTTGGACCTGGGGTACGTCGAGAACTGGTCGTTGGGCCTGGACGCGGAGATCCTGCTGCGCACCGGCTCGGCCGTCGTCAAGGGCAAAGGAGCGTACTGAGAATGTCGGGGGGAATTTCGGCCGCCGAGCGGCCGGGTATCGCCGTCGTCGGCGCCGGGTACTGGGGGCCGAACCTGGTGCGGAACCTCATGGGTTCGCCGGACTGGGACCTGCGCTGGTTGATCGATCTGGACACCGCGCGGGCCGAGAAGGTCGCGGCGCCGTACGCCAGCGTCCGGGTCAGCGGCGCGCTGGACGACGCGCTGTCCGACCCGGACGTGAAGGCGGTGGCGATCGCGACGCCGGCCCGCACGCACCGGGACGTGGCGATGGCCGCGTTGCGTGCCGGGCGGCACGTACTGGTCGAGAAGCCGCTGGCGGCCACCGAGGCCGAGGGCGCCGAGCTGGTCGCCGAGGCGGCCGAGCGGAACCTGATCCTGATGTGCGACCACACCTACTGCTACACCCCGGCCGTCCTGGCCATCAGGGAGCTGATCCACTCCGGGGAGCTCGGCGAGGTCCACTTCGTCGACTCGGTGCGGATCAACCTGGGGCTGATCCAGCCCGACGTGGACGTGCTGTGGGACCTGGCCCCGCACGACCTGTCGATCCTGGACTTCATCCTCCCGCCGGGCGTGAAGCCGGTGGCGGTGGCCGCGACCGGTGCGGACCCGATAGGCGCCGGCCGGAATTGCGTGGCGTACCTGACGCTGTCCCTGTCCTCCGGAGCGATCGCGCACGGCCACGTGAACTGGCTGTCCCCGACCAAGGTGCGCACCACCATCGTCGGCGGCTCCAAGCGCACGCTGGTCTGGGACGACCTGAACCCCGCGCAGCGGGTCAGCGTCTTCGACCGCGGTGTGGACCTGGCCAACCCCGAGGAGCTCGCCGCCGACCAGCGGCGCGCGGCCCTGGTGTCCTACCGGACCGGCGACATGGTCGCGCCGGCGCTGAACGAGCGGGAGGCGCTGGCGGTGGCGGTCGAGGAGTTCGCCCGCGCCGTGCGCACCGGCACGCCGGCGGCCACCGACGGCCGCGCGGGACTGCGGGTCCTGCGAATCCTCGAGGCCGCCTCGCGCAGCCTCGCCGAGAACGGAGCCCTCGTGGCTGTGAACGAAGATGCCTTGGAGGGCGTGTGACTGGCTTGGGCACCAATGACGACACCGGCGCGGCGGTCGGCCTGGCGGGCGGCAGCGCGCTGGTCACCGGCGGCGCCGGCACCATCGGCTCGCACGTGGTGGACCGGCTGCTGGACGCCGGCTGCGAGTCGGTGACCGTGCTGGACAACTTCGTCCGCGGCCGGCGGGCCAATCTGGCCGCGGCGCTGCCGAGCGGCCGGGTGCGCGTCGTCGAGGGCGACATCAGGGACCGGGAGCTGCTCGCCGAGCTGTCCGCCGGCACCGACGTGGTGTTCCACCTGGCGGCGATCCGGATCACGCAGTGCGCCGAGGAGCCGCGGCTGGCCAACGAGGTGCTCGTCGACGGCACGTTCAACGTGCTGGAGGCCGCGGCGGCGGCCGGGGTGAAGAAGGTCGTGGCCTCCTCCTCGGCCTCGGTCTACGGCCTGGCCGAGCAGTTCCCGACCGACGAGCGGCACCACAGCTACAACAACGACACCTTCTACGGCGCGGCGAAGGCCTTCAACGAGGCCATGCTCCGCAGCTTCAAGAGCATGTACGGGCTCGACTACGTCGCGCTGCGGTACTTCAACGTCTACGGCCCGCGCATGGACATCCACGGCCTCTACACCGAGGTCCTGATCCGCTGGATGGAGCGCATCGCCGCCGGCACGCCGCCGCTGATCCTGGGCGACGGCACGCAGACGATGGACTTCGTGCACGTCGCGGACATCGCGCGGGCCAACGTCCTGGCGGCCGCCGCGGACCTCACCGACGAGGTGTTCAACGTGGCCTGCGGGGTCGAGACCAGCCTGAACGACCTGGCCAAGACGCTGCTGGAGGTCATGGGCTCGGACCTGCCGGTGGAGTACGGGCCGCCGCGCGCGGTCAACGGCGTGACCCGGCGCCTGGCCGACATCTCGCAGGCCGAGTCGCGGCTGGGGTTCAAGGCCGAGATGCAGCTGCGCGAGGGCCTGACGGACCTGGTGCAGTGGTGGCGCAGCGAGCAGGAGGCGGCGCCCGAGCCGGTACCGGTGCCGGTGTCCAAGGTCGCCGCGGCGGCAGAGCGCGCCGCGGCGGCGGCCATGGCGACGTCCGGTGTCGCCGGCGAGGGTGCTGTGGCTGAGGGCTCTGTTGCCGCGGGCTCTGTTGCCGAGGGAGTCGCTTCGTGAGCAGCGCGGTGGCCACCGGGGTTGGCATGCCCGAGGCCGGGGTGCCCGAGGCTGGGACGCCCGAGGCCCAGGCGCCCGCCCGGATCCCGGTGATGGTGCCCTGGCTCGGCGAGGAGGAGGCCGAGGCCGCCGCCGAGGCGGTGCGCTCCGGCTGGGTCGCCCAGGGGCCGCGCGTCGCCGAGTTCGAGCGGGCCTTCGCCGCCGAGGCCGGCGCCGCGCACGGCGTCGCCGTCAGCTCCGGCACCGCCGCGCTGCACCTCGGCCTGGTGGCGCTCGGAGTCGGCGCCGGTGACGAGGTGGTGGTGCCGTCGCTGTCCTTCATCGCGACGGCGAACGCCGCGCGCTACGTCAACGCCGTCCCGGTGTTCGCCGACGTGGACGTCGAGACCGGGAATCTGACCCCTGACACGGTCGCCGCCGTGCTGACGCCCCGGAGCCGCGCGGTGATCCTCGTCCACCAGGGCGGCGTGCCGGCGGACCTGGACGCGCTGCGCGGCCTGTGCCGGGAGCGCGGTCTGGCGCTGCTGGAGGACGCGGCGTGCGCGGCCGGCGTCCGGTACCGGGGCGCGCCGGTCGGCGCCGGCGCGCAGGCGGCGGCGTGGTCGTTCCACCCGCGCAAGCTGCTCACCACCGGCGAGGGCGGCATGGTCACCACCGACGACGCCGAGGCCGCGGCCCGGATGCGGCGGCTGCGCGAGCACGGAATGAACGTCTCGGCCGCCGACCGGCACGCGAGTGCCAAGCCGGTGCTGGAGGCATATCTGGAGACCGGGTTCAACTACCGGATGACCGACATCCAGGCCGCGGTCGGGCTGGTGCAGCTGCGCAAGCTGGCCGCGACGGTCGCCGAGCGGCGCGAGATCGCCGCGCGGTACCAGCGCGAGCTGGCGGGGATCCCCGGGCTGTCGCCGGTGACCGACCCCGAATACGGCCGGACCAACTACCAGTCGTTCTGGATCCGGCTGGACGACCGGTTCCCGGTCTCGCGGGACGACCTGCTGCTCCGGCTGTCGGAGGCTGGAGTCTCCGCGCGCCGGGGCATCATGGCCGCCCACATGGAGCCCGCCTACGCGGAGGTCAGCACGCCGCGGCTGCCGGCCACCGAGGCGCTGAGCCTGAACTCGCTGATCCTGCCGGTGTTCCACGGCATGACCGAGGCGCAGCAGGACCGCGTGGTCGCCGTCCTGAAGGCGGCCGCCCCGTGACCGAGCTGCGCATCGCGATCGCGGGAGCCGGCGGCTTCGGCCGGGAGACGGCCGAGGCCCTGCGCGACCGGTATCCGGGCTCTGACGTGTTCGCCGGCTTCCTCGACGACGCGCTGCCCGGGCTGCCGATCGCCGACCAGGTCAGGGGGCCGATCGACCTGATCCGGTCGCTGCCGGAGGTGCGGCTGGTGGTCTGCGTCGGCAACCCGCGCGACTACTTCGGGCGGGCCCGGATCGTCGAGCGGCTGGGCCTGCCCGACCGCCGGTACGCGACCATCGTGCACCCCTTCGCGCAGCTGTCCCGCAGCTCCACGGTCGGCGCCGGATCGGTGCTGCTGGCCGGGGTGGTCCTGACCGCCGACGCGACGATCAGCCGGCACGTGGCCGTGATGCCGCACGCCGTGGTGACCCACGACGTCGTGGTCCGGGACTACGCGACGCTGGCCTCCGGGGTGAAGCTCGGCGGCGGCGTGGTCGTCGACGAGGGCGCCTACATCGGGGCCGGGGCGATGGTGCGTGAGGGCGTGCGCATCGGGGCCTGGTCGCAGATCGGCATGGGATCCGTGGTGCTCCAGGACGTCCCGGACCGCGAGGTGTGGGTCGGCAACCCGGCCCGCAAGCTCCGGGACGTCGCCCGCCCGGAGTCCTTAGCGCGCCGGGCGGCGCTGCGATGAACGCGCCGGAGCCGGGCGGCGAGGGTGCGGCAGGACGCCCTCGCCGTCAGTGTCATCGAACCCTTATTCACTTCCACTGTGCCGTGCCCCGCGGCGCCGTCGACCGGAGGACCGATCCATGAGCCCGCGCATACCCCTGGTCGACCTGGCCGCCGCGCATGCCGAGGTGGCCCACGCCGTGCAGGCCGGCTTCGCCGAGGTGCTGGCCACGACCGGCTTCGTCGGCGGCCCGCAGGTGGCGGCCTTCGAGCGCGAGTACGCGGCGTTCGCCGGGGTCGGGCACTGCGTCGGCGTGGCCAACGGCACGGACGCCGTCGAGCTCTCGCTGCGCGCGGTCGGCGTGGTGGCGGGCGACGAGGTGATCGTGCCGGCGAACACCTTCGCGGCGACCGCCGGCGCGGTGGCGCGGATCGGCGCCAAGCCGGTGTTCGTGGACTGCGATCCGGCCTCCTGCCTGATCGACGTCCGGGCGGCGCTGGCCGCGATCCGGCCGGCCACCAAGGCGATCGTGCCGGTCCACCTGTACGGGCAGCTCGCGCCGGTCGAGGAGTTGCAGGCCGGGCTGGCCGGCAGCGGCAGCGACATCCGCACCCGTATCCGCATCGTCGAGGACGCCGCGCAGTGCCAGGGGGCCACGCGCCTGGGCCGCACGCCCGGCTCGGGCCCCGGGGCGATCGCCGCGACCAGCTTCTATCCCGGCAAGAACCTCGGCGCCTACGGGGACGGCGGCGCCGTCCTGACCGACGACGAGGAACTGGCCGCGACGGTGCGCAAGCTGGGCAGCCACGGCGGCCTGGTGAAGTACGCGCACGACATCGCGGGCGTCAACAGCCGGTTGGACGCGTTGCAGGCGGTGGTCCTGCGCGCCAAGCTGCGCCGGCTCCCGGAGTGGAACGCCGCGCGCCAGGCCGCGGCGGCGTACTACGACAAGCTGCTCGCCGACCTCGACGACGTCACCCTGCCGACCGTGCTGCCGGGCAACGAGCACGTCTGGCACCTGTACACGGTCCAGGTCCCCGACCGGGACGCGGTCTTGGCCGCTCTGGAGGCCGAGGGCATCGGCGCGGGGATCCACTACCCGGTGCCGCTCCATCGGACCGGCGCGTTCGCCACCGACGCGTCGTATCCGCACGCCGAACATGTCGCGGCGCACACGCTCTCCCTGCCGCTGCACCCGCATCTGATGCGGGAGCAGCAGGAGACCGTCGTCGCCGCCCTGGCCCGGGCGCTTTCGGCGCACCGGAGCCGTCTGTAGCAAGACAGAGCACTGCGAACGAGGTCGCGGAACGATGGCGCACAACAGAATTTACAGAGGGCTCAGACAGTCGGCCTATGCGGTCGTCGCGATGGCGGTCGCCTCAGTGGTGACGGTGTGGAGTGTGGCCGGACCGGCGCACGCGGCCGCGTGCGCCAACACGGTGGCGTGCGAGAACCAGCAGACCACCGGAGTGGAGGACCTGACCGACGGCGCCGGGAACCTGGCGACGTACACCAGCGCCTACGGAGACATCCAGGGGTTCACGACCAACGAGAGCGTGCTGCCCGGCGGCACGATCAGCCTGAAGGTGGAGTCCCCGACGAAGTACGCGGTCGAGGTCGACCGCCTCGGGTACTACGGGGGCAAGGGCTCCCGGGCGATGTCGTGGAGCATGAACACCTCCACCGGGACCTACCCCGCCAACTACACCAACAACCTGCCGGGGTGCGTCTCCGACAAGCCCACCGGCCTGGTGGACTGCGGGAACTGGCCGACCACCGTGGCGATCCAGGTGCCCCCGACCGCCGTGTCGGGGGTCTACATCGTCGCCCTGGAGCAGTGGGACAGCACCGACGCGCTGATCGGCTACATGCCGGTGCCGGTGATCGTCCGGGAGCCGGACAACGCCGCGCACCACAGCGACATCGTGGTGCAGACCTCCGACGAGACCTGGCAGGCCTACAACACTTTCGGCGGCCAGGACGTCTACGTCGGCAACGGCCCGGCGCCGGACGGCCGCGCCTACCGCGTCAGCTACAACCGGCCGCTGCCGGACATCGGGCAGAACGGCATCTTCGGCTCGGAGTTCGCGCTGATCTACTGGCTGGAGGAGAACGGCTACGACGTCAGCTACATCTCCGGGATGGACGCCACGACCGATCCGGCGTCGGTGAGCAACCACAAGGTGTTCATCTCCTCGGGCCACGACGAGTACTGGAACCAGACTCAGTGGAACAACGTCATGGCCGCGCGGCATGCCGGACAGAACCAGATCTTCATGTCCGGCAACGAGGTCTTCTGGCGGACCCGTATGGAGAACAGCATCGACGGGAGCAACACGCCGAACCGCACCATGACCACGTACAAGATGACCAAGCTGTACGGGACCAACCCGGTGGACGGCGTTCCCGACCCGACAGGGCAGTGGACAGGCACCTGGATGGACGCGCACGGCCTGGGCACCGGCGCGGCACCCGAGGACCAGCTGACCGGCACGCTGTTCTCGGTCAACGCGAACCAGTACTCGCCGATCACCTTCTCCTCGCAGTACGCCGATCTGCGCGTCTGGCGCCACACTTCGGTCGCCAGCCTCATGAACGGCTCGGAGAGCACGCCCTACGGCCTGCTCGGCTATGAGTGGGACTCGGACTACGCCGACTCCACCCGGCCGCCGGGGGAGATCGACCTGTCCTCCACCACGCTGACCGTGGACCAGCTGCGCACGGACTACGGCAACGACTACTCGACCGGCCAGGCCACGCACAGCCTGGTGGAGTTCCGCGACCAGACGTCGCACGCGCTGGTGTTCGGCACGGCCACGGTCCAGTGGGCCTGGGGCCTGACGAACCTGCACACCGACAACACCGGCGTCGCCAACCCGCCGAACCCGCCGAACCAGACCACCACGGTGGACCGGGACGTGCAGCAGGCCACCATGAACATGCTGGCCGACGAGGGGGAGCAGCCGACCACGCCGCAGACCGGGCTGGTGACCGGCACGGCGCTGCCGGCCGGCACCGTGGGTCCGACGACGACCGTGACCGCTCCGAGCTCCGGCACCACGGTGCAGGTCCTCAAGCCCCTGACGGCGACCGGCACCGCGGCGCCGGCGCTCGGGACCGTGGTGGCGCGGGTCGAGGTCTCGGTGGACGGCGGCACCACGTGGAACGCCGCCAACACCACGCAGACCACTGGCGGTGCGGTGACCTGGAGCTACGCCTGGACGCCGACGGCCATGGGCAACGCGCAGATCCAGGTGCGCTCCGAGGACGACAACGCGGACATAGGAGCCACGCAGTCGGTCGGCCTGACCGTCGGGCCGCAGGTCTGCCCGTGCGTGATCTTCCCGTCCACCGCCTCGCCGGCGCACCCGGACAGCGGTGACGGCGCGTCGGTGGAGGTCGGGACGAAGTTCAAGACCTCGACCGCCGGCAACATCACCGGCGTCCGCTTCTACCAGAGCCCGACGAACACCGGCTCCCACGTGGCGAGCCTGTGGACCTCGAACGGTCTGCTGATGGCGTCCACGCCGGCCTCGACCGCGACGGTGACGCAGCCGGGCTGGCAGACGCTGAACTTCACCACGCCGGTGTCGGTCAAGGCGAACACGACCTACGTCGTGTCGTACCACGCGCCGGTCGGGCACTATGCGGCCGACGCCGGGTACTTCACGAACGGCGGGGCCGGGGCGGCGCCGATCCAGGCGCAGCAGTCGACGAGCTCCAGCGGGAACGGCGTCTACTCCTACGGATCCTCGACGACCTTCCCGAACAACTCCTACAACGACACCAATTACTGGGTGGACCCGGTGTTCGACAACACCGGGATCCCGACCACGCCGCCGAAGGTGACCTCGACGACCCCGGGCTCCGGGGCGACCGCGGTATCGCCGACGACGCAGGTGTCGGCCTCGTTTAGCGCCTCGATGGACCCGACGACGGCGACCTTCACGGTGAAGGACGGGACGGGGACCGCGGTGCCCGGCTCGATCAGCTATACGTCGTCGACGAACACGATCGTGTTCACCCCTGACAGCCCGCTGGCACTGAGCACCGGGTACACCGCCTCGCTCATGGCCGACGACGCCTATGGCAACGCGATGAGCGCGCCGGCGATGTGGCAGTTCACGACCGCCGCCACGATGCCCGCGCCGTCGTGCCCCTGCACGCTGTGGCCGACGTCCACGGTGCCGACGACGGCGGACTCCGGGGACGGCAACTCGGTGGAGCTCGGGGTGAAGTTCTCCTCCTCGGTGGCGGGGAACGTGACCGGTCTGCGGTTCTACAAGAGCGCCGCGAACACCGGCACGCACACCGGCACGCTGTGGAGCGCCACCGGCCAGCAGCTGGCGACCGGGACGTTCACCGGCGAGAGTGCCTCCGGCTGGCAGACGCTGACGTTCGCGACCCCGGTCTCGATCGCGGCGAACACGCAGTACGTGGTCTCGTACCACGCGTCTTCCGGGCACTACGCGGCCGACGCCGGATACTTCACCAACCCGCACAACTACTATCCGCTCACCGCGCCGGCGACGTCGAACGGGCTCTATTCATACGGGTCCACGACGACGTTCCCGACCAACACCTACAACGCCACGAACTACTGGGTCGACCCCGTCTTCCAGACGACCGCCCCGGCCGCCAGCCCGGCGGCGTCGCAGCTGTCGAGCCCGAGCGCGCGCGTGAGCGGCAGCCGGGTCTCGGGTGCGGCGGGCGCCGCGGTGACGGGCGGGAACGTGGCGGGGACGGCGGCCACGCCGTCGGGCAACAAGATCACGCTGCTGAAGGATCCGGTGATGGATCCGACGCACCCGATCACCACGGTGCTCCCGGCGACGGCCGACCCGGCCTCGGTGAAGATGACCGTGGTCACGGCGGCTCCGGTTCCGGGGCAGGAGTGGCCGGCCGGGACGATCATGCCGGGGTACGTGACGTTCGATCCGGCGACGCACATCGTGGCGTTCCATCCGTCGGGGATGCTGCCGCGCGACGCGTCGTACCGGGTGACGGTGACCGCGAACGTCGACAACGACGATCCGACGCCGCCGCTGACGTGGGTGATCGCGCCGACGACGGTGACCGGCGGAGCGCCGGCGCTGCCGGGGCAGGGAACGCCGTTGGGTGTGGCGCCCGGGGTGTTGCCGTCGCCTTCGTATGGGAGCCGGAGTAACAAGCCGGGCATCAAGTAAGGGTTCTGGGTTCGGATGGAAGGTGGTCGGCCGGGCTCCGTGTCGCGGTTGCGCGCGGGGCTCGGCCGACCGCTTGTTCGCTTGTTCGCTAGTGGTGCTTCAGTGATAAGTGGATCGGGCGGAGTGTTATGGGCAGTGTCAGTGTCGTGATCCCGTGCTACCGGTACGGGCACTTCTTGGCCGATTGCGTGCGCAGCGTGCTGGACGAGCAGCCCGGCGTGGACGTCCGGGTCCTGATCATCGACGACTGCTCGCCCGACGACTCGGCGGACAAGGCCCGGGAACTGGCGGCGGCCGACCCGCGCATCTCGGTGGCGGTGCACGAGGTGAACCGGGGCCACATCGCGACGTACAACGAAGGGCTGCTGGACTGGGCCGACGGCGACTACTGCGTGCTGCTGTCGGCGGACGACCGGCTGACACCCGGAGCGCTGGTCCGCGCGACGGCACTACTGGACGCGCACCCCTCGGTCGGCTTCGTGTACGGACACCCGCTGACCTTCCAGGACGGCGAGCCCCTCCCCCCGGCACGCGGCGCCGACTGGCACACCGGCCAGTGGGCGGTACGGCCCGGCCTGTGGTGGCTCCGCCGCCGCTTCCGCACAGCGGAGGGCTGCATCACCTCACCGGAGGTGGTGATGCGCACCTCGGTGCAGAAGCGCATCGGCGGCTACGACCCGGCCCTCCCGCACTCCGGCGACATCGAGATGTGGATGCGCGCCGCCTCGGTGGCCGGCGTCGGCCACATCCGCGCCGCGGACCAGGCGTACTACCGCCGCCACGGCGCGAACATGTCGACCGTCGACTTCGGCGGCCAACTCGACGACCTGCGCCAGCGGCGCGCGGCGTTCGAGTCCGTCCTGGTGAAGTGCGGCGACGCCCTGCCGAACGCGGACGCCTGGGCCGGGGAGATGCGCCGCAAGCTGGCACGGCAGGCGCTGCGCCGAGCGGTCCGCGCGTACGACAAAGGGCTGACAGGCACGGTCCCGGTGACGGAACTGGTCGCCTTCGCCGAGGACTGCTGGCCGGAGTACCGGCACCTGCCGGAGTACGCGGGCCTGCGAGTCCGGCGCGCGGTCGGGGAGCGGGCGATGCCGTACCTGCGCCCGCTGGTGGTGAGCGCGGCGGTGAATCGAGGGCGGGAGTGGGTGTGGTGGCAGTCTTGGCGGCGGCGGGGGTGGTAGGTCGCGCGAAGCCGTAAAAAGGGCGCCTCTGACGTGTGTGTGGGTGAGTTTCTCGTGCGGGTGCGGGTGCGGGTGCGGGTGCGGGTGGGGTGGGGGTGCGGGTGGGATGGGGGCTTGCAGGCGTTTCTTGACGGCTTCGCGCAGGGTTTGCGGGATCCGCTGGTGGCGCGGTTCGGGGGCGGCGCTGGTTTCGCGGGGCGGCGGTGGTGTGGGTAGGTGGGCGGCTCTACTGCGACAGTCAAGGGCAACTGCGACAGTCAAGGGCAAGGTCAAGAGCCTGAAGAGCGCCTCCGGCGGCGCCTGCGCGGCGAGCGGCCTCGCTCCGGGGAGTGGGGGCTGCGCTGGCTGCTGCCGGTCGTTGCTTGTGGTCGCCTTCGTCCCGGATTCCCCGTCGCTTCGTCGCCTTACGGAAGCAGGCCGGTCCGGTGGTATCAAGTCGGATCGCCCAGCTGGTGGCCAGGTATCAGCGACTTGACACCACCGGCCCGGCCTGCTTGGCTTCGCCCGCCGAAGCGACGGGGAATCCGGGACAACCCCGGTCTGTGGTGTGGACGGGGTCCACTCCGTGAGGTACAGCGGCGGCCGGGCGGTGTGTGCGTGTGGTGCGGGAACCGTTCCCACAGGCGGGGGTTGTCCCGGATTCCCCGTCGCTTCGGCGGTGCTTGCACAACCATCCCGGACTGGGCGGTGTCAAGCCGCTGATACTGGGCCACAGCAACAGTGATCCGGCTTGATACCGCCCAGGCCGGGATGGTTCCCTCCGGGCGACGAAGCGGCGGGGAATCCGGGACAGAGGCGACCACAAGCAGCGTCCGCCGGCAGCCAGCGCGGCCCCCACTCCCCGGAGCGAGGCCGCTCGCCGCGCAGGCGCCGCCGGAGGCGCTCTTCAGGCTCTTGACCTTGCCCTTGACCTTCGCAGTTGCCCTTGCCCTTGGATTTTCGCAGTAGAGCCGCCCACCTACCCACACCACCGCCGCCCCGCGAAACCAGCGCCGCCCCCGAACCGCGCCACCAGCGGATCCCGTAAACCATGCGCGAAGCCGTCAAGAAACGCCTGTGACTGTCAGCCCACAAACAAACCGCAACCAGCCATACCCACCCAACCACGTCAGTCCGCACTCACCACCAACTGCCGCAGCCCCCTGATGGTCGTCGTCCGCCGTCGCCGCACCGGGCCGGCGAGCCGCAGTTTCGGCATGCGCTCCGCCAGCATCTGGATGGCGATGTTCAGCTCCATGCGGGCCAGGGGTTGCCCCACGCAGTAGTGGATGCCGCCGGAGAAGGCCAGGTGTTCGGCGGGGTTGGTGCGCTCGATGTCGAAGGTGTCCGGGTGGTCGTAGACCTCGGGGTCGCGGCCGGCGCCGCCGATCATGATGAAGACGGTTTGTCCTCGGCGGACGTGCCGCCCTTCGAGTTCGGCGTCCTCCAGGGCGATGCGGCTGGTGCCCTGGACCGGTGGGTCGTAGCGGAGTGCCTCCTTGACTGCTTGGGGGGCCAGGCGTTCGGGGTCCGCGCGGAGGGCTTCCCACTGTTCCGGGTTGCGCAGCAGGGCCAGGACGCAGTTGCCGATGATGTTGACCGTCGTCTCGAAGCCGGCGATCAGGAGCAGGAAGACCATCGGTTCCAGCTCGCCCGGCTGGAGCTGGTCGCCCTCGGCCGCCAGCAGGCGGCTGATCAGGTCGTCGGCCGGTTCGCGGCGGCGGAGCTCGAAGACCTTCTCGAACAGGGTGTGCAGCGCTGCCTGTGCGGCTTGGAAGCGTGCCGCTTGGCGCAGCGAGTTGACGCCGTCGAGTGCGCCGCCGACGACGGCGCCGTGTTCGGCGAACTCGCGGCTGTCGGCGTCGGGGATGCCGAGGAGTTCGGTGATGACGCTGATCGGGAGCGGCGCGGCGAAATCGGTGACGAGGTCGAAGCTGCCGCCGCGGGACGTCGCGCGGTCGAGGAGGTCCGCGACCGTGCTCTCGATGCGGTCGCGGAAGGCCGGGAGGGTCTTCGGGCTGAAGGCGGGCTGTGCCAGGCGGCGCAGTCTGGTGTGGTCCGGCGGGTTCATGCCGAGGAACGACAGGTCCAGGTACTCGTCCTGCATGACGCCGAACTTCCGGTCGCGCAGTACCGCGTTGCACACCCGGTGGCTCGCCGTGGACCAGTTGCCGCGCGCCGTCAGGTAGAGCGGCCCGTTCTGCTGCATCCGCCGGTAGATCGCGTACGGGTCCTGGCTGCCTTTGCGGGTGGCGAGCTGCGCCATCGGCTCGTGTCGTACGGAGGCCAGATAGTGGGTGAAGGCACGCTGTGTGTAGAGCGATGTGACGAATCCGGCTGTCTGCGTGAGCCTGCTCATGCCGACGCCTCCTGCACGCCCCGCGCACCCAGTCCGTGCAGCAGTGTTCTGAGCGCGAGATCAGGCGCGTCGAGCGGTGCCAGCTTTCCGTCGTGCACAGCCTCCGCCGCGGTGTAGACGAGCGCGTGCATGGTCTGCAGCAGCCACCAGTCGGGCGTGGACGCGGCGAGCAGGCCTTGCTTGCGCGCGCGATCCAGGACGGCCAGGCAGCGGTTCTCGACGTCGATGTAGCGCTGAATGAGTTCGTGATCACCGTCGAGGACGGGGTTGCGCCACAGGAACGCCAGCTGCGGCCCGCTCTCGATCATGGCGGCGAGCAACTCTCGCAGGCCCGGCTCCGTGCCGGGCTTGTCCGCGACCCGGTCGACCGCCTGCTCCCAGATGTCCGTGGCCCGCACGCCGACCGCGCGTACCAGCTCGTCCCTCGTCGCGTAGTGCTTGTGGAGCGTGGTGCGACTGATCCCGGCGGCCTCGGCCACCTCGGCGAGCGAGGCGCCCGGCTGCGCCAGGAGGACTTCGGCCACCACATCGAGCAGGGGCCGTTTCACGGCGCGGCGGGATCGGCTCAAGGCGCCAGACTGAACACTCATGTTCAGGACACTACGTCTCTGTGCGCGAGCTGGCAACAGAGTTCGAAGACGATCGCGTTTGTCAGGCCGAGGCGGACTCCCCGGAAGCGAGGCGCTCGTCGACGATGATCGGCGACGGGATCGGCCTGCGGCGCCTGCCGATCCGGGACTGGGCCACGGCCCACACCTGCCGCATCACCGACGCCGGCACCGCGATCGGCACATACGCCACCATCGCGACCAGGCTCGCGCCGGCCAGCCCGGCGTCGGAGTCGCCGGCGACGTGGTTCACCGCGATGGCCACGGCCACCACTGCCGCGCCGCCGAGGATGGGGCGCCACGTGACCGCCGCGATGCGCAGGGGATGGATGCCGACGGCGCGCAGCGTCAGGAGGTAGGCGGGAGCGATGAGGCCTGCCGCGACCACGATGTGGCCCGCGCCGACGCCGCTGATGCCGTTGCGGTGGGCGCCGATGTAGAGGGCGGGGATCAGGGCGGCGAGCCAGAGGGCCTGGACCGTCAAGAGTGCCCGGGAGCGGCCGGCGGCGACCATGAAGTCGTAGCAGAGCTCGAAGATGATCCGCAGCAGGCCCAGGATCGCCAGGTAGCGCAAGGCTCCCGCGGCGCCGGTCCACTGGTCGCCGTAGACCGAGCGGATGATCGGGCCCGGAAGAGCGGCGAGCAGTGCGCAGGCCGGGACCGAGGCGATCAACAGGGGAGACAGGCCGCCGGTGAAGCCGTCTGTGAGGGTCTGCTCGGAGACCGCCGCGCGGGAGAAACCGGCGAAGGAGACGCGGCGTGCGGTCTCGGAGATGGCGCGGACCGGCCAGCTCGACATCGTGAAGGCGACCCGGTACAGGCCCAGCGCCACCGGGCCGAGGGTGGCGCCGACCACCGCGCTGTCGGTGTTCATCGTCGCCAGGACGAACAGGCTGGCCCCGGCCAGGGGCGCGCCGTAGCGGACGAGTTCGCGCGCCACCGTGCGGTCCCAGCCGGGCCGCAGGTAGCCGGGCGCCGCGATGCCGCAGCCGATCAGGGCGACCATCACGCCGGCCACGCCGCCCCAGGCGAAGCTGGACGCGCCCCAGCCGCGGAACGCCAGCAGCAGGGTGAGGCCGGAGCTCACGGCGAAGGTCAGCAGGTCGATCGTCAGCCGCGCCCGCTGGCGGAACTCGCGCATCAGCACCGCGTTCGGGACGCAGGCGACGCCGTCGACGACCACCGCGAAGCACAGGATCCGGAGCACGCCGGTGGCGTCGGGGGAGCCGAGCATGACCGCGATGTCGTGCGCCAGGAACCACAGCCCGACGTACAGCACCGTGCTGGAGGCCGTGGCGAGGGTGACCACCGTCGGCGCGAACGAGCGCGGGTCGCGGTCCCAGCGCACCACGGCCAGGCTCACGCCCAGCTCGTTGAACGACAGCAGCACCGCCTGCGCGACGCCGCCGACCGCGTACAGCCCCCAGTCGCGCGGCGTCAGCGCGCCGCGGGCCAGGATCACGCCGGTGGCGAAGGTGCCGATGCGGATCAGCAGGGTGTTGATCATGCTCCACTTCGCGGCGGAGCGGACCCGGTCGCCGAGCGATTCCTCGGCGGGCAGCGAGGTGGCTTCCGAACCCGGCTCCGAACCCGGTTCCGAGCTGGGCTCCGAACCGGCGTCGGGGGCGGCTTGCGAATGGCTCATGGGGCACCTGCCTGGGCTCTGGCGGCGGCTTCCGACCTGGCGATGCCTAAATAAGCACCCGAACAGCCGAACAAGAGGAACAGCAATCCGCTGAGCATCGGGAAGCTCAGCGTGTCGAACGTGGCGCTGATGAAGAGCATCACCGCGAACGTCGCGGCGAAGCACTGGCCGAGGTCGCGGTACGGCTCGTCGACGCTCAGCTTGCGGCCGAGCCGGCCGGCGCGGATGCCGGTGAAGTAGATGATCAGGACCGCCAGGACGCCGACGATGCCGACCTCGACCAGGGCCAGCAGATAGTAGTTGTCGGTGTAGCGGTAGAGGCTCGGGATGAACGTGGACGGACCGCGGCCGAACCATGGTCGTGACTTGATATACGGCGTCACGCCCGCGTAGTCCTTCGTGCGGGCCTGCGAGCTGTTGTCGGAGTTGCCCGAGGCCGAGGAGAACAGCACCAGGATCGTGCCGAGCAGACCCGGGACGAGGACCCGGACGGCCGCGGCGCCGAACAGCGTCATCAGGTACGCCGGACGCCGGCGCTGCTTGGGCCACGAGGGCATCAGCGTCGCCAGCACCACGACCAGGCCGATGATCGCGGTGCGGGACACCGTCATCGGGAGGCTGATGATCATGGCGGTCACCGGGCCGTAGCGGCGCAGCATCTGCCGCAGCCCCGGGCCCCACTTCGAGGCGTCGCCGGCCTGCTGGAGCGCGAAGGGCAGGTGGACCGCGATCACCGCGCCGAACTCCAGCGGCTGGGTGGTGGTGGCCTGCGCGCGCAGGTGGCCGCCGCGGGCCCCGGTGGCGGCCGGGTCGCTGTTGGTGGCCAGGCCCGGGATGACGACGTGCTCGGTGAACTGCCAGCCGGAGAAGAACTCGAAGATGCCGATCACGGCCACGATCGTGCCGAGCAGGACCAGCCGGCGCAGCAGCGTCTCCAGGCGGTCCCGGTCGGTGATCCCCGCGGAGGCCACGACCACCAGGCCGCACCAGATCAGCAGCAGGATCAGGGCCCGGTCGGCGGCCTGCGTCTCCAGCGGGCTGGCCGAGCGGCCCGACAGGGTGATGTAGGAGATGGTGAACGCGGTGGCCAGGACGCACATCGCCTTGCGGACCGAGCTGGATCCCGGGTCGAGGCTGAACCGGCCGGTGAGGCGTCCGGCCAGGAACCACAGGAAGGCCACGACCGAGAAGACGGTCGCTGGAGCACCGAGTGCGCCGAGGTTGGCCACGGTCTGGGTGGCCGGGATCAGCATCACCAGGAAGGCGTAGACGGTCAGGATCGAGGCCGCGTCCCAGCGGGCGGGTTTCGCGTGCAGGGCGGCGGGGTCGCGGTGCCGGGACAGGGCGGGGAGGCGGCTGCGGCCGGCGGATTCGTCGGAGACGGTACCGGTGCCGGTGGACGAGCCGCCCGCAGTCCGGCGGCGGAGGCGCGGGGGTGCCGGGGCGCTCACTTCTCGGCGCCCTCTCAGCGCGAGCCCGGATCGCGATCGGTGATCGCGAGGTGTTCGAGCGGGAGCGGCTCGATGTCGATCCACGGCTCGGTCTCGTCCTCGTGCTCGCCCTCGAAGTCGCCGTCGAACTCGGCGTCGCGGTAGTGCGGCAGCTGCGCGGAGGAGGACAGGGCGGGGGTGCGGCGGGCCAAGGTGCCGTTGCCACTGCTGATGCCGTTGGCGCCGGCGACGCCCGATGCCGCGCCTGATCCCGCGCCAGCGCCAGCGCCCGATCCCGAGCCCGAGCGCGAGCCACCGGAACGGCGGCGGGACTGGCCGGAGCGCTCGCGGGCCCGGCGCAGCGCCATGGCCTCGCTGCCGAACACGGACAGGAACAGGATCGCCAGCCCGAACACGCCGGCCCCGGCCACGTCCTCGAACTTCGACTTCATCGACGTCGTCGGCTTCTGCGGCGGGACCACGACCACCGCGCGGATCAGCGTCGAGGCCGGGAGCGAGGAGTTGGCACTGGTCTGGATCACCGCGAGCTGGCTCATCGCGTACTGGTCGAAGGTCTGCAGCTCGGTCACGACCTGGTTCGGGTTCTTGCCGGTCATGGTCATGGTGAGGAACGGCCCCGAGGCGTTCGGCGCGAGCTCGGCGGAGAAGGCGTCGGTGACGCCCTTGGTCGCCAGGTCGGTCGCCGTCTGGTCCGAGCTCAGGCGGCGCGCCAGGAAGTCGGCCATCGGTGTCAGGGAGCTGTTGAACGCCAGGAACGGGTTGCCGGTGCCCTGGTCGGCGCTGGAACCCGCGGGCGAGTTCAGCAGGCTGATGGTGGAGGTGGTCTGGTACTTCGAGGAGATCATCGTCCACGCCGCAGCAGGCAGCGCTATGGCTACCAGGAGTGCGGGGATGGACACGTACCATCGCCGCAGCATGACGCGCAGCATCGTGCCGAGATCCATGGTCCCCCCACGTTTCGCGTTCGGCCTCGCGCGCCGGGCCCAAAGACGAAACCCGACGGTGGTCAATGATAGGGCCGTATCAGATCACTGGGAAGGAAACGGACGACCTCGGCCGTGTGGGGATGTCCCCCCACTTTCGGGGTTCCCGCGCTGGGCCGCGCCCTGCATCATCGATGGGGCGGCACGGGCACCCGCGGCAGGGCGCCCGGCCAAGCGGATGGGGGACGGCTGTGAGGGCGCGGGAGGAACTCTTGGCGTCGTCGGGCCGGCGGAACGCCGGCCCGACGCGCGCGATACGACGGCGCGCGCGGGCCTGGTGGCTGGCGGCCCCGATCCTGGCCGTGACGATGGTCGGCGGCTACTTCGCGACGCACCCGGCGCCCCGCTTCCGCGCGCAGGCCGTGGTCGAGGTGGAGGCGCCCTCGGTCGAGCAGGCCAAGGACAATCCGAACCCGTACGCGGACCAGAAGGCGTCGCTGGCGGCGACCGCGGCACTGATCGCCGAAGGCCTGTCGAGCGATTCGAGCGCGGCGCAGCTGCACGCGCAGGGGATGTCCGCCGGGTACTCGCTGACGCCGCGCAACAGCGGGACGACACAGGAGCCTTACTACTGGCTGCCGCGCCTGGACATCTCGGCGGACGGACCGAGCGTGCCGGCGGCGGCGGCGTCGCTGCGGATCCTGCTGGGCGCGCTGAACGCGGATCTGGACGACCTGCAGAACCGCGTCGGGGTCGACGCGAACGACAGGGTCCGGACCCAGCTGCTGGTGCAGCCGTCGACGACCGTGGTGCCGGTGCGCAAGACCCGCGCGCTGGCAGGGGTCCTGCTGATCGGCGGCGGGGCGGCGGCGCTGATTCCGGGGTGGGCCCGGCGGGAGGCGGAGCGGCGGCGGAATCGCGGCAGACTGCCGGCGATCACAGCCGGGGGCGGGCCGGGCGAACCTCTGGCGGCGGACGAAGAGGATGAAGAGGGCGAAGTGGTGGACGCGACCGGTTGGTACTAGCGCCGCGTCGGGAAACCCTTGCCCAGCCTGACGTAGAGCGTTGGTCGATCTTCTTGGTTGACGCGGGGACCGCCGGATGGACCATGCTTGGCGCGTGACGGGTGCTGACGAGACTGCGGTGTCCGAGAGCTCTGGCATCGCCGTGACCACCAAGAGGCCAATGCGGCTCCTGGCCGGCGGTTCTGCCGCTCTTGTGCTGGGGTTTTCAAGCGTATTGCTATGGCTGTCGGGCAGTGTCCATGCGCGAGTCACCTCTCCGCAGCCCGGAGACGGGGGAGACACCTGGCGGCAGGACCGCAAGGAGTTCACCACCGGCGTCTTGATCAAGAACGACGGGTGGAGTGCGCTGCGCATCGTCGGTGTGGGCCGGGACGAGCCCGGACTGCGTCTCCTGGCGAGCGATGACTCTGGTATCACGCACCCTTTCTCGAAGCCTTCCGCTTCCGTGCCCTTCACGCTCCAGCCCGGGGAAACAGTCGCTGTGACGATTGCGTATCAGGTCACGGACTGTGCGGCCGTAGGCGTGGGGAAGCTCCCCATCCCGATACGGATCGAACGGACGTGGGGAACGGAGACCGCCAGCGTGACGCACTCGATGTATCAGGAGGGGAATGATATTTTGATCTTGGACTATCGGGGCGCGGATGCCGTCGAGTGGCAGCGGGCTTTGGCCGACAAGGTATGCGGGGCGGATCGATTCTCTGACGCGCCAGGCGACGTCCGGCCTGGCGACGGTGGCGCGTAGGCGCCGAATGCGCCCGGACCGAGTCCCCTACTCCCCGAACAACTCCTCCAGCGCGCGCTCGACCACCTCGGCGTCCGGGGTCGGGCACGTCCACCCGGCCGCCTCCATCGCGGCCAGGAAGTCCGGTTCCGGCGCGAAGCCGTATTCGGCGAGGTAGTAGGCGAGCGCGTCGTTCCAGACCCAGGTGCCGTCGGTGCGGAAGTTCATCGGCACCACCTCGCCGCGCTTCGGCTCGACGAAGTCGGGCTCGGTCGCGGTGGTCATCAGCAGCGCCGTGCCCGCCGCGAGGTAGGCCAGAGGCCGGTCGCGCTCGGCCGGGGACAGGCGCGGGTGGGTCGGGAGGTAGAACGGGACGCCGTCGTCGGCTCCGTCGAAGACTTTGGCGATGCGTGTCGTGGGCGGCATGGGTCGTCGTTGTTCCTATTCCGGTTGCGGTGCCGGCATCCAGCTGAGGATGGTCGGCCAGTAATGGTCCATGATCACCGATATCGCCTCGCTCAGGGGAGGGGCCGCGGGGCGCAGTTCCCTGTCCGGGTGGTCCAGGAGGGCCTGGATCGCGGCTCGGGCGGCCGAGCCCTCGGGGAGTTCGCCGCGCAGCTGCGTCAGGGAGGTGCGCAGGGCGGGGCCCACCTTGGACTTCTCCCGCACGATCAGCTTCAGCGGCATGGGGGCGTCGTGGCCGGCCAGGCTCTGCAGGACCACGGCCTTCTTGCTGAAGTCCAGGCGCTCGCCGGCGTTCAGGTACAGGCCGGCGAACAGCGCGTCGCGGGCGGCCGGGGTCAGGGCGTCCGGGTTCGGGTCGAAGCGGCTCGCGGTCCAGTCCAGCGAGCCCATCAGCTCGGCGCGGTCCTCGTCCGGGACCTCGAGGTCCGCCAGGCGGTTGTCGACGAAGGCGCGGAAGCGCGCGTAGGTCACGTCCGTGGTCACCTCCGTCGGCTCCGGGTCCGGCGGCGGGTCGGTGTGGTGGTTCTGGGTGCCGAGCCAGGCCGGCAGCGCGATCGCGCGCTGGCGGTTCGCGGCCGGGCGGAAGTGGATGTTGGCCGGGGCGACGAACCCGTTGCCGGTCATCGTCGTGCCGGCCAGGTGGCGGTTGTCGTGGACCAGCGCCAGGAACGTCCGCACCTCCCCGGGATCCTGGGTCGCCAGCTTGGTGAACAGAGCCGGCATCGCCTTGTCGATGGTGAGGTGCTGGTTGCCGAAGCGCGTCACGGCACCGTCCCGCACGATGTCGCCGGTGAAGTGGCCCAGCATCAGCGACGTGTTGTGGAACAGCATGCGCTGGTTGCCGTTCGGCTTGACCTGTGCGGGCGCAGGGTTGGCGGCATCGGTGAGGGACAGCCTGTCGTCGGGGTCGAAGCCCTGGGCGTCCCCGAACTGGGCCACGTGCGCGGCGGTGAGCCGGGTCGATCCCAGATGCGGTTGCCCGTCGACCAGCGTCACCCGCCGGGCGAACGGGGAGCTGCCGGCGTAGACCCAGACGTGTTCGTCGTTCTGGAGCCGCGTCGTGAGGGTCGCCAGGGCTTCCTCAGGGGTCGGTGCCTCCAGGGTGAAGGCGACGGGATCGAGCGGTACCGGGCCGGTGTCGGGGCTGGTGTCGGGGCCGGAATCATGGTCCGGCTCCGGGGAAAGCTGATGCAGGGCTTGGCGGATGTCGTCGCGACCGGGCGGCACATGCGCGGCCAGCTTCTCGACGGTCTTGTCGTCCAGCAGCGCCGACAGATCGTCCCGCGTCTTGTTCATGTGCTGGTCGATCAGGTGCCGCTCGAAGAGCGTGTCGCCGGTGGCCAGGACGCCGGCCAGCGCGCGCAGCGGTTCGTGCGCCTCCTCGGGCCAGGTCTTGATCTCGTCCTCGGTGCGCGGCAGCGTCCGGGTGAGCAGCGTCAGCGCGGACGTGCGCGGCAGCTTCCGCCCGGGCGCGAGCTCCAGCTCGACCTTCCCGTCCGGCGAGAACCGCCGCCAGGCGCCGGTCTCAGGCTCCTTGCGCTTCGGGGTCGGCCGCGGGACGCCGTTGGCGTCGTACTTGTACAGGTTCTCCGAGACGTACGTGTTGCCGTTCCGGTCGGCCCACGCCTTGTCGTTCGGCGCGATGACGTCCACGCCCAACTCCTTGGCGAGCTCGTGCGCGTATCCGTGGTCGTCCATGCCGGTGTAGCAGGAGAACAGCCGGACCGGCCGCTGGTTCTGGGACCAGCTCTTGTCCGCGCGGACGAGGGCGGCCATCTCCTTGACCGACAGGTGTCCGCTGCCGACGTGGGTGGAGCCGGGCGAACCGTGCAGCGCGACGGTGAAGTAGCGCCGGTCGGGACCGGCCTTCATGGCGTCGATGGCCGGCTTCAGGTGCTTGTCCGAGTCGTGCTTGATGTTCCGGATCCACAGGACGTCGTCGGTGCCCTCGGTGAAGCCCTTCTGGAAGTGCTCGACCCACGCGGTGCGGGTCGCGTCGTCCGCGAAGTCGTGCCCGATGTGGACCTGGAACGCGCCGGTGTCGCGGCGCAGCCGCAGCTCGACGATCGAGACCCGGGCGTAGGCCTGGCCGGTGGCGTTGTACAGGTCGGTGTGCTCGAACCGCTGCTGCTGCGCCGGCGGCAGCGCATCGGTGAACCGCTCGACGGCGGCGTGCAGGTCGTTGACGGCGGCCAGGTGCCCGAGGTCGTCGGTCTGCCGCGCCACGGCCGCGGCCTTGTCGGCGACGTCCTGGTAGCCGGCGTGGGCGCGGAACTCGTCGTACCTCGGCTTGGTCATGTTCGCCAGCGCGTCGCCGACGAGTTTGACGTCGTCCTGGTGCTGCTTGATGGTGGCGAAGGGCATCGCGTCACCGACCGCCTCGCGCAGCTCGTCGAGGGTGTCGGGGATGTAGATCGGGAACAGCGTCTCCGACAGCCGGCGCAACTGGTCGTGCGGCAGGCCCACCGCGTCGGCGACCTGCCGGACGTGCGCGCCGGTCACCTGGTGCCAGGGCAGTGCCGTGCCGGTGGCCCACAGGCCGATCTTCTCCAGGTTTTGTTCCGCGTCCAGCGGCAGGTCGGTGGGATGTTGGGCCCAGTCGCCGTAGACCGCCAGGACCCCGTCGCCGTAGCCCGCGAGCGCTGCGTCATCGGGATGCACGTCGAAGTCGTCGAGGGTGCCCTCGTGGAACTTGATCTCGTAGGGGGCGGCCTCGCCGGTGTGGACCGCGACGAAGTCGGAACCGTCGAGCAGCCGCCGTCCGGCGTCGCTGATCTGGACGGAGCCGTCCTCGTGCTGCTCGCCGAGCTGGTGGCCGATCTCGGCGGCGTTGGTGCCGGCCTCGCGGATGTTCATGCCGACCATGTCCCGGCGCAGGGTCAGGCGGAGCATGACCTTGTCGAAACGGTCGTTGTAGACGGCGGCGCTCTCACTCTCGGGGGCGGTGTAGAGGCCGCGTCCGAGGTGGATCCAGCCGACCTTGTTCCGCGGCTCGATGCGGCCGTTGAGGTGGGCCACGGCGGTGCGGATGTCGACGAGGCGGTAGACGGTGGTGCCGGCCGGGATGGTGTGGACGGTGACCGAGTCGTCGCCGGGATGGGTGAAGGGGGCGACGAGCGGGGCGACGGAGGCGTGGGTGGGGGTGGTGGGTGCGGCGGGTTCCTGATCGCGGATCTCTTGGACGGCGTGCAGCACATGATCGCGCGACATCAGGCCGGGGACGCGCTCCAGGAGAGCTGCCTCCGGAACGGTGCCGGGCGACAGACTTATGCGCATGACGAGCCGGCGGAAGTCCTCGGGCGAGGTGTCGCGCGCGAGGTTCTCCAGCTGAGTCAGCTCTTCGGGAGTGAACAGTCTGAGTTCTTCGCGAGTCGCGTCGTCGAGCGGGATCGCGTCAAGGGCGGGTTCTTCGTGCGTCGGGTCGTGCGGAGGATTCGGTGCCTGGTCTTCGTGCGGTGAGTCATGCGCCGGCTCGTGCGGCGGCGCGACGGGAGCGACCGGCGCGACCGGCGCCGGCTCCGGATCCCCCCGCAGCTCCCGGATCTTCGCCGTCGGCACCCCGAGCGCCTCCGCCCCCGCCGCGTCCACGTGCACCAGCACGTCGACCGTCGTGGTGCTCGGCTCGCCGCCGCGTCCGAAGTCGAGCTTCAGCTCGATCGGCACGTGCACCGCGAACAGGCCGCCGGGTTGCCGGTCCCAGCGCGGGCGGGTCTCGGTGCTGTGCGTCTCGCTGGTCTTCTCGCGCTCCTCGACGGAGCGGCCCAGGCCCGCGCGGCCGCCGACGGTCACGCCGTGCGGGGTGACGCCGGTGGCCGAGATCTGGCCCTTGGTCTCCTGCTTCGTGCTGTCGGAGTGCTCGGTCGTGGTGCCGACGTCGCGGTGGCTGAAGGACTCGCGTTCGGTGCCGCTCTTGAGGAACGCCACGCTCTTCGGCGCCTTCAGCGTGCCCTCGACCAGGACGCCGCGCTTCATCATGAGCGTGCGGCCGCCGAGGTCCACGCCGCGGAACTCGGCGCCGCCGGGCTTGAGCACGTCGTGCAGCGAGGCGCCGAAGCTGCCCTTGCTGAGCACCGCCGCGTCCAGGGGCGCGTGCCGCTGCTCGGTGCCGCCGGCCTCGCGGAACAGAGTGCTGATCTTCTCCTGGCCGTGCCAGTCGAGGGCGACTGCGGTGTCCGGAAGCTTCGGCCGGGCCGCGGGTGCGTTCTCGGGCGTGTCGTGGGTGTCGAGGGCGTGCGTCGTGCGTTCGAAGACGCGCACTTCGCTCACGTAGCTGCCGCCGACCGACTTCTGCAGCGCCTCGGGCGGACGGTCGCCGAAGTGCAGGTTCCACAGCGGATGCGAGATCCGGGTGATCGTGTACGTGTACTCGACGTCCTGGCGGTACTCGTCCACGGAGTCGCCCGAGTAGCGCAGGCCTTCGGACTCGATGTCGCGCCGGGCCCTGGTCTGGACGTCGGCCGAGCCCCCGGAGCGGGTGTGCGTGGCGGTGGCGGTCACGGCCGGGGTGTCGACGCCGAAGGTCGCGGCGCCCGAGGTGGTCTTCGAGCTGCCGGTGCGCTCGCTGGACGTCGCCACGTCGGCGTTGTAGCTCTTCGTGCCGCCGCTGGTGTTGGTGTCGTGCAGCACCGGGCGGCCGACGGTCTTGGCCTGGATGCGCAGCTCGTAGCGGCCGCCGCCGGCGGTGACGATCGGGTGCGTCAGGCCGCCGTCACTCAGCTTCCTGATCTGCGAGGCCAGCGTCGGGGTCTGGAGCAGGTCGCGGACCTGCTCGTTCAGGTCGCGGTCGCCGAAGGCCGCGCCGGCCTTGGCCGTCGCCTCCAGGCCGAGGCCGCCGTCCGGGTGCGCGCCGACCGGGCCGAACAGCATCCCGGCCTTCAGCGCCTGGGACGGATCGCCCTCGCCCGGCGCCGTGAAGCCCTCGAAGACCTTCTCGGCACTGTCCCCGGGGAACTCGTAGAGGTCCTGCCGGCCGTGCAGCTCGCTGAGCGGCACCATGACCAGCGTCTCGCCGACCGTCTCGATCGGCTCGACCGGCCTGCCGGCGTCGTTGCCCTTGTCGTTGCCCTCGCTGATGCTGACGCCGGTGACCCGGTGCCGCACCTGGGTGCGGACCAGCGCCATCTGCACCGTCTTGGCGGTCATCAGCCGCGAGGTGTTCTCGCCGCGTCCGGTGTTCGAGCCCCGCGACGTGTCGCGCGAGTGGCTGACCGTGGCGCCGCCGGTGAGGTCGTCGCCCTTGCCGCCGCCGAAGCCGGAGCCGCCCTTGCCCGCACGGACCTCCAGGTCGTGGTCCACCGCGGTGCCGGCCTCGCCGTGGCCCTCGACGTAGACCGCCATCGTCTTCAGGACCTGCGGCCGGCCGGTCGGCGTGACGTCCCAGTGCACGCCCGGCGCGACCCGCACGCCGCCGCCGGACAGCAGCGGCAGCTCCGCGGCGAACCGGCCGGTGCCGAACTCGTGGGCCAGACCGGGGTTCCTCTTCGCGATCTCGGTGCGCAGCGCGTCCATCCCGCCGCCGGTGACGGCCATGTGGATGGGCGTCGTGGCCAGCGGCGAGTGCTCGTGCGGCGCCAGCGGACGCACCGGCAGCGGCTTGCCGAGCCCGGCCGTGGCCTTGACCAGGTCCGAGGAGACCCACAGGTGCAGGCCGCCGTCGACCTCGCCCTCGAGCGGCTTCTCGGGGTGCTCCAGCTTCCAGCCCAGCTTGCCGCCGACGTCGAACAGCGTGCTGCCGCTGAGGCTGCGCGTGTACTGCCGCACGCCGCCGGACACCGTGGAGCGCGCCGCCTTCGTCTCGCGGCCGCTGATCGTGGCGGTGAACAGGCCGTTGTTCTTGCCCAGGCCCAGCGAGGTGCTCAGCGACAGGTCCTGCTGCCTGGAGCTGCGGATCCTCGAGGTCTGCGAAGCCTGGTGGACCGAGATCGGCATCAGCTTGTCGTCGCGGCCCAGGGAGGTGGCCTCCTCGGGCTTCAGATCCCCCAGGGACAGCCGCAGCGGCACGTCTTTGCCATCGATCCGGAGCTTGACCGTCACGCCCTCGCCGGTCAGCGCGTCGGCGCGCTGGACGAGGCCGGGGCCGGAGACCGCCGAGACGATGCGGCGCCAGTTCTCGTGCTTCTCGTCGGCGCCGTGCAGGAAGGAGCCGGCCGGATCGGCGCGGAACAGCGCGGCCAGATCGCCGGACGCCTCCTCCGGCAGGTGGTCGGCCAGCTTGGCCGTGAGGTCCCGGTAGAGCCCGTCCAGGTTCGAGAGCTTCTTGACCTGGCCCAGCGGCAGCCCTTCGGAGGACATCAGGTGCGGGTCGAGGCTGGCGGCGTCCTCGGCGGCGGGCTTGCGCTCCGGCGTCCCGTCCGGGCTGATCAGCCGCGCGTGGTCGTCGGTGCGCAGCCGGATCCAGGCGGTGGCGTCCGGCACGCTGAAGTGCTCGGTCTGGTCCTCGCCGATGGCGACGTGCAGATCGAGCTGCGACTCCATCCGGTAGGAGGCGTTGGTGTCCTCGGCGCGCACCGTGCGGGTCACCGTGAACGCTGATTCCAGGCTCGCGTTCTCGGTCCGCGTGCTCGCGCCGTTCACGCCGAGGGTGGCGGTGCTGTCGTGGGACTTCCCGCCGCCGGTCAGGCTGCCCGGCAGGCCGCCGCCGCGACCGGTGCTGACGCCCTGCTTCACGGTGTGCCGGGCGACGGTGTCCATCTTCAGGCCGGAGCGGGACTCGCTCACCTGGGTCAGGGTCCTGGGGATCGCGTGGGCGCCGAGGGTGATCGGCACGCTGTCGCCCTCGCGGCCCTTGGCCGTGATCGAGGTGGTCAGCCCGGCCCGGCGCAGCGGGTCCGTGGTGTGCAGACTCGCCACGTTGTGCGGGGAGGAGAGCTCGGCGAAGTAGCCGTCCACGGCCGCCCGGGCCTTGTCGTCGAGGACCAGGCCCTTGTCGTGCAGATCGGTGAGGAAGGAGTGCTTCAGCTCGTCGCCGTAGCCGGTCCGCTCGGCGAGCAGATGGTCGATCGAGGGGTCGTCGAGCGCGCGGGTGACGGCGTGCGGCTCCTTGTCGAAGCCCTCGGTGGCGGTCAGGTGCTCCTGGATCCGCAGCTCGACGGTGTGGGCCGGGGCGTCGGCCGGCGGCACGTCCTGCGCCCAGCGGCCGGTCGCGGTATCGGTGACCTCGATGTGCACCTGGGTCTGGATGGTGTGCCGCGCGGTACTGTCCGACGGGTCGAGATAGATGTCGCCGCCGAAGGCCTCCGAGGAGGTCAGCTCCCGGCTGCGGATGCGCGAGGCGCCGGCGTTCGCGGCGAGGGTCAGCGGGCCGAAGCCGGCCTTGACGCCGCCGTCCACGGTCAGCGTGCGGCTGGTGCCGAGGCTGGCGCCGCCGTCGTCGCCGGTGCGGAACATCCGGCTCTCGTTCTTGGCGGTGGCCTTCGACTCCTCGACGCGCTCCGGGCCGCCCTTGAGCAGGGCCTTGAGATGGACGTCGTAAGCGTGGCCGTCGCGGGTCACGCGCAGCGTCAGGCCGCGGTCGGCCATCGCGCCGAAGCCCTCGCGCAGCTCGATCGGCAGCCCGACCTCGAAGTGCAGCGGGCCGCGGCCGGGGATCAGGGCCCGCAGGCGGGTCTCGATCTGCTCGTGGCCGCCGAAGTCGGTCGGGGTGAACAGTCCGGGCAGCTTCTTGGCGTGGGCGCGGGAGGCCTCGACGTCCGCGTGCGGCAGGCTGTGGCCCAGCGGCGGTCGCGGGTCTGCGGCGCCGTTGAGCCGACCGTGCATCGGTCCGGCGAGGAAGTCGGGGTTCTGATACCGGCCGTCGCCGGACCCGGCGGCGGTGATCAGCCGCCGGAAGGAGTCGGTGTCGCTGCCGCTCTCGCCGGCGCGCGGACGCAGACGGTTGCCGAGCTGCCGGTAGAACGCCTCCGGGTCGCTCTGGCCGCGCCGGTCGTAGGACGAGTGCGCGAGCTTGGCGACCTGCATGGCGCGGCGCATGTTCCGCACGGTGCCGGCATCGGGGTTCGCCGGCGCGTGCTCGCCGAAGGCGTGGTAGTAGACCAGAGCCGCGTCGCGCTCGATGGCGTGCCGGTCGGACCACGGGACGTAGGCCTCGTAGCGGACCCGCGACCACGGCGCGCGGACGAAGTCGCCGTCGTCGTGGAACAGGGCGCCGTCCAGCGAGCTCAGGCTGCCGGGCTTGCGGGCCCGCGTCGCCGCCGCCGCGAGGGTCGCCACGCCGGTCTTGAGGTCGTGTTCGGGGCCGAGGAGCTGGTGGACGATGTCGGTGAAGTCGGAGAGCTGCGGTTCCCGGCGCGGGTCGCTGAAGGCCGGAAACTTCTTGAGGTTCAGCGCGGCGAGCTTCTTGATGCCCTCGGGCGGGACGAGGTGACCGGCCTCGGTGGGCGAGGTCCGCTCACCGAGGCCGGCGGACAGGGCCCGGGCCTGGTCGTCGGTGATCTCGGTGCGGGGCTGCGGGGGAGCGGCCGTGCGCGTCGGCCGTGCCGCCGGAACACGCGCTTCCTCGTGGGTATCGAGATGCCGCGCCATGGCCGAGGCCGACAGGCGCTCGTTCGGATGCGCCGCGTGGAACTCGCCGATGTTCGTGCTGAGCCGCCGCACGAATTCGAGCTCGGTCTCGCCTTCCGCGATATTGCGGTGCAGGCCGAGCTGACGGCCGAGGCTCTCGATGTCGGAGTAGCGGAGCGGACGTTCCAGAGCGGCGGAATGCGCGGGAAGCACCTCGCGGTGGGCCTCGGCCGTCGACCACAGGGCACTGAGCTCCGCGCCGGGATGGTCGGCGTCGGGATGGAAACCGATGCCGTCGGCGACCGTGAGGACGTCGGTCCAGGTGCGGGCTTCGCGTTCGGTCGGCGCCCGGTCCGCCGTGAAGGACCGCGGGACTCCGCTGACTTGGGTGTCGCGGGCCTTCTGGTACTCCAGGTGAGTACGCCAGGCGTGCTGGTCGACCGGACCGAGGGTCTTGAGCGCGGTGTATTCATCGCTGAGCCGCTGGATGTGCTCAGGGGTGGCCGTCGCGTCGGGACCGAAGCGGTGCCGGATGACGTCCTGGACATGGGCCGGCCTGACGGTGCCGCTGCCACGGTCGGCGCGCGCCAGCATCATCAGGCTGTGCGCCTGGCGGATCGACGCGGTGTCGGAGGGCGCGGTGTCCGGGAACAGCGCACGGTGGACGGCCGACAGCTGGTGCGCCGTGACCGGATCGACCGACAGGCCGGCGCTCATCGCGTGCGCGGTGACCGGGTCGTAGACGTACGCCGTGGCCGGTCCGGAAGGCGTCTCGCCGTGATCCGGGCGGTTCCGCGCCTTGGAGAGGGAGAGAGCGTCGAGGGCCTGCTTCACCTCGGTGCCCTCCGGCGCGTGCCGGGCCATCCACTCGATGGTGTCGGGGGTGAGCACCTTGTCGAGCGTGTCGCGGGCCGACTCGGAGACGTCGAACGCCTTCTCGCTGTCCCCGCCGCTCTGGCCCATCAGGTGCCGCCAGTCGCCCACGATCTTCCGGGTGACCGGATCGGAGCCGGCCAGGGCGTCGCCGAAGGGGCCGGCGATGGCGCGGCTCAGGACGGTCAGCGCGGGCTTGCGGCCGAGGTCCGCGGTGTCCAGGCGGATCGGGCTCCGGCCGTCGCTGCCGTCCGGGCCCGCGGTGCGCGGCGAGAACACGCGGTACGCGCCGTCGGACTCCTTGACCGGCCGGTAGGTGCCGTCGGGGCGTCGGACCAGCGCGCTGGCGTAGGGTTTGCCGCCGGGCCGGCCCCACACGGTCGTGTTCGGGGCCTTGACCTCGACGCCGAGCAGGTCGGCGAGCTGCTGGGCGAAGCCCTCGTCGTGCTCGCCGGTGTTGCAGGCGATCAGCCGGATCGGGCGCGGGTCGTCGTTCCACTCCGGGGTGTGCCGGAGCAGGTTGGCCATGTCGTGCGCGCTGAGGGTGGTCTTGCCCACGCGGACCTGCTCGGGCGAGCCGTGCATGGTGACCGAGAAGTGCCCCGGGTCGGCCAGCATCGTGGTGGACGCGTGGCGGGTCGCCATGTCGTCGGGGGAGTGCGGATCGCGGATCCAGATGCCGCTGCCGTCGGGGCGCGCCTCGACGTACTCGGCGCGGAACCGGTCGGCCTCGGCGGCGTCGTGGAACGCGGGCAGGTCGTGCGCGTCGACCTCCGGGTCCGGGCCGTAGGCGCGCAGCTCGTCGGACAGGTGGCGGTGGAAGCGCGAGCCCTGGATCGAGGCGCGCACTTCCGCCGGCTCCAGCTGGGCGATGTTGGCGTGCAACTGCCGCAGGAGCTCCTGGCGCTGCGGGTGCTCGGTGGCGGTCCCGGAGCGCGTGATCAGGTCGCGGAACTGCGCCGGCGGCAGGTGCTCGACCAGCGGACCGAGCTCGTCGAACTCGCGCCCGGTCTGCACGGCGTCCTCGTGGAACTGCTTCAGGGTCGCGCGCGGTTCGCTGTGCCCGGTGCCGTAGTGCGGGTCCGTCGAGGTCGAGGCCGAGGCCTGATGACCGGACAGGTTGGTACCGGCGCCCAGGTGGTGGCCCTGGCCGGAGGAGGTGCCGGCCGGCGGCTCGTCCGGGCGGTTCCGGGCGTTCTGCGCCAGCTGCTCAGGGGTGATCTTGCCGGAGACCCGGCTCAGATCGTTGGCCCGCTCGGCCATCCGGCGGGTCCAGGTCACGCGGTCCGTGGTGCTCGCGGGAGCGTGATGCACATCGGTGAGCCAGTTGCGGAACCCGTCCAGGTCCTCCAGGGTCAGAGGCTTGGTGGAGGCGACGCGGTCTGGAGAGTTGTAGTAGAGCCCGATCAGCTTCCACAAGCCGCGCTGTTGACCGTGGGACAGGTTGCCGCCGAGCTTCTCGCCCAGCGCCAGCACGTCCACGGCACGGTCCCAGCGCCGGACGTTGTCGTCCGCTGTGAGGGTTTTGAAGAACCGGCGTTTCGGCGGCTCGGAGCTCAGGCGGGTGGCGAGCTCTTCGGGTTTCGTACCGGTCGGGACCGCCTTCGCGTACGCGAGGTGGCGCCGGTAGGCGTCCTGGGTGGGTTGGCCGCGGCGCATGAAGTGGCGGTGGTCGTCCAGAAGGGCTTTTAGGTGCGTGTCCTTGTCGTAGTTGCCCTCGTTCCCGAAACGGGCCTCGACGAGGTCGCGCAGGGCCTTGTGCGCCCACAGCGGATCGGAGTGGTCGCCGCGGGGTGAGGTGACGTGCAGTAGTTCGAGGACTTTGGTGGTCTGTTCGATCTCTGACCCGTCCAGGAGGGAGTCGTCGTTGAACAGGCCCTTGTGGAGGTGGTAGACGTCGCGGGCGTCCTCGATGGAGAGGTGTCCGAACTCCGCGTTCTCCATGTCCTGATGCAGCCACCTGTCTTCAGGCGGCTTCGTGTCGAATCCGGCCGCGCTGTGCAGGGTGGCCTCTGGGAACAAGCCGCTGTCGTTCAGGTAGTCCTTGACCGAGCGCGGGACCGATTGGTTGAGCAGGAGCGGGTCCTTGCTCCTCTGCGAGTTCGCGAACCGGCCCGACACGACGATGTCAGGCTTCGGATGCTCTCCGTGCGGCCAGGTCTCGTTCATGGTGTGCAGGACCGCGTGCCAGATCTGCTCCTGGTGTCCCGGCGCGGCCTCGGCGATCACGTCCATCACCGACGGCAGGTGGAGCACGCCTTCGCGGCTGGCCGCCTCGCGGTGCAGGATCGTGACGGCCGCCCTGACAACCTTCTCAGGGTCCGGATGTGCCTGGGGAGGGCCCGCCGGGGCGTGCGGATTCGGGACCCACGCGGACGCCGAGCCCGTGTCGAGATCCGCCTTGTCGATGCCCCTGAGCCACTTGCTTCCGGTGTTCGGCTCGGCGGGGTCCCTGACCGCGGCGGCCAGCTTGGCGAACAACCAGGGCGTCGGGCCGGTGCGGTTGATGACCTCGGCGCGGACGTTGCGGTGGGAGAGCAGGGACGGACGCGTGAGGTCGCGCCAGGTCTGCATCTGGTTGTCCCTGCCCTGGGCGCCCTTCTCGGCCAGGACGTCGTTCAGGGAGAGTGCGTAGCGCTGTTTGAGGGTCGCGCGGTACTGCTCCACGATCCGGTTGCCGGCGGGGGCGATGAAGGCCGAGTTGTTCTCGGCGCCGTCCAGCCGGGACAGGGCGAACTGTCCGTGCCCGGTGTCGGCCTCGACCTCGCCGATCAGGGTGGCGAGATGCCCGGTGGCCCGGTTGTCGCCGTCGGTGTAGAAGCCGCCGAAGCGGTGCATGATGTCCAGGCGCAGCAGGTCGCTGGCGGTGGCGTAGCTGTACTTGGTGCCGCGGCCGCGTTCGGTGGCGATCTCGGCGTGCAGCTCGGCCCGGTCGTCGCCGGCGAAGACCTCGTCGATGCCGGCGAGCCTGATGTTGTGCGTTCCTGCCCAGTCCAGCATCTGCTGGATCCGCTGCTCGCGTTCTGATGGTTCGTCGCCGGGAGCAAGCCGCCGCAGTGCGTCGATCTCGTGGCGCGGGACGTCGGTCCACAGCACCGAGGTCAGGCCGGTGGTGGCGGCGTTGTCCCGCATCGTGTCCAGGAAACTCCGGTGGGCGGCGTCGCCGGTGTGCAGCGGGCCGCCGAGCCAGATGCTGTGCAGGACGCGCGGGATCTGCGGCGGGTCGTGCTGGGCTCCGGGCCCGCTGAACAGATCGGTGAGGTCGTGCGGGGGGCCGTCGGTCCGGGCCAGGTCGATGCCCGCGAAGAAGCGGTCCAGGTTCTCCTGCGGCAGGTCGTCCAGCCGCCGGCCGCCCAGGAAGTCGGGCTTGGTGGGGACCTGCCGGACTCCCATGACGTCCGGGCCGCCGACGTTCTCGAAGCCGTCCAGCGGCCGGTCCGGGGCGCCGCGGGTGTAGCCGGCGTCCCGCATCAGGTCTCTGACGTCCTGGGCCGGTTCCCGCGGGACGTCCGGATGCGGGGTGGTGGGGGCCATGAGGCCGTGGTCGTTCGGATCGTGCGCGCCGCCGGCCAGCCGGTGCAGGGCGTTGCCGGCCGAGCCGTCGGGGCGGCGGGTGAGGGCGCCGTGGCCGCCGCGCGAGGACACCGGGACGCGGCCGCGGGCTCGCCGGCTGCCACCGCTTCCGGTGGTGCTGTGCGACTTCGGGGCGTCGCCGGTGTGGGATGTCTCGGATGTCTTTGTTGTCTTTGTGCCGCGCGGCTTCTCGCCGGTGCCGTCGCCTTCGCTGTGCCGCGAGGGCCTGGCGCGGTCACCGGGCAGCGGATGCGGGGTGCGCTTGTTCAGCTTGCCCAGCGGCTTGGTCTGTGTTCCTTTCGAATTCGCCGGACGCAGCGCGCGGTAGTGGTTGCGGCCGTCCTCGGTGCTGACGCGGTGGATGTAGACGCGCTTGGAGGAGTCGCCGTTCAGGTGGAACGCGGGCTTGTCGTCGCTGACCACCACCACGTCCAGGCCCAGGGTGTGCGCGACGGCCTGGAGCATCTCGCCGCCGAGCGGGGTCTCGGCCAGCGTGCGTTCGCGGATCGCGTAGTCGAGGAGGTCTCGGTGCTGGGGGACATCTCCGCCGGCATCGACCTTCGCCTTCGCGTAGGCGGCGAGCTGGGCCATGCCCTTGTCGCCGTCGGAGCTGTAGTGGTCCTCCAGCGCTGACAGGACTGTCGCAGGATTCTGTTCCAGGCGGCGGGAGAGTTCCTGGACGGGATCGGCGATCTTGCGTTCCGGGAAGCCGGTGAAGTCGCGGTCCATGGTGTGCGGCGTCGCGGAGCCGGCCAGGTCCAGCGCGTCGATGTGCGAGCTCGATGATGCCTTCGGCGACCCGATGCGGTCCAGGATGGTGCGCGCGCCGTCGGGGGAGAGCTCGCCTAGCAGGACGGCGGAGCCGGGGCGCGTGTCAGTGCTCTGGGACGTCACCTGGTCGGCGATCCGGTTGCGGAACTCGCGCATGCCGCCGTCGGTCGACAGGTCCAGGCCCTCGGCGTGGATGCTCTTCTTGGTCACGCCCTGGCTCAGGGCCGAGTCGGCCAGCGAGGCGACGGTGCAGTCGCCTTCGCCCGCGACCTCCTTGGACACGAACTTCGTGCCGCCGCTGCCGAGCGCGATGCGGGCCTCGGGCGGCTCCCCGCCGGTGATCGAGTCGCCGACGGTCTGGCGCGGGTCGTAGACCGAGCCGAGGTGCTCCACGGTGCCGTCCGGGCGGACCATGCGGAAGCCGGAGCCGCCGTCGGTGCCGGGGACGCGGATCGAGCCGTGCGGGCCGGTCTCGACGGCGCCGTGCGGGACGACGATGTCCACACCCTTGTCGGCGGCCAGGGTGCGGATGCCGTCCAGCTGGGCCGGGGGGACGTTCTCGAGCACCGTGAAGCGCGGCTTGGGGGCGCCTTCGGGGTGGTTCTCCAGCGTCTTGTCGATGACCGAGCCGAGGCGCTCGTTCAGGGGCGGGGTGCCCTCGGGGTGCGTGACCTCCGGGTCGCCGTACCAGACGGTCTTGCTGCCGTCGGTGGAGCCGGGTTGGCGGCGGACGTTGAACGAGAAGTCGTTGGTGCCGGTCTTGTTGTCCTCATAGGCGCTGTTGGGGCGGACCCAGCTGTCGCCGTTGAGGAAGTCCTCGTTCATGTGGAATTCGTCGAAGGGCTTCACCTTGACGCCGGGGCTGTGGTGCAGGCCGCCCATGGCCGCGCCGAGGGCCGCGCCCTGCAGCAGGCTCAGGCCGTCGATCGGCTGGCCGTTGATGCCGTCCATGATCAGCGAGGTCACGGTGTTGTTGGCGACCTGGGTGGCCATGTTGGCCCACTTGGGCGGGGCCCAGACCAGCTTGGAGGCGTCGGTGACGTCGTTCTCGGCGGCCTTGAAGAACTTCGGCGCGGCCTTCATCAGGGCCCCGCTGAGCGCGCCGTCCACGGCGCCGCCGATGGCGCCCATCTCGACGGTGTTCAGCGACAGGTTGCCGTCGAAGCCGGCGCGGTCGCGCTTGATCAGGACCTGGTAGCCCTGAACCGCGAGGTCCCCGGCCTCCATCATCGCGGTGTTGGTGACGACCTTCTCGACCATCTGCGTCAGCAGCTTGGGCACGGTGGTGCGGACGGCCGCGACGCCGGCCTCGGCGATGGCCATCGTGGCGCCGAAGGTCTCCGGCGCGTTGGCGATGGCCTCGACGATCATCGGCGCCATGATCGCCATGTTGATGACCGCGGTGCCCTTGCTGTACTCGGCCTGCAGCGCCGCGTCGTGGATCTCCACGGCCATCGCCCGCGCGCCGACGGACATGCCGGGCATGCCGTTGTTGACGACGTCGCGCAGGTTGTCCGTGTACTGCGACATCGCCGGCCCGGAGTTGGACAGGTTGGCCAGCCGGACGGTGTCCACCATGTTGGAGTTGACCGAGTCGATCTTGTCGCTGAACCCGCCGACCTGCTCGCCGAACCGGGCGATCTTGTCCTCGTCGGCGTCGGGCCATTCGGAGCCGGTCAGCTTGAAGAGCCAGCGCAGCGGCTCGGGGAGGTCGATACCCATCTCAGGGCTCGTGGGGGGTGGTGTGCGAGCCGGTGCCGGGGGTGTGCGACGTGGCCGGCGGCAGGTTCAGGCTGTCGCCGAGGTTGGTGACGCCCTTCAGTGAGGCGTCGTCGGTCGCGCGGTAGTCCTGGGCCATCTTGACCATGCCCAGGCTGATCCCCTGGACGCCGTCGCGCGCGCCCTTGACGCTGTCGGCGAGGTTGCGGACCTGGGCGACGTAGTTCTCCCGGAAGCCGCGGCTGAAGTCGTCGTTCCCGATGCCGATGTCCCCGGCCAGCAGGGCGTACATCTGGTCGTGGACCGAGGTCATGTCGGCGACGTGGCCGTCGAAGGCGTGGCCGTGCTTCTCCAGGTCGTCCGGATCGGCCTGGATGTCGGTCACGACGCACCCCCGCGCAGGAACTCCGAGATGTCGAACTTGCCGGCCATGATGTCCTCGTACGGCAGCACCGCGCCCTCCCGCACCGGCGCCATGACGTCGGCGACCTGCGTGGCGTACTCGGCGCGCGCGGCAGCGACGGTGTCCAGCAGCAGCCGCGAGAGCTCGGCCGGGGCCATGTCCCGGTAGGCGCCGGTGTGGAAGGTGAGCTCGGTCAGCGCGCCGCCGGCGCCCAGCCCCACGGTCAGCGACCGGTCGCGCGAGCGCACACTGACGGCCAGCTCGGTGACCCGCTTCTGGGCATCGGCGATGGCCGCCATGCGCCGCTCGGAGTCGGCGACCAGCTCGGCGAGCTTGGCGCGGTCGAACGCCAGGCGCGGGTGGCCGGGAGGGACGTCGTCGGCGGAGGTGTGGGCTCCGGAGGTCATGGGCGCGGGCCTTCGGTGTGGTGGGGGAGGAGCGGGCGTTCGGTCGGGTGCGGACATGCCGGTACCGCGGCCCGGTCGTGACTTGGGAGAGTACAGACCGGGCCGCGGGACGCGGTACGCCTCATCGGCGGCCGCCGGGTTCGGGCAGGGTGCCCAGGACGCCGCCGAGGGCGTCGCTGCGGGCGCCCCAGACTTCCTCGTCCTCGGTGAGCCAGGTGTTGTGTTCGCGTTCTTTGTTCTGGCCCTGGCCGCCGCTGCCCATACCGCCCATGCCGCCCATCGGGGGCATGGCGCCGCCCTCGGCGCCCTCGGCGGTGCGCGCCGCGGCTGCTTCGTCGGCCGCGGTCTTCGCGGCCAGGTCGGCGGCGCTCGGGTCGGGGCCGTTGGTGCCGGTGAAGTTGCCCGCGCTGCCGGTTCCGGAGCCGTCGCCGAGGCCGCCTCCGCCGAGACCTCCGCCGCCCAGGCCGCCGCCGAAGGAGCCGCTGCCGCCTCCGCCGGAGCTGAAGCCGTCGCGGGGCAGGGAGGAGAACTCGGACGTCGGCGGGCGGATGCCCGACAGCAGACTGTCCGGGGGCGGGGTGAAGCTGGTGCCGCCGCCGCCGCCCAGCCCGCCGCCGAGGCCACTGCCCAGGCCGCCTCCGCCGCCGCCGAAGCTGCCGGAACCGCCACCGAGGCCGCCGCCACCGAGGCCGCCGCCGCCCAGGCCGCCTCCGCCCAGGTCGCCGCCTCCGCCGAAGCTGCCGGAGCCGCCGCCACCACCGCCGCCGCCGAGGTCGCCGCCTCCGCCGAAGGAACCGCCGCCGCCTCCGCCCCCGCCGAAGTCGCCGCTGCCCCCTCCGCCGCCGCCGAAGTTGCCGCCTCCGCCGCCACCGCCGCCGAAGTCGCCTCCGCCTCCGCCGTCGCCGCCTCCCCCACCGCCGCCACCGTCCGGGGGCGGGGTGATGCTCGGGTCCTTGTACTTCGTGTTCTGGACGTTGAAGAAGGGCATGGCTACTCGTTGAGTGCGGTCAGGGCCGCGTCGTAGGCCTGGACCATCGCGTCGCCGGCGCCGAGCATCGTGCCGGTGTAGCTCAGGTCGCCGCTGAGGGTGACGGGGGTCTTGCGGTCGTGGCCGTCCTCGTAGGTCGAGCCGGCCCAGATGAACCCGGCCGCGTCGCCCATCGCCTGGTTCATGTGCGCGATGTGCAGCAGGTTGTTCGGCCCGGCCTCGTTGTACTTGTGCATCTCCGTCGACAGCGCGGTGATGTAGTCCGTGAACGCCTTCAGGACCGTCTTGAACGCGTCCGCCGCCGGGCCCTTCCAGCTCTTCAGGATGCTGTCCCGGGCGGTGTTGACCGCGGTGACGTAGTTGTCCATCATCTCGCGGATGCTCAGGATCGCGTAGTGCGCGGTCTCCAGCGTCAGCGGCTTGGCCCACGTGCCCTCGGGCGGCAGGTCGCCGTAGGAGCCGTCGCCGCAGCCGCCGACGATGGCGGTGATGGCCTGGTTCCAGGTGTAGCCGGCGAAGCCCTTGCCGGTGGCCGGGGCGGTGGTGTCGTCGTGCCGGTCGCTGGAGCCGGGCGGGTTGCCGACCGTGACGTTCAGCGTGTAGCTGCACGTCGCGTCGAAGCTGGTGGACGACGTGCTGGTCTTCTTCGGCGGCGGAGGCGGCGTCTTCTTGGGAGGCGGTGTGTACTGGTCGGCCATCACGAACCTCCGTTGCCGTTGCCGTTGCCGTTCCCGGATCCGGGCCCCGACCCGCCGTGGTTGTTCAGGTAGTTGTTCAGGTTGTCCGTCAGCGCGTTCCCCAGAGCCTGCAGGTCGGTCTCGATCTGCGCGTCGCCCTTGTCGTAGTCCTCGGCGACCTTCTTCAGCGTGTCGGCCAGCATCGAGACCATCGTGTAGAGGTTCCCGTCGGACATCTGGGTGCTGTTCGGGTCCTGGTTCAGCTTCGTGTAGATCGTCGAGAGCTGCGTGTCGACCGTGTTCTTCAGGTTGTAGGCGCTCGCGATGTAGGTGTCGTCCTTCGCGTAGCCCGGCAGGATGCCGACCGAGGTGACGTCGGGGCCGGCCAGCGCGCTGCCCTTGCCGGAACTGCGCCCGGCGTACAGGTCGTACCGCAGCGCCGCGCCGGAGTAGCCGCCGGTCGCCGAGCAGTCCACCAGCCACGACACCCCGGCCGTGAACAGCCCGCCGTCGGCGGTCAGCGTCTTCTCGAACCAGTCGGCCAGAGCCTTGATCGCGTCGCTGTCGGCCGCCACGGTGCCGATGGTCGGCCCCGGGATGGCGGTGTGGGAACCGACATTCCAATCGTCACCGGAATCGGTGCTCACGACCGTCTCCTACTCTCGAGCTCGCGGACTGGTTGGCGGGGGTGGCCGGCGTCACAGCTGCCAGCGCTTGGTGGCCCGGTTCTCGGTGGTCACGATGCCGTCGGTGATGTTGTTCAGGTGCAGGCCGAAGTGCGACAGCAGCTCGTTCATCTGGTTCGCGGCGCGGTCCCAGTTCTGCTTCTGGGCCTCGTAGGCGTCGCCGGCGGGGCCGGTCCAGGTGGACTTCAGCCGGTCGCCGTAGGCCTGCAGCGCGGTCAGCCGGTCCTCGATGTTCTTGCTGGCGGCGCCCAGGGTGCTGACGAGCTGGGCCATGTTGTCGGTGTTGGCGACGAAAGCCATTACGGTCTCCTTACGGTGCGGTGTGGTCGCTGAGCATTCGGGGTGCGATCCGGGCCCGCCGCGCGGCGGCCCGGGGGCGGGATCACATGCCCAGCAGGGCCTTCTGGGCCGCGGTGTAGTCGTCCGGGCCGCCGATGCTCTTGACCACCTGGACCGCCCAGTCCTCGTTGTCGGCGTAGTCCTTGGCGCTGGCCCCCAGCACCTCGCGCATGGTCTCCAGGGCCTTGCAGATGTCGCCGAACTGGATCAGCCACTGGTCGAACAGCTCGCGGTAGCGGTCGGCCGCCGCGCTCTGCCACTGCAGGGCGTCGTGGTCGGCGCGCACCGGCGCGACGTAGCCGTTCAGGTCGTCCAGGGCCCGCGAGAACTCGCCGGCCGCCTGGGACATCGCTTCGTGTTCGTGCTGGAGTGTCGGGTCCACCATGGCGGGCTCCTGTGTCTGTTCGTTGCTGCCGGTCGTCACTGAAATCTGAACAGCCGCCGCCAAGACCCAACAAGGGCTGGTCCGTGAGATGTTGAGCAAATGGTGAGCCACCCGCGAAAGTGGACTCATGAGAGTTCTGGTGACCGGTCTGGGTCGGCGGCGCAGCCGCACGATCAGCGGCGGTCTGGGGATATTGGGGTTCGACGTCCGCGAAACCGACGCGGACGCCGATCCGCAGGTCGCGGCTGATGTGGTGCTGCTGGACTGCGGCGTGGTCGACAACGAGGTCCTGGCATACGTGCGGCGTCTGCGGCGCCGTACCCAGGCGCCGATCATCGCGGTGACGCAGCGTGTGGACCTGCAGGCCTGGCTGCGCGGGCACGAGGCGGGCATCGACGACTACGCGGTCCAGCCGTTCGGCCTGCAGGAGCTGGCGGCCCGGCTGCGGCTGGCGGTGGCGCCGGGCCGCGAGCAGCCGGCGGCCCCGGTCGCGCCGGCCGGCCCGCCGCGCCGGCTCACGGCCGGCCCGCTGGTGGTGGTCGAGGACTCCCGGGCGGTCACGGTCCACGGCACCCGCATCGATCTGCGCCCCAAGGAGTACCAGCTGCTGCTCGTGCTGTTGCGGCAGCTCGGGCGCGCGGTGCCGCGCGAGGAGCTGGTGGCCCAGCTGTGGCCGGCCGGCTGGGAGGGCGCGGAGCGTTCGCTGGAGGTGCACGTGGCCTCGCTGCGCGCGAAGATCGCCCTGCCCGGGATGATCTCCACGGTGCGCGGGGTCGGCTACCGCATGGTGACGCCGGAGTCGTTCCACCGGCTGACGGCGGCGTGAGGCGGAGCCGGCGTGCCCCACTCGCCGGATCCGCCCCCGCCGGGATTGCTCAGGGAGCTCAGGGAGTTCAGGGAGCTCAGGGAGCTCAGGCCGTGCACTGCAATCTGGCCGCCGAGATCCCGTAGCGCCAGCCCGCCGGGTAGTCGACGCCGTGGTCGAGCAGGCGCAGCTTCACACTGGCGCCGCCGACGTTGACCGTGCCCAGCGTGACCCACTTTCCGTGGGCCGTGTTCTGGTTCACGGTGTAGTCGGCGACCGTGGTGTCGGAGGGGCCTTCGGCGACCTGGTAGTCCGCCGCGGTGCCGCCGGTGTCGGTGGCCTTGCCGTCCCAGGGCACGTAGACGCTCACGGTGCACGACGCGGCCTGCGCGGTGCCGCTGCCGAAAGACCAGACCGCGCGGTTGGAGCCGTTGGTCGCGTCGCCGGTCATCGGCATCGACTGCATCGAGCCGTCGCAGCCGTCGCTTCCCCATCCGCCGCTGCCGTTGCTGCCCCAGCCGGAACTGGCGCCGGAGCCGACCGAGCTGTAGCCGCCGTTCCCGGCCAGTCCCGGACAGCCGGGGCCGGCCACCAGCGTGAAGGTCGCCGGCGGCGCCGACGCCGGCGGGGTCGCGGGTCCGCCTGCGGACGACGACGGGGCGGGCGGGGCACCGGGCGCGGAGGAGCTGCGCTGCGCCAACCCCGGGCCCGAGGACTGCGAGCCCGGACCGGACGTGGAACCTGCGCCGGTCGGCTTCGGCGCGCCGGCCGAGGACCCGGTCCCGGTCCCGGTGGTCGCGCCGGGGTACTTGGCCGTCTGCTGCCCGGTCTGCCACACCCACGGCGAATCGCCGGTCGCGCCGCTGGCGTAGCCGCCGTCGCCGCTGCTGGGCACCTGCTGGCCGACCAGTCCGGCGGTGGGGGCGGCCGACTTGTCGGCGCCCTTGCCCGAGCCGCCGCCGACGGTCGCCGCGACGGCGCCGCCGACCACCAGCACCCCGGCCACCGCGGCGGCGATCAGGCCCTTGGAACGGCCGGCGGGTGCGGCATCCGGCCACCGGCTTGCCGATTCGCCCTCGTCTTCGAGCTCATCCGCGGGCTCGTCTCTGGGCTCATCGCCGGGTCCGTCATCGGGCTCACCGGCGGGCTCGCCGCCGGCTCGGGAGCTGGTGACGGTGATGCTGTCGACATCGCCATCGAGTCCGGCCTCGGAGTTCAGATCGTCGTGTGCGGCTTCCGCGTCGGGCAGGGGAACGGTTTCGCGCTCGGTTCCGTCCTCGTCAAACGCCATCGGCGCTTCCTCCTCGCTGGCGGTCGGGCGATCATGGCGCTGACACGGTAGCGGGCCTAGGTGTCCGCGCGTCGTTCGCATCGAGCGCAGGTCCTTCGGGGAACAGGTCGAGGATCGGGGCCGGGACGGACGCCGGGGTGGCCGACGCGTAGCCGAGGCGGCCGAGGTCGTCCTTGGAGGCCACCGGGAAGCGTTCGCCGACCGCGCTGAGGAGTTGAGCCACGCCGCCGGCCGTCGAGGTCGCCAGGGCGCCGGCGCCGGGCCGGACCAGGACGCGGTCCGCGCGGCCGGCGCCGCTGTCGGCGGCGTCGGTGGCGCTCCAGGCGCCGGCCGCATCGACAGCCGACGCGGTGACCGATCGGAGCCGGTAGACCGGCGCGGCCGTCGGGTCCGAAGCCGGCGTCTCCTCAAGGCACACCGCGTTCGCGCCGCCGGCGGCTCCGTTCTGACCCGGCCCCAGACCCAGACCCGAACCGGAGCCTGCGGCGAGCGTCGGCAGCGCGGCCGGCAGGTCGCCGGAGAGTGCGGCGGTCACCTGGTTCTGCTGTTTCGCCGCGACGAGCCGGTTCGGGTCCAGCGGACGCGGCGCCGGAGAACCGCCGGCGCGCAGGAGTGCGGCTTGCGTCGGGCTCACCGGCGTCAGGCCCTGAGCCGTGACGACGTACTCGTAGCTGCCGCTGGCGTCCTGGTAGGTGTACAGGTCCCCGACCGTCCCCAGACCGGCCGAGGCGGTCCGGGCCCCGACGCTCAGCGGCGCGATGTCCGATCCGGCCGGCACCGCGTTGAGCCAGGCCGCGCCGACCGCCGTCGCCTGCGCCGCGGTCATCTGGAAGGCCGTCATCGTCGCCAACGGGGCCTTCAGCAGATGCCGCTGCCCGCCCCAGACCAGGTACCGGGCGTCGCCGACGCCGACGTACAGCGCCTGGCCGTCGGCGACATCGGTGCCCGTGACCTCGACGCCGAGCGCCGCGGAGACCTGGGCCTTGCCGTCGGGGCCGGCCGAGGAGCACACCGTCCACGGACCGCCGATCAGCGCGGCGGGGTCCGGCACGTCCGCGGGCGCGCCGATGATCCCCACCGGGGTGCCGCGCGGCACGTTCTTCAGCGCCGAGGCCGGGACGGCGCGCACCGCGTACTTCGGCAGCGCCAACATCGCCGAGGCCTGATTGAGGACCTGGTGCAGCGCGCCGTCGGTGTAGAGGTACTGGTTGTAAGAACCCTGTTCCACCACCACCGACTGGCCGTCCCGCCAGGAGGCATCGGTCTTCGGCGAGATCAGGCCGACCACGGCCGCCCCGCCGATGCCCAGCACTCCGACCGCCGTCCCGAGGAACAGCCCCGCCCTCAGCCGCTGCGCCGGGGGCTGCGCGGCGCCGGGGTCGCCGCTGACCAGCCCCGCGGTCAGCCGCCGCACCATGAACCGGTGGGCCTGCAGTTCCTGCCGCCGTGTCGCCACGTCTCAGCCCGCCAGTCCGCGCGCCCAGCCGAAGGCGCCGAGCACCCCGAGCGCCAGCGGTACCAGCGCGATCAGCACGAAGTACTCGCAGATGTCGGCGGCGCGCGCCGCGTACGGCGGGTCGTCGCTGGCCTGCCGGGGCCCGACCGAGGCCGCGATGAGCCCGATCAGCAGCGTGGCGACGGCGATCCCGGCGGTGACGCTGACGGTGCCGGTGTGGGTGTGCCCCATGGCGGACGCGCGCCAGGCGGCGCCGGCCAGCACGAGCATCCCGATGCTCTGCATCAGCAGCCTCAGAGCGGTGCGGGCGAACACGCGGGCCCGCAACAGGAAGGCCACGCCCAGGTCGGCGGCGGCCAGGGCGCCGAGCACCCCGTGCCCGGCGGCCGGAGTCGCCCCGCCGACCGCGAGCAGTCCGCTGCCGAGCAGCAGGGCCGCCATGATCCGGTCCACGCGCGCCGAGGTCGCCCACAGGTCCGCCTGGCCGCGGGCCGGCAGGTCGACCTGGATCCGCTCGGCCGTGGCGGGCAAGGCCGGAAGCCGTTGTCCGGCAAGGCGGAACGCGAGCCGGGGTACCGCGAGGACGAACGCGAGCCCGATCACGGCCGAGAGCACCGTGGTCTGGGTCAGCGCGTGGTGCAGGCCGACGCCGAGCGCCCCGGCCACGACCGTGCCGAACGCGACGACCGCCGTGGTGGCGAAGGGTTCCAGGCCGCTGGCGTCGGCCACCGGCTCGTCCAGGACGGCGGTCCCGGTCTGCGACCGGCGCGGCGCGGCCGCCAAGTGCCCGGCGGTGTCGACCGATCCGCCGACCGCCGCGGCGGCGCCGGCGGAGGCCAGCAGCGCCGCCGCCCCGGCCCACAGCGCGGACGCCGATTCCGGGTGCGTCATCGAGTGCGCGAAGGTGTCCGCCGCGAGCCAGCCGCCGAGCGCGGCCCAGCCGACGGCGGCGACGCCGAGCGCGGTGGCGGTCGGCCGCGCGGCCATCACGCGGCCGGCGACCGCCGAGGCGATCAGGACCAGGACGGCCACCGCGCCGGCGATCCCGGCGCGTTGCCCGACCGGGCCGGAGCCGGCCGCCACACCCGCCGCCCCGGCGGCCAGCGCCACCGTGCCGAGTACCGGTCCGGCCCAGCGGCCGGCACCCTCGCGCAGCCGGTCCTCGCGTTCGCGCACCGCGGTCGCCAGGCCGTCCACGGCGTCGTCGAAGACGGCGGTCGGCGCGGTGGCGCGGCGCGGCCGCAGGTAGAGCGTCTCGCCGTCGAGGATCTGCAGCTCGGCCAGGGTGCGGGCGGCCGGCAGCGGGGCGCCGCCGACGCGCTGGAGCACCCAGCCGTCGTGGGCCAGGCCGGCGTCGGCCAGCTCGGGACCGGCGAAGCTCAAGATTGCTGGTAGGAAGTCCGCCAGGGGGACCGCGGTGGGCAGCGCGAGTTCCAGCACGTTGGCAGGGGTCGCGATGGAGAGCCGACACAAGTCGGCCTCTGGCAGCGTGGCTCGGATGCTCAACGTCCCGCTCTTCTTTCCTTTGCGCACTGGTCCAGACGAGTGCTCGACTATCGCGGGTCGTGTGACCAGGCCGCCAGGGGAAGCAGAGCTAACGTTGAGCATCCGAGAATTCCGGCCGGTGCCGCGCCGCCCCGCCCCGCAGTTCCCTCAAGGAGAGATCGCTTTCCAGGAACCCCCGGCGATCCTGGAGCCGGTGTCCGGAGGCCTCGGACAAGCGATGATGGCTGTACCGATGGCGGCCAGCAGCGGCGCCATGGCGATGATGTTCCTGCAGCCGGGCGCGAAGCCCACCAACTATCTGGCCGGCGGCATGATGGCGGTGTCCTCCCTGGGCATGGTAGGCATGCAGGTTGGCCGCGGCGGCGGGGACAAGAAGGCCAAGCTGTCCGGGGACCGCCGTGACTACCTCCGGCACCTGGACCAGAACCGGCGCCAGGTCCGCAAGCACATCGACGCCCAGATCAAGGCCCTCACCTGGCGGCACCCGGACCCGGCGGCGCTGTGGTCGGTGGCGATGAGCGGCCGGCTCTGGGAGCGCGGCCCGGCCGACCGGGACTTCGCCGAGGTGCGCCTGGCCACCGGGCCGATGGCGCTGGCGGTGAGGATGGCGCCGCCGCAGACCAAGCCGATCGAGGACCTGGACCCGGTGTCGGCGAACGCGCTGCGCCGGTTCCTGCAGGCCTACAAGACCATCCCGGACCTGCCGATCGCGGCGAACCTGCGGGCGTTCTCGCGGGTGGCCTTCGACGGCGACGGACCGGCGGCCCGGGCCGTGGCGCGTGCGTTGCTGACCCAGCTCGCGGTCATGCACAGTCCCGAGGACCTGCGGATCGCCGTGCACTGCGGCGACACCACGCGCGAGCGCTGGGAGTGGGTCAAGTGGCTGCCGCACGCGCTGCACGCCTCGGAGGTCGACGCGGTCGGCCGGGTGCGGCTGATCAGCGACAGCTTCGCGGACCTGGAGCGGCTGCTGGATCCGGGCGACTTCCGCGAGCGCGGGCCGCATGATCCGGCGGCGGCGCCGACCGCGCGCGAGCCGTTCACCGTGATCCTGCTGGACGGCGGCGAGCTGCCGGCCGACCACCGCGCGCTGCGCAGCGGGTACCGCAACGCCGTGCTGTTGGATCTGACCGGCGCGGCCGTCGGGCCGGACGCCCCAGTGGCGACGCTGCGGCTGCGCGCGACCCGCGAGGGCGCCGACGCCGTGCTGGCCGCCGTGACCTCGGACCGGGCCGGTAGCGAGGACGTCAATCCGCTGGGACGCGCGGCGACGCTGAGCACCGCGGAATCCTCGGCCGTGGCGCGGATTCTGGCCCCGCTGCGGGTGAGCGGCACCGGGGATTCCGGCGGCCGCGGCACCGGCGACATCTCCTTCACCGGCCTGCTCGGCATTCGCGACGCGCGCGGCCTGGACCCGGCGCAGACCTGGCAGCCGCGCCCGAACCGGGAGCGGCTGCGGGTCCCGCTCGGCCTGACCGAGCAGGGGCTGCCCGCCGAGCTGGACATCAAGGAGGCCGCGCAGGGCGGCACCGGTCCGCACGGCATGATCATCGGCGCCACCGGCTCCGGCAAGAGCGAGCTGCTGCGCACCCTGGTGCTGGCGATGGCGGTCCGCAACGACCCCGAGATCCTGAACTTCGTCCTGGTCGACTTCAAGGGCGGCGCGACGTTCCTCGGGCTGGACAAGCTGCCGCACACCTCGGCCGTCATCACCAACCTGGCCGACGAGCTGCCGCTGGTGAAGCGCATGTACACGGCGCTGCACGGGGAGATGGTGCGGCGGCAGGAGCTGCTGCGCGCCGCCGGGAACTACGCCTCGCTGCGCGATTACGAGGCGGCCCGCAACTCCGGGGTGCCGCTGGCGCCGCTGCCGTCGCTGTTCCTGGTCGTCGACGAGTTCAGCGAACTGCTCGCGGCGCACTCGGAGTTCCTGGAGCTGTTCGTGATGATCGGCCGGCTGGGGCGCTCGCTCGGCGTGCACCTGCTGCTGGCGTCGCAGAGGCTTGACGAGGGCCGCATCCACGCGCTGGAGGGCCACCTGTCCTACCGCGTCGGTCTGCGGACGTTCTCGGTGGCCGAGTCCCGGGCGGTGCTCGGCGTCGGCGACGCCTACGACCTGCCGTCGACGCCGGGGCACGGCTTCCTGCGCTGCGGGACCGATCCGCTGATCCGGTTCCGCGCGGGGTACGTCTCGGCGCCGTACGTCCCGCCGAAGGCCGGCGAGGAGACCGAGGACTCGGGGCGCTACCACGTGATCCGGTATCGCTCGTCGTACCTGGCGCCGCGGGTCGCCCCGCAGGCCGAGGCGGCGGAGGCCGAGGCCGAGGAGGAGTTCACCAGCCCCCCGGTTTCCGAGACCACGCTTCAGGTCCTGGCCGGCCGGATGCAGGGGCAGGGCCGGCCGGCGCACCGCATCTGGCTGCCGCCGCTGTCCACGCCGCCGACCCTGGACGCGCTGCTGCCGGAGGCGGTCGCGGCGCTGACCGGCGGGCTGCCGAACCCTGACCCGCGGGCGACGAACTACGGCTCGCTGGCGCTGTCCGGCGCGGCCGGTCCCGCGCGCGGCGTGAACGGGCCCGACGACACCCTGCTGGCCGTGCTCGGCGTCACCGACCGGCCCTTCGAGCAGCGGCACGATCCGCTGGTCGCGGACCTGGCCGGGGCGGCGGGCCACGTCGCGGTGGTCGGGGCGCCGCTGTCCGGCAAGTCGACGATGCTGCGGACCCTGATCAGCTCCCTGAGCCTGCGCTACACCCCGCGCGACGCGCAGTTCTACTGCCTGGACTTCGGCGGCGGCGGGCTCACCGGGCTGTCGGACCTGCCGCAGGTCGGCGGGGTCGCCGGCCGGCTGGACGGGGAGAAGGTGACGCGGACCGTCGCCGAGGTCTCGATGCTGCTGGCCGAGCGCGAGCAGGCGTTCGCCGCGCGGGGGATCGGGTCGATGGCGGAGTACCGGCGGCGCCGGCGTTCCGGGGAGTTCCCGGACGACCCGTTCGGCGATGTCTTTCTGGTCATCGACGGCTGGTTCACCTTCCACCAGGACTACGAACGGCTGGAACCCTCCATCCAGGACATCGCCGCGCGCGGGCTCGGCTTCGGCGTGCACCTGGTGATCACCGCGGCGCGCTGGACCGAGGTGCGGCCCTGGCTGCGCGACCTCATCGGGACCCGGCTGGAGCTGCGCCTGGGCGACCCGATCGACTCGGAGGTGAACGCCGCGCTGGCCAAGGAGGTGCCGGCGGTGCCGGGCCGCGGCCTGACCAGCGGGCGCCTGCACTTCCTGACCGCGCTGCCGCGCATCGACGGCGATCCGGACGCCGCGACCCTCGGCGAGGGCACGCGCGACCTGGTGCGGTACGTCACCAAGGCCCACCCCGGACAGGCCGCGCCGCCGGTGCGGATGCTGCCGACCCTGCTGCCCGCCGCGCGGCTGGCGCAGCCGGACTCCCGCTCGGCGGTGGCGCTGGGCTGGGACGAGACGCGGCTGCAGCCGGTGCTGCACGAGTTCGCCGCCACGCCGCACCTGATGGTGTTCGGCGAGAACGAGAGCGGGAAGACGAACCTGCTGCGGCTGGTCGCCAAGGCCGTGACCGAGCGCGCCGAGGCGAAGGAGGTCAGGGTCCTGCTGGCGGACACCCGCCGCCGCCTGCACGACGCGGTGCCGCCGTCGAAGCAGCTCGGCTACGCGGTGACCGCGAGCGCGCTGGAGGACCTGCTGAAGGAGATCACGCCGGTCCTGCTGCAACGCGTGCCGGGCCCGGACGTCGAGCCGGCGCGGCTGCGGCTGCGGGACTGGTGGAGCGGCCCGGAGCTGTACGTGGTGGTGGACGACTACGACTTGATGATCGGCAGCCGCGGCACGCCGCTGGCCCCGCTGCTGGAACTGCTGCCGCAGTCCGCGGAGATCGGCCTGCACCTGGTGCTGGCCCGCTCCACGGCCGGCGCGGCCCGGGGCATGAACGACCCGGTGCTGCGGCGGCTGTGGGAGCTGAGCACGCCGGGACTGCTGCTGTCGTGCAGCAAGGACGAGGGCGTGTTCCTCGGCGACGCGCGGCCGATGCGGCTGCCGGCGGGGCGGGCGCAGTTGGTCAGTCGGCGGACCGGGACGATGGTGCTGCAGACGGCTTGGGCCGGCGAGGACGTGGCGTGAGACGGGTGGGGAACGGCGTATCGATCGGGGCGCGCTCCGGCGGGCCGGCGCGGGCGGCGTCCGCCGGTGGCCTGGTGGCGGTGCTCGTCGCAGGGCTTTTGGCCGCGCCGGTCGGCGGCCTGCCGTCAGCCGCGGCCGACGACTGCCAGCCCTCGGTGCAGGCGGTGCCGGTGACCGCGCAGGTGCCATGGGCCCAGACCTCCTTGCGCTTCGGCGATCTGGCGCCGTTCACCGGATCCGGCACCCGCGTCAAGGTCGCGGTCGTCGACTCCGGGATCGATGTGGCGGCGCCGCAGCTGGCCGGAGCCGTCGATGTCGCGGACAGCGTCTCGCTCGTCGATCCCAAGACCTATCCGCCGACCGCCGACGCGCTCGGGCACGGGACCATGGTCGCCGGGATCATCGCCGCGCGGGCCCGGGCCGGGTCCGGGGTGGTGGGGCTGGCGCCTTCGGTGGTCAGTCTGCTGTCGATCCGGACCTACAAGACCTGTGAGAGCGAGGACGCGCCGATCGCCCAGGGGATCCGGGAGGCGGTGGCGCGGGGCGCGAAGATCGTCAACGTGTCGGCGGGGAGTTCCACGGACTCGCCCGATCTGGCCGCGGCGGTGCGCGACGCGCAGGCCGCGGGGGTGCTGATCGTCGCGGCGGCCGGGAACCTCGGGGCGCAGCAGGATGGCGACCCGCCGCAGTACCCGGCCGCGTATCCGGGGGTGATCGCGGTCGCGGCGGTCGGGACGGACCGGGCGGTGGCGACGTACTCCGAGCACGGCGCGTACATCGGCCTGGCCGCTCCGGGCGGGTCGGCGGACGCTCCGCTGCTCGGCGTCGGACCGGCCGACAACGGGACGCTGGCCTCGGGGCTGGGGACGTCGTTCGCAGCGCCTTACGTCACCGCCACCGCCGCTCTGGTCTGGAGCCGCTACCCGTCGCTGACCGCCGCGCAGGTACGGCAGCGGCTGTACGCGACCGCCGACCGGATGGCCGCCGGGGCGCCGGATGCGTTCTACGGATGGGGCATCGTCGACCCCTACGCGGCAGTGACTTCCGTCTCAACACCGGCGCCGGCAACGACTCCGCCTCCTGCTTCTCCAGCTCCGCTCTCGTTCGCAGCGGCACCGGCACAGAGGGATTTCACCGGGCGGGCTTTGGCTGTTGGCGGAGGCGGGATACTGTCCGCCGGGGGAGTCGCCGGGGCTGCGTGGTTGGCTCGGCGCCGAAGGCGTGTCATGCAGCCGCCGGTCCCTGCTGGAAAACTCTGATCTGAGTCCCGACCGACACGATTCTCTTGGGGTACGGCTTTTATGTGGGGTGAGGGAACCGTCCTGGCCGGCCGGTACCAGCTGCGCCAGCGGATCGGCGGCGGCTCGATGGGCGACGTCTGGCGGGCTCTGGACACGGTGCTCGGCCGCGAGGTGGCGGTCAAGATCCTGCTGCCGGCGCTGCTCGACGACGCCGGCTTCGCCGCGCGCTTCCACACCGAGGCCCGGGTCCTGGCCGCGCTGAGCCACCCCGGCATCGTCTCGGTCTTCGACTACGGCGAGGCCGACGACCCGCGCACGGCCTTCCTGGTGATGGAGCTCATCGCCGGCCGCCCGCTGTCGGACCTGCTGGACGAGAGCGCCCCGCTGTCCGAGGCCACCACCCTGACCATCGTCGCCCAGACCCTGGAGGCCCTCCAGGCGGCGCACGACCGCGGAATCGTCCACCGCGACGTGAAACCGGCCAACCTGATGCTCCGCGGCGGCAGTGTGGTCGTGACCGACTTCGGCGTCGCCCGCACCGCCGACGCCCGCCGCCTCACCGCGGCCGACGTGGTCCTCGGCACCGCCGTCTACGCAGCCCCCGAACAGGCCCGCCACACAGCGGTCACAGCGGCGGCGGACCAGTACGCGGTCGGCGTGATCGCCTACGAATGCCTGACCGGCTCCCCGCCCTTCGACGGCGGCACCCCTCTCGGCATCATGATGAAGCACCTCCAAGAACCGGTCCCCCCACTGCCCGACACCGTGTCGGCACCAGTACGCGACCTGGTGATGCGAGCCCTGGCGAAGGACCCCGCGGAACGCTTCGCGAGCGCCCGCGAAATGGCCGAGACCGCCCGCCGCCTGGCAGCGCGCAGCGAGAGCCTCACGCGGATCGGCACACCGCAGGACAGCTTCCAGACCGGCGTGGACGTCGCGGCAGTGGAGGCCGCCGCGGCGATCGCGGAGGCGGCGCGGGGGGACGGGGACTTCCTGTCGTTCACGGTGGTGCCTCGGGACGACGCGGCGGAGGCGGAGGCCGCGGGGGACGCGGAGGCCGACGGCGAGGTGCCAGGTGCTGCTGGCGCTGCTAGTGGCACTGGTGATGGCGGCGCGGCGAAGGCCGGGACCGGGGCCGGCATCGGCATCGGCGCTGAGGGTTCGCCGGCGTGGGCTTCGTACGCGATACGGCCGCAGGCGGAGGGGACGGACTGGGCCTCGTTCACGGTGCGCGGACCGGCGGACGGGACTGAGCCGCTGCCCTCTGGCGAGACGACGGCTGACGTCGAAGCGCCGGCCGAGCCGGAGTCGAAGGCTGAGGAACGTGCCGGGGCCGGGCGGGTGGTGCCGCAGGACTCGTTCATGGCCGGTGTGGATCGGGACGCCGAAGGTCTGCCTGCTCAGCAGAGCGCGCCTGCAACCGAGGTCGGCAAGCCTGCGCGAGCTGGATTTGGTGCTCGGTGGCGCAAGCGGAATGCGGCGGAGCAGCAGGGGCAGAAGGAGCAGCAGGAGGCCCGCACAATCGGCGAGCCGGAGTCGACCGGCCGACAGGCAGCGGACGCAGAGCCGACCGGCCAGCAGGCAGCCGCCGTAGAGCTGACCGGCCAGCAGGCAGCCGCCGTAGAGCTGACCGGCCAGCAGGCAGCCGCCGCAGAGCCGACTGAGCAGCAGGCGATTGCCACCGAGCCGAGCGATCAGCATGCGATTGCCGCAGAGCCGACCGACTCCAGCGCGCCCGGCGAAGCCCTCGATGCCGGCGCCGCCCCGGAACCCGAATCAGAACCCGAGCCGGAGCTTGAACCGGACTCGGAAGCCGAGCCGGACCCGACCCCCGCCCCCGCCCCGGACCCTGACCCGGACCTGCCCCCGCGCATCGCCGCCGGCCATGCCATGCCCCTGAACTCCTTCAACGCGGGCGTCGACCTGGATCCGGTCGAAGAGGCCCCGGCCGGCCGCGTCGTTCCGCAGGATTCGTTCACCGTCGGTGTCGTGCCCGAGTCCGGCGGCTCCGGCGACTCCGGTGATTCCGACCGTTCCGGCGGGCCGGGCTCCTTCACCATCGTCGGTCCGGCCGGTGCCGAGGAGGCTTCCGGGCCTCGGGAGGCCGGGCCGGGTCGGCGGCGGGCGATCGTTCTGGCCGCTGTGGGGGTCGCCGCCGTGGTGGCTATCGCTGTGGCGTATCCGCTCGCGCATGGTGGTTCGCATGCCTCGGCTGCGAGTGGTGCGCCGGTGGGTGTGGCGAGTGCGACGAGTGCTTCGGGCGGGGTCTCCACTTCTGATGTGAGTGTCACGTCGGTGGTCTCTGAGACCTCGACGATCGTTGTGACCTCGGCGTCGAGTGTGCACGGCAAGCCCGTGGCGACTTCTGCGGCGCCGCCGGCCAGTGTCGGGGGCAAGCCGGTGCCGACGAGTAGTTCCGGTTCGGCGTTGACGTCGCGGCCTCCGGTTTCGGCCACGTCCTCGGCCGCGGTCCCGCCGCCGACGACTCCGTCCTCGCCGGCCGTGCCGCACAAGTCCGGGTACATCACCAACGTCGGCGACGGCGATGCCATCGACGTCTTCGGCAACTCCTCCGGGTCGCCCCTGTTCGCCGACGGTTCCTCGCTGACCGTCGAGCCGCAGGCGGGGCGGGCCGGGCAGAGCTTCCAGGCGACCGCGCTGACGTCGAACGGGCAGGCGGTGTACGAGTTCGGCGACGGGTTGAACACCAGCCAGCTGATCGACGCGACCGGTGGCAAGGTCACCTTGTCGCACTGCTCCTGCGGGTCGGTGTTCCAGATGTGGTGGCTGTCGCAGGACTCGAGTACGCCGAGCGGTGCCTTCTACATCAACAGCCAGGGGGCTGCCGGGCAGTGTCTGACCGACAGCGGCCAGACCAACACGTTGGCGCTGAAGCCCTGTGTGGCCGGGGACAAGGCGCAGGAGTGGTTCCTGCCCTGAGGTTTTGAGTAAGTCCTGAGCCTTGAGCAAGCCCTGAGCTGCGGCGGCTCACAGCGACTCACAGGTCGTAGGGGATGCCGCGCACCGCGTGCTCCGCATGCCCCACGACCTCCTCGACCAGCCGCTTGATGTGGCTGCCGCGCAGACGGTAGAGCCGGGCCCGTCCCTCGGCGCGCTGCTCGACCAGGCCGCCGAGGCGGAGTTTGGCCAGATGCTGGCTGGCGGCGGTGGGCGTGCAGCCGGCGGTCTCGGCCAGGGCGCCGACGCCGAGTTCGCCGTCGCGCAGGGCCCACAGCAGGCGCAGGCGGCTGGGTTCGGCCAGCAGGTCCAGGAAGCCGACCGCGGTGTCCACGACCGGGTCCGGCAGGGTGCGGTCGGCGGCGTCGGCGTGGTCCGGGTGGTGGCCCGGGGGATCGGCGGGGGAGTCGGGATGCTCGCCTGGGTGGGCCATGGGGGCCATCCTCTCACCTGCGCGGACGGCCGGTGGCCCGCCGGTTCGCACGGCGCTTCGCACCGGTTGCCCGGCCTGGTGGGGCGGGCCCCGCGCCACATGGAACGGGACCCTGGCCGGCGCTCAGCCGACCGGTTCGAACTCCTCGGCCTTCACGCCGGCGACGAAGGCCGCCCACTCGGATGCCGAGTACACGATCACCTCGCCGTCGGGACGGCGCGAGTGCCGCACGCCGACCGAGCCGTCCGCCAGCATGGCCACCTCGACACAGTTGGTGGCGCCGTTGCTGAGGCTGCTCTTGCGCCAGGCGGCGCTCGCCAGGTCCGGGTGCCCGGCGTCGTCGGTGCCTTGGTGCGGTGTTGTGCTGGTGCTCAACTAGCTCTCCATCTTCGTCAGCAGGTCGGCCAGCCAGAGCGCCGACCGTTCGGGGGAAAGTGCCGCGGCACGCAGCTGGTCGAACACCGACGCGTAATTGCGCACCTCGTCGAAGGTCTCCAGGAAATGCGTCCGTGTCAGGTTGTCCAGGCATACCACGTCGTGTTCCAGAGGATTACCAAAGCCTACAATCGCGAACGGCTCGTCAAGACCGGAATATGCCCCTGCTGAATGGGTGATGATCTGGATGACGATATTCGGCCGGCGTGATTCCTCGATGACGCGTTCGATCTGACCCCGCATGACCTCGGGTCCTCCGACGCTCTGGCGCAGCGCCCCTTCGTGCATCACCAGCCGCAGCCGCAGCGGTTCGGCGCCGCCGAGCATGCGCTGCCGGGCGCGGCGGACCGCGACCAGGGCGTCCACATCGAGCGGTTCAGCCCGGATCCGCCAGGCCTCGGCCAGCGCCCGGGTGTAGGCCTCGGTCTGCAGCAGGCCGTGGACGAGTTGCACGGTGTGCGCGTCGATCGACGTCGCCGCGGCCTCCACGCTGATGTAGTCCGCGTACGGCTCCGGGATGGCCCGCCGGTAGTACTGCCACCAGCCCTTGTCCCTGATCTGGCCGGTCAGGTTCAGCAGCGTCGTGCGCAGGTCATCGTCCTGGACGCCGTACACGTCCAGCGCCGCCGCCACGTCGATGCGCCGCAGCCGGCCCTGGCCGTTCTCCAGCCGGGACAGGGTCGAGTCGGAGATCTCCAGCCGCTCGGCCGCGCCCTGCAGCGTCAGTCCGGCACCGAGCCGGAGCCGGCGCAGCGCCGCGCCGAGCCGGCGGCGGCGGATCGGCGGCGCCGAGGGCCCGGACGGGACCCGGGCCGCGCGCTCGACCGCGCCGGCGGGTTCGTCCGGCCCGCCGTCCGGCGCGGTCCCGGTGGCGGGTCCGGGGACTTCTGCGGATGTCATCGCCAACCCCCTGCGGTTCGCTTTTGCGATGCGAGCCATTGTGCCCGACCCGGCCTCGGCGATTTCGAGGATTCCCCTGCGGCGGCCCGGCGAGCGGTGGGATATTTCATTGTGGGGTGCGCGCTGGGGGAGACGAATCGCGCAGACATCGACGATGTGAGGCCCTCATGCAGCAATTACGCCACCCCGCTCCGGCGGTGTGCCGAACCGGCCAGCAAGGCGCCGGCAGCGGGGTGGCAGTACCGCAGAACACTGCCTTGTACTGGTCGTTCCCGGGCTCGGCCCTGGACGTGAGCCTGTCCCGGCGCTGGCTGGCCGCCGCCGTCGAGCAGGCCTGGGGCGCCGGCGAGGACGCCGATCGCGTGGTGCTGGCCTACAGCGAGGTCGCGACCAACGCCGTGGTGCACGGCGTGGGGCCGGTGACGGTGTGCGCGCGGATCCGCGCCGGCGCGGTGACCTGCGAGGTCGCCGACTGCTCGGTCCGCGAGCCGCGGTACCGGCACGCCGACTGCGAGGACGTGTGCGGACGCGGAATGGACCTGGTCGAGATGACCGTGGACCGGTTCCGCGTGGACGTCGGCGAGGCCGGCAAGACCGTCTCGTTCGAGGTCGGACGTCAGAACGCCGAACGGCCCGGGTCCGGCAGAAGTCCGCTGGCGCGGTCCGGCGCGGGTCCGGTCGGACCGCGGTCCGGTTGGCCGGGGGCATCAGAACCCGGACACTCGCCGGCATCAGGACCGGCATCAGGACCGGCATCAGAACCGGCATCAGAACCCGAAAGGCAGACACCAGAGCCCGGCTCCGGATCGGCATCCGGAACCGGGCTCGCGCACAGCTCCGCCGGCGGTCCCGCGGGAGGGTCCGCCGGCGGCGAGGACGGGGGGACGGCCTAGCGGGCGATCCAGACGGCGGTGTCGGCCGGGATCCGGCCGTCCTCCGTCAAAGGCCCGCTGGCCAGCAGCACTCGGCCCGCGACCGGCTGGTCCGACGGTCGCGGGCCGAAGTTGACCGCGCACACGAAGCCGGGGCCGCGCTCGAAGGCGAGCACGCCGTCGGCCGCCTCCAGCCAGGCGAACGGTCCGTCGCCCAGGCCCTCGGTCTCCCGGCGCAGCCGCAGAGCCGTGCTGTAGAGCGTCAGCATCGAGGTCGGATCGGCCAGCTGCCCCTCGGCCGTGTAGTCCTTCCAGGACTCCGGCTGCGGCAGCCAGGGCTCGGCCTTGGAACCCTCCGGGCTGAAGCCGAACGGCGCCTGGCTCCCGGACCACGGCAGCGGCACCCGGCAGCCGTCCCGGCCCGGGTCGGCCGGGTTGCGGCCCTTGCGCTCCCACATCGGGTCCTGGCGCAGGTCGTCGGGGATGTCCTCGACCTCCCACAGCCCCAGTTCCTCGCCCTGGTAGATGTACACCGAGCCGGGCAGCGCCTGGGTCAGCAGCGCCGAGGCGCGGGCCCGCCGCGTCCCCAGCTCCAGGTCCACCGGCCGGCCCAGCTGCCGGGCGTAGATCGCGAACGAGGTGTCCTCGCGGCCGTAGCGGGTCACCACGCGGTCCACGTCGTGGTTGGACAGCACCCAGGTCGGCGGGGCGCCGACCGGGGTGTGCAGGCTCAGCGTCTCGTCGATGACCTCGCGGAGCTTGTCCGCCTCCCAGGCGCAGCCCAGGTAGGGGAAGTTGAAGACGGTGTGCATCTCGTCCGGGCCGAGGTAGCGGGCCAGCCGCGCGGCGTCCGGCAGCCAGATCTCGCCGATCAGGACCCTGTCGCCCTGGTAGGAGTCCGAGACCTCGCGCCAGGAGCGGTAGATGGCGTGCACGTCCTCGCGGTCGACGAACGCCGAGTCGTCCTCGCCGATCTGGTCCGGCAGCGCCGGGTCCTTGACCAGCAGCGCTGCCGAGTCTATGCGGAAGCCGTCGGCTCCCCGGTCGAACCAGAACCGCAGCACGTCCTGGAACTCCGCCGGCACATCGGGGTGCTGCCAGTTGAAGTCCGGCTGCGCCGGGTCGAACAGGTGCAGGTACCACTCGCCGGGCTCGCCGTCCGGCTCGACGACCTGGGTCCAGGTCTGGCCGCCGAACATGCCCTGCCAGTTGGTCGGCGGCAGTTCGCCGTCCTGGCCCCGGCCGGGCCGGAACCAGAAGCGCTCGCGCTCCGGCGAGCCCGGACCGGCCTTGAGCGCGGCCTGGAACCAGGGGTTCGCCGAGGAGGTGTGGTTCGGCACGATGTCCACGACCACGCGGATGCCCAGTTCGTGCGCCTCGGCGATGAGCGCCTCGGCGTCGTCCACGGTCCCGAACAGCGGGTCGATCACCCGGTAGTCGGTGACGTCGTAGCCGCCGTCGGCCTGCGGGGACAGGTACCAGGGGTTGAACCACACCGCGTCCACGCCGAGCTCGGCCAGGTACGGCAGCCGGGCGCGGACGCCGGCCAGGTCGCCCATGCCGTCGCCGGACCCGTCGGCGAAGCTGCGCGGGTAGATCTGGTAGATGGCGGCCGAGCGCCACCAAGGCGCTTGGGAAGTATGCGCGGACACCGGGAACCTGCTCTCTGTACTCGAAGCAGAAGCGACGGCGGGACAGCCGACGGTGAAAGGGACAGGGGGAGCCGTCGGACGGCGGTCGGCCGTCCGACGGGATCAGGGCCCTGTCAGCCCTTGACGGCGCCGGCCGTCAGGCCGGACATGATGTTCCGTTGGAAGAACAGGAACAGCACGATGGTCGGGAGCGAGGCCAGGAACAGCCCGCCGATCAGTGCGTTGTCCGGCATGGAGGTGGCCGCCGTGTTGACGCCGACGTTCAGCGTCTCGTGCGCCGGCACGGTGATCAGCGGCCACAGGAAGTCCTTCCAGACCGCGACCACCGCGAAGATCGAGACCACCCCGAGGATCGGCCGGGACATCGGCAGCACGATGCGCCACAGCGTGCGCAGCGGGCCCGCGCCGTCCACCGAGGCCGCGTCCAGCAGGTCGTTCGGGATGGAGTCGAAGAACCGCTTGAGCAGGAACACGTTGAAGGCGTTGGCCACGGTCGGCAGCCAGATCACCCACGGTGTGTTCTGCAGATTCCAGTGCACGAAGGGCAGGTCCAGCACCGTCAGGTACTGCGGGATGACCAGCGCCGCGGCCGGGATCATCATCGAGGCCAGCATCAGCCCCAGGATCCAGTTGCCGAAGATCGGCCGGAGCTTGGACAGCGAGTACGCGGCGGCCACGCAGAAGATGAGCTGGAACGCCAGCGCCCCGCCGGCGTACACGATCGTGTTCCACAGCAGCTGCGCCATCCCCAGCCGGTTCCAGGCCAGGTTGAAGGCGTGGGTCGAGGGGTGCGAGGGCAGCAGGACCGGGGGGTTGCGGACCAGTTCCTGGGAGGTCTTGAACCCGCCGGTGGCCATCCAGAACAGCGGTCCGATGAACACCACGGTGGCCAGTACCAGGGCCACGGTCAGCGCGGTCCAGTACAGGCGCTTGCCTCGCACCGTGTTCATCTGGGTGCGCGATATCAGGGTCCGGTGATAGGTCTCCGGGGCCTTGATCCGCTGGGCGTGGAAACGATTCCGGGTATCCAGGGCCCGGATGAATCTCGCCTGGGGCATGTTCTCAGTCCTCGCTTCCGCGTCGTTCCAGCACGATGTAGATCGCGGAGAAGCACGCCAGCACCAGCAGCATGATCACGCCGAGCGCGGCAGCGGTGTTGAACTTGTTGTAACTGAACGCGTAGTTGTAGAGCAGGTAGACGACGGTGGTGGTGGATCCCTCCGGTCCACCGCCGGTCAGTACGAAGGCCTCGGTGAACATCTGCATCGTCGCGACGACCTGCAGCATCGCCATCAGCGACAGGATCAGCCGGGTTTGCGGGATGGTGACGTGCCGGATCCGCTGCAAGACGTTGCATCCGTCCAGTTCGGCCGCTTCGTACAGGTCGCCCGGAATCCCTTGCAGCGCCGCCAGGTACACCAGCGTCGCGGTGCCCATGTTGCTCCAGGTCGAGACCACCACGATGGACGGCATCGAGGAGGACTTGGACGCCAGCCACTGGGACCGGGGCAGATGCAGGAAGTGCAGTGCCTGGTTGAACAGGCCGAACCCGGGGTCCATGAAGTACTTGAACAGCAGGATCCCGGCCACCGGCGGCAGCATCACCGGCAGGTAGACCAGGATCCGCAGGTAGCCCTGCGCGTGGCGGAACTCGTTGACGATGATGGCCGCGCAGAACGGTGCGGCGAAGCCGAACACCAGGGCCAGGGCCGTGAACTCCGCCGTGTTGCGCCAGGCCTGCCAGAACTCGGGGTCGGCGGTGATCTGGCGGTAGTTGCCCAGGCCCACCCACGTCGTCTGGCCGCGGTGCACGCGCTGGAAGGACATGATGATCTCGCGGACCATCGGATACCAGGTGAACAGCGCGAAGCAGACCAGTGCGCCGAACAGGAAGGCGTGCGCTCGCAGGTTGCGTCCGGCGGAGCGGCGAAGCGCCTTCCAGGACGACGATCTGCCGGCGCTGCGTTCGGTGCCGTCGTGCAGCCGCTCAGTGGCCAAGGCGTAGGCCATCGTTCGACTCCGTTTCCGTGGGTCGGGCCGCGTGGGGCGGCCGGTCCGCGTCCCTCAACATGGACCGGCCGCCTGCCGCGGACGCGGCGTTACTGGTTGGCCAGAATCTGGTTGACCTGCGACTCGGCTGTGCTCAGGAGCTTGGCTGGATCAGCGTTCGCATCCGTCATCGCCGCCGACATCGCGGTGTCCAGGACCTTGTAGAGCTGCTGCGCCGCCGGGGGTTCCAGGACGGGCGCGATCGGGTTGTTGACGAAGTCGGCGTACTGGTCGATCGGCAGGGTCGCCGAGGTCTTCAGGTCCGACTGCACCTGCTGCATCTGCGGCGAGGTCGGGTTCCAGAAGAACTTCTGCGGGATGCCGATCGCCACCGGCTTGTCGGAGGTGGCCAGCGCCTTGCTGCGGGCGAAGTCGAACTGGCCCTTGCCCGGGGTCAGGTACTCGAAGTCGATCCAGGCGATCTCGGCCTTGATCTGGTTCGGGGTCAGACCCTTCTTGAAGTAGTACAGGTCGCCGCCGGCCAGGGTGCCGGTCGCCGGCCCGGTGGAGCCGGGGATCGGGCCCATGCCGTACAGCTTCGGGTCCGCGCCCAGGACCTCGACCAGGTGCTGGATCACGTCCGGAGCGCCCAGGAACATGCCGACCTTGCTGGTGGCCATGGGCGGGAAGGCGTCAGCCCACTGCGTCACCGGCGTCCCGCCGATGCCGCCGTCCTTGAAGCGCATGTCGTGCAGGCGCTGCAGGACCTGCTTGCCCTGGTCGCTGTTGAAGGCGGCCTTGGTGCCGTCGGAGTTGACCATCTGGCCGCCGAGGCTGTCCAGCTCGCCGGCGAAGTGCCAGCCGCCGGTGTTGCCGCCGCTGTAGTCCTCATAGCCGGTCACGCCGCCGCCGAGCTGGGAGATCTTGGCGGCGTCCGCCTCGACCTCGTCCCACGTGGTCGGCGGCTTGTTCGGGTCCAGACCGGCCTTGGTGAACAGGTCGCGGTTGTAGATCAGACCCTCGGTGTAGTAGTTGATCGGCAGCGAGTAGGTCTTGCCGCTGTCCTGCAGGTTCTGCTTGACGCCCGGCAGCAGCTGCGACCAGCCCGGCACGGTCTGGTCGTTGACGTAGGCGCTGATGTCCGTCGTGTCGCCGGAGTCCAGGACCTGGTTCTTGTCCGTGAAGTAGGCGTGGAAGGCCTCGGTCTCGTTCTTGGCCTTCAGGCTCGCCGTGAACTGCGCCGGGTCCTCGACCTGGCCCACGTACGGCTTGGCGTTCACCGTGACGTTCGGGTAGAGGATCTTGAACGCCTGCAGGTCGTCGGCGTACGAGGCCTTGTTGGCCGCCTGGTCCGCGCCCGGCGCGCCGTCGATGGTGATGGTCACCGTGGCGTTGGGGTCCAGCGGCTTGCCGTCGGCGACACCGTCGGCGGAGTTGGTGGAACCGGTGGAGCCCTTGCTGGAGCTGTGGCTGGACGAGCAGGCGGCGCCCGCCATGGCTATACCGGCCGCCGTGACGAGCGCGACCATCATGCGTGATGCGTTGTGTTTCATGCGTGTTTCACCCCTTCGTTCGGTGGATCGGGGAGGTGCCTTGCCGCAGTCATCGGCGTGCCGAGAAGGTACAGCCGTAAACAGTCGACTGCAAGAGTCTGATGAAAAATCGAAAGAACACGACTAGGTTACGGATGATCCACTCAGGTGTCTGACGCCAGGTAGCGGGGTCACCGCCTGCTTGCGGACCGCTCGAAATTTCTTGCGCCAGTTGGCGAGAACCCATCGCGTTCTTACCGGCTTCCGTTCTACTCTTGCGATATGACGAGCAGACTCGCCGAGGTGGCGCAGAAGGTGGGGGTCAGCGAGGCCACCGTCAGCCGGGTACTCAACGGCCGGCCGGGGGTGTCGGAGAGCACGCGGACGGCGGTTCTGACCGCGTTGGACGTCCTGGGCTACGAACGCCCCACGCAGTTGCGCGGTGAGCGCGTACGCCTGATCGGTCTGGTGCTGCCCGAACTGCAGAACCCGATCTTCCCGGCGGTGGCCGAGGTGGTCGGCGGGGCCCTGGCCCAGCGCGGCTTCACGCCGGTGCTGTGCACCCGCACCGCCGGCGGCCTGTCGGAGTCGGACTACGTGACGATGCTGTTGGACCAGCACGTCTCGGGCGTGGTCTTCGCCGGCGGCCACTTCGCCGAGGACGAAGCCCCGCACGAGCACTACCACCTGCTGCGCGAACGCGGCATCCCGGTGGTGCTGTTCAACGCGGCGGTGGAGCACCTGGAACTGCCGCAGGTGTCGACGGACGACGCGGTCGCGGTGGAACAGGCCTACGCGCACCTGGCCTCGCTGGGGCACGAACGCATCGGCCTGGTCCTGGGCCCGGAGGACCACGTGCCCTCCCAACGCAAGCTCGCGGAGTACCGCGCGCAATGCGAGAAGTACGGACGCACGGTCGAGGAGAACCTGATCGAGCACGCGATGTTCGCCCTCGAAGGCGGCCAGGCCGCGGCCTCGCGCCTGCTGCGCGTCGGCGCGACCGGCATCATCTGCGCGAGCGACCCGCTGGCCCTGGGCGCCATCCGCGCGGTCCGCCGCGCCGGCCTGCGGGTACCGCGCGACGTCTCGGTGATCGGCTACGACGACTCGGCGTTCATGAACTGCACCGACCCGCCGCTGACCACGGTCCGCCAGCCGATCGAGGCCCTGGGCCGCGCCGCGGTGACCCTGCTGGTGAACCAGATCGAGGGCGCGCGCGTGGCGGCCGAGGAGCTGCTGTTCGAGCCGGAACTGGTGGTGCGCGGGTCCACGGGGTCCGCGGTCGGGCGCGGGGCCGGGGTCGACGCGGAGGAGTTGGCGGAGGGCGGGGAGGGGTAGGACGCCGGTCGGCTGATCGGTGGCACTGGTTGGCAAGTACTGGTCGACAGCCCGTGGAGCGGGGTCGGCGCACGTAAGAGATGAAGCGCTTGACCCCGGTCGGCGCTCCTAGGCGACCGTCCCGATTTTCCACACCGTGATGGTCGTCGTGCCGTCTTCGTTCGGCTCGGCGGAGATCTCGTAGGTGACGCGCAGCCAACCCGCGTGCAGGCGCCCGACGTTGCCGTGCCGGGGCTCGGGATTGCCTGCGAGCTCGCGCAGCGAGGTGTAGACGGATCGGCGGTCATCGGAGCCCAGGACTGCCAAGGCGCGATTGGCGACGTCGGCAAGGACGGTGCGAAACGTCATGCGTCGTCGGCTCTGTCGGTGGCGACGGCGTCGAACTCCTCGAACGACATCGCCGTGATGTCGCCGACCACCACCATCGGCTTGCCGGCGGAGGCCTCCTTGGCCTCGGCGATCTCGCGGACGAGTTCGGCGGCTTCCAGGCGGGCGAACTCCTCGGCGGCCTCGGGGGAGATGAGGACGGCCGTGGGCCGGCCGTGGTCGGTGATCACGATTCGTTCGTGGCCGTGTCGGGTGCGAGCGGCCAGTTCGCGCAGCTGTCCACGGGCCTCGGTCATCCCTATCGTCATCATGCTCATAGTGTACGCAGTCAGCAAAGTGCGCACTTTTGCATTTGCGGGGGTCGAACGCCACCCCGTGCTACCGTTTTGGATCCAGTTCAGGGCGTGAGCGGCGGGAGGCGACGGTGACCGAGGTGGGGTCGCGACCGCCGACCGCGCAGCAGTTCGTGCTGGCCGAGGTGCGCCGGGCCATCACCACTGGCGAGCTGAAGCCGGGGTCCGCCATCCGGCAGGAGGCGCTGGCCGAGCGTCTTGAGGTGAGCCGCGTTCCGTTGCGGGAGGCCCTGAAGACGCTGGAGGGCGAGGGCCTCGTCACCTATCGCGCGCACCGGGGGTATCGGGTCGTCGAGCTGTCGATGGCCGATCTGCGCGAGGTGTACCGGCTGCGGGAGATCCTGGAGGCCGAGGCGGTGCGGGCGGCGGTGCCGCTGCTCGACGAGGCGGTCTTCGAGCGGCTGGAGGCTGCGCAGGCCGAGGTGGAGAAGGCTGCCGATGAAGGCGCCGTCGCGATGATGGCCGGGGCCAATCGGCGGTTCCATTTCACGCTCTTCGAGGCCGCGGGGATGCCGCGGTTGATGCGCATCATCGGCACGCTCTGGGACAGCACCGACGCCTACCGCTCCCTCTACTACGCCGGCGACGACAATCGGCGGCACGTCGTCGCCGAACACCGGGCCGCGTTGGCGGCCTTGCGCGCCGGTGACGCCGAGGGCGCTGTGCGGTGGTTCGACCGGCACAGGGCCGCGGCGGTCGAGACGCTGGCGCTTCAGATCGAGGGCTGACTCAGCCACTCGCGGATGGCCGTGCCGTCGGCGTCCAGCGCGGGCGGCGGGGTCCGATAGTCGGCGGGCGTCGCGCTGAAGCGCACCGGATGCGCGGTCTGCCGCGCGCCGCCGACATCCACCGCCGCGTCCAGTCCCAAGTGCTCGGCCAGCGCGAAGGCGCCGGCCACATCATTGATCGGCCCGCACGGCACCCCGGCCTCGGTCAGCGAGGCGAACCACTCCTCGGCCGGCCGTGTGCCCAGCCGCCGGTTCAGCTCCTCGGCCAGGGCGTCGCGGTGCGCGACCCGCGAAGTGTTCGTGCCGAAGCGCGGATCGGCGGCCAGGTCCGGCGCGTCGAGCGCTGTGCACAGGCTGTGGAACTGCCGGTCGTTCCCCGCGGCGATCACCAGCGGCCGGTCGGCGGCGTCGAAGACTTCGTACGGCGCGATGCTCGGGTGCCGGTTGCCCATCGCGCGCGGCACCACGCCGGCTCCGAGGTACGCCGAGGCGTGGTTCACCATTCCCGACAGCAGCGATGTCAGCAGCGATACCGACACCCGCTGTCCCTCGCCGGTGGCGTCGCGGTGGCGCAGCGCCGCCAGGATCCCGAACGCCGCGTGCAGTCCGGTGATCACGTCCACCAGCGCCACCCCCGCCTTCGCCGGGCGGTCCGGCTCGCCGGTGACGCTCATCAGGCCGCCGACCGCCTGGGCCAGCAGGTCGTAGCCCGGGAGTTCCGCGCCCGCGCCATCGCCGAACCCGGTGATCGAGCAGTAGATGACTCCCGGGTCGTGCTCCCGCATCTGCTCGTATCCGAGCCCGAGGCGCTCCATGGTTCCGGGCAGGAAGTTCTCCACCACCACGTCCGCGCGCCGTATTAGCTCCTTGGCCAGCTCCGCGTCCTTCGGTGCCCGGAGGTCCAGCGCCACCGAGCGCTTGTTGCGGTTCACGGCCTGGAAGTACGTCGCCGTCCCGTCCGCGGCGAACGGCGGGCCCCACGCGCGGGTGTCGTCGCCGCTGCCGGGGCGCTCCACCTTCACCACGTCCGCGCCGAGGTCGGCCAGGAGCATGGTCGCGTAGGGGCCGGCCAGGACGCGGCTGAAGTCCGCGACCAGGACGCCGTGCAGCGGGAGAGCCTTGGGAGTCAGGGGAGCCATGGCGGCCACCATACTGGATCCAAAATCCATTCTGTGGTGGAGTAGGGCCATGCCCTCCAAGCCTGTGTCCCCCCTCGATCTGTTCGCGATCGACGGCCTGCTCAGTGACGAGGAACGCGCCATGCGCGACCTGGTCCGCTCCTACGGCGCCCGCGAGCTGCGCCCGCACGTCGCCGACTGGTTCGAGGCCGGGGAGCTGCCGGCCCGCGACATCGCCCGGGGCCTGGGCGGACTCGGCGTCCTGGGCATGCACCTGCACGGCTACGGCTGCGCCGGAACCAGCGCCCTGACCTACGGCCTGGCCTGCATGGAGCTGGAGGCGGTCGATTCCGGGCTGCGCTCGCTGGTCTCCGTGCAGGGCTCGCTGGCCATGTTCGCGATCTGGCGGTACGGCTCCGAGGAGCAGAAGCAGGCCTGGCTGCCGCGCATGGCCGCCGGCGAGGCGATCGGCTGCTTCGGGCTGACCGAGCCCGACTTCGGGTCCAACCCGGCCGGGATGCGGACCACCGCCAAGCGCGAGGGCGAGGGCTGGGTGCTCAACGGCACCAAGATGTGGATCACCAACGGCTCGGTGGCCGACGTCGCGGTCGTCTGGGCCGGGACCGAGGACGGGATCCGGGGCTTCGTCGTGCCCGCCGACACCCCCGGGTTCAGCGCGCCGGAGATCAAGAAGAAGCTCTCGCTGCGCGCCAGCGTCACCAGCGAGCTGGTGCTGCAGGACGTGCGGCTGCCGGCCGACGCGGTCCTGCCGGAGGCCGCCGGGCTGTCCGGGCCGCTCGGGTGCCTGGACGAGGCGCGCTTCGGCATCGTGTTCGGCGCCCTCGGGGCCGCGCGCGACTGTCTGGAGGCGGCGATCGCCTACGCCATGGACCGCGAGGTCTTCGACCGGCCGCTGGCCGGCTTCCAGCTGACCCAGCAGAAGCTCGCCGACATGGCGCTGGAGCTCGGCAAGGGCATGCTGCTGGCGCTGCACCTGGGCCGGCTCAAGGACGCCGGGAAGCTGGACCCGCGGCAGGTGAGCCTGGGCAAACTCAACAACGTGCGCGAGGCGCTGGCCATCGCCCGGGAGTGCCGCACCATCCTGGCCGCCAACGGGATCACGCTGGAGTACCCGGTGCTCAGGCACGCGAACAACCTGGAGTCGGTCCTCACCTACGAGGGCACGAGCGAGATCCACAGCCTGGTCATCGGGCGTGCGCTGACCGGGGTCTCGGCCTTCGTGTAGCGACGCAGTGCCCGATGATGCTCCGTTCGCGCACTCCGGCCGCATAGTCTGGGCTCCGTGCGGAGCAGCGAGTCACCGATGGCTGGAGCGGGGGACGGCGTCGGCGGACGGCGTCACGCGTCCGGCGGGTCCGGGGTTTGGCGGGGCCGGTCGGCTGGATACTCCGCAGGCATGCGAGGGTCATTGGTTCGTCGGACCATCACGGTCGCCGCGGCGTGCACGGCGCTGATCTGTGTCGGTACAGGTGTGGCTACAAGCGCGGGTGCGGCTGCGGCGCCCACGCCGACGCCCCCGGCGCCCAGCTCCACGCCGCTCGGGCCGACGGTCGCCAGCCCCGGGACCCCGCCGATCCCGCCGGACGTCCAGGCCGGCTCGTTCGTCATCGCCGACGAGGCCACCGGCGCGATCCTGGCCGAGCGAGCCCCGCACGACCGCCTGCGCCCGGCCTCCACGCTCAAGGTCCTGACCGCGCTGGCCCTGATGCCCCGGCTGGACCCCTCGGCCGTCCACCTCTCGGTACCCGGCGACATCGCCGCCCTGGCCACCGCCGAGCCCGGCGGCAGCGCGGTCGGCATCAAGCCCGGGCTGTCCTACCGGGTCTCCGACCTGTGGAACGCGGTGTTCCTGCGCTCGGGCAACGACGCGATCGCCACGCTGGCGGCCATGGCCGGCGGCGAGCCGGCGACGGTGGACCTCATGCGCCAGACCGCGCAGCGGCTGCACGCGAACGACACCGTCGTGGTCAACGACGACGGCTACGACGCCGACGGCCAGGTCTCCACCTCCTACGACCTGGCCCTGATGGCGCGCGCGGGCTTGCAGGACCCGGGTTTCCGCGCGTACTGCTCGCTGGCGAAGGCCAAGTTCCCCTCGGTGAACGGCACCACCTTCGAGATCGACAGCGAGAACCGGCTCCTGGGCAAGTACCCCGGCATGCTCGGGGTGAAGAACGGCTACACCTCGCTGGCCCACCACACCTTCGTCGGCGCCGCCGAGCGCAACGGCCGCATGCTCATCGTCTCGGTGTTCGACGCCGGCACCGACATCTACCAGCAGACGGCCAAGCTGCTCGACTGGGGCTTCGCGGTGCCGGCCACGGCGGCCGGCGTGGACCAGCTGGCGGCGCCGGACCCGCTGCTGAAGTCGGCGGTGCCGAACGAGACGCTGCCGCCACCGGACGCGCTGCACTCGAAGAAGCAGTCGCTGTCGGACGACGACGGCACCCTGACCACGCCGCCTCCGGCAGCCGTCACGGCGCCGCACAAGGAGGCCGGGTCCACCTTCCTGGGGGACGCCTTCGAGACGCTGCTCTACGTCCTGGGCTTCCTGGTGCTCGCGGTCGGGGGGTTGCGGGCCCGGGTGCTGTGGAAGCAGCGCAAGGAGCGCTGACGGCGGCTCACTGCAGTGCGTCGGCTTACCGCACCGCGTCGGCTCGCCCCAACTCGTCGAGGAAGTCGCCGATCAGCGGCGCCATCTCGGGAAGCTTCTCCTCCAGGGCGAAGTGGCCGGTCCGGAAGACGTGCAGCCGCGCGTCCGGCAGGTCCCGCAGATACGCTTTCGCGCCCTCGACGGTGAAGAACGCATCGCCGTCGCCCCACAGGATCAGCGCCGGCGGACGGTGCTCGGCCAGCCAGCGCTGCCAGCGCGGGTAGCGCTCGACGTTGCCGTGGTAGTCCAGGGCGAGCGCGATCTGCGCGGCGTCCCGGCCCGGCAGGTCGAGGTAGTGCTGGTCCAGGGTCCAGCCGTCGGGGGCGATCAGCTCGACGTCCGAGGTGCCGCCCTCGTACTGGGAGCGGGTCACCTCCTCGGTGAGGATGGCGCGGACGCGGTCCTCGGCGCCCGGGACGCCCGGCTTCTCGGCGGTCAGGCTCCTGGCGATCTCGGACAGGCCCTCGGCGTAGGCGTTGGCGTTCTGCACGATCAGCCCCGCGATCCACTCCGGGTGGCGCTCCGCGAGCCGGAAGGCGACCGGGCCGCCGAAGTCGAAGGCGTACACGGCCAGGCGGCGGCCGCCGGCGGTGAGCCCGAGGGCCTCGACGAAGGCCTCGACGACATCGGTGAGGGACTCGAAGGAGTGGACGAAGTCCTCCGGCACGGTCGTGCGGCCGAAACCGGGGTAGTCCGGGGCGACCAGGCGGTGCTCGCCGCCGAGGGCGTCCATCAGGCGCCGGTACTGCGCCGAGGAGCTGGGGAAGCCGTGCAGGAGCAGGACGGCCGGCGCGGCAAGGGCTTCGGCGCGTTCGGGGACGGTCTCCCGGTAGAAGACGTTCACGCCGGAGACGGTCACGGCGCGGTGGCGGATCGCGGGCAGGACAAGAGCGCTCATGCCGATGATTCTAATGGATAGTGTGGCGTCTATGCGTTAGAAGCCTCTCCGCACGAGAAGGCGGGCGCGCGTCCCCTCAGGAAGCCGTACTGGACATCGACTCCTTCAGCATCAGCCCGATCGAGTTCACGCAGTAGCGCCAGCCGCCGAACTCCTCCGGTGCGTCGTTGAACAGGTAGCCGAGGTGCGAACCGCAGGTGGCACACCGGATCTCGGTGCGCAGCATGCCCTGCGAACGGTCCTCGTGCTGCTCGATGAGGTCGTCGGTGAGGGGGCCGGAGAAGGCGGCCCACCCGCACTCGGCGTTGAACTTGGACTGGGAGCCGAACAGGGCGGTGTCGCAGCCCCGGCACATGTAGTTGCCCGGATCGTCACTCTCGACGTAGGCGCCGGACCACGGGTTCTCGGTTCCGAACTCGCGCAGGGTCTTGTAGGCGGCGGGTCCCAGATGCTGCCGCCACTCTGCCTCGGTGCGCTCGACCTTGTACGCCATGTAGTCGAGCCTACTCATGTGACGCGCGGGCGCCAGCGTTTTGGAGAGGCGTTACTCAGCGAGGAGCGTGTACCGGGGCGGAGCCCGGGCAGCGGCGGTCAGTGCTCTCATCTGGGCGAATGCGTGTACGAATCCGTATCCGCCCGAGGCGTTGTGGATATGCAGTAGGGGGAATCAGGCGTCGGATGCTGATCAGGTTGTTGATTTAGCCAGACTCAGCAGCATCTGACGCACCTTCGGGTCCCGGTTCTTGGCGGCGGCCTTGTAGATCTTGTCCAGGCGTTCCGGCAGGCGCGCGTCCTCGGCGGAGTCCGCGTGGTCGGGCGTCGTGAAGATCTGCGGGTGCGCGGTGGGGATGGTTCTGCCCTGTTCGAGGGCTTTGCTGCTTTGGCGCTGCCCGACGTAGCGGATCGGCACCTCGGGGAGTCGGTACTGCCGGGTGAAACGCGAGACCACCTCGGTGACGCGCATCGGCTCGGGGAGGCCGAGGGTGTAGATCTCGCCGCCGGTGGCCATCCGGGCTGCTTCCAGCGTCAGGGCCACGGCCTCCTCGACGGTCGCGAAGCAGCGGGCTGCTTCCGGGTGGGTGACGGCCACCGGGCCGCCGGCGCGGATCTCGTGGGCCAGGACGGTCAGGAGGGAGTCGCGGGCGTCCAGGACGTCGCCGATGCGGACGGTGGCGAACACGGTTTCCGCGCGGTGCTTCTTGCCGGACTTGCCGGTCTTGCTGGTCTTGCCTGCCGTGGTGGTCCCGCTGGTCCCGCCGGTCCTGTCGATCTTCTGGGCGGCGCCGAGCACGACGGCTTCCGCGGCGCGGTGGGAGGCGCCGAGCATCGAGGCCGGGTCGGCGTCGGTGGAGAGGCGGACGAAGCGCTCGGTGCCGTGTCGGGCCGCCGCGCGGACGAGGTTGTCGGTGCTGAGGACGTTGGCCGTCACGCCCTGGCTCGGTCGGCGTTCCAGGATGGCGGGGTGCCTGAGCCCGGCGGCGTGGAACACCACCTCGGGCCGCAGGTCGCGGAACGTCCGGTCGGCCTCGTCGCGGTCGAGGAGGTCGGTGGCCGGTTCCTCGCCCCATACGTCCGCGAGCAGGCTTCGCGACGGCTTCTCGCCGCCGAGGAGGAACAGCCTGTCCGGGTTGAAGGCGTGCAGTTGCCGGCAGAGCTCCGCGCCGAGCGCGCCGCCGGCGCCGGTGACCAGGACGCGCTTGCCGGTGACGATCTCCTTGACCTCGGGCGAGACGACGTACGGCTCCGGGCCGTCGATCAGGGCCCTGACGTCCAGGGGCAGCAGGTCGGAGGCGGTCGCTTCGCGCGCCAGGGCGGCGGCGTACCAGGGCAGGTGGCGGACGACGGCGCCCGCGGCGATCACCGTGCTGGTCAGTTCGCGGACGCGCTGGGTCGGCAGGCCGGGGATCGCGAGCACGACGGCGTCGGCTGCGTGCTCGTCCAGCAGACGCGGCAGGTCGGCCAGGGTGCCGAGGCGGGGTGGTACCGGGCGGTCGGTACCTTCGGCGTCACGGGTACCTTTGGCATCGTCGAGGAAGCCGATCGGGTGGAGTCCGTGGCTTTCGTCGTCGCGCAGATCCCGGGCCAGGGCCCGGCCGGCCCGTCCGGCGCCGATGATCAGCGTGTGCAGCAGGGCGGGCCGTTCGGGCCCATCCCACAGCGCATCGGGCTTTCCGGTCATCGTTCCTCGTCGGTTCCTCCGCCGGTCAGCGGGGGTCTTCCCCGATTCCGGCACGTCGGGCCACCGCCACGGCGGCCAGCGTGGAGTGTACGCCGAGCTTGCCCAGGACGTTCTGCATGTGGGTGCGGACCGTGTTGGGGGACAGGAACAGGTGCTGGGCGATGGAGGCCCGGGTCATGCCGGACACCATGCACTGCAGCACCTCGCGCTCGCGCGGGGTGAGGGCGCCGACCAGGGTCTCGTGCTCGTTGCGCTCCTGTTCGGCGGCCATCAGGTCGCTCAGGACGTAGGTGAGCAGGCGCGGCGGGATGTGGGTCTCGTCGCGCAGGACGCCGCGGACGACCTGGAGCAGGTGCTCCACCGAGCCGTCCTTGGCGACCCAGGCGTTCACACCGCCCCGGACCGCCTCGGCGACCCGGCGCTCCTCCTCGCCGGCGGTGACCATGACGATGCGGACGTCGGCATGGCTCGCGCGGATCTCGGCGGCGAAGCGGATGCCGTCGCGGCCGTCGAGATCGACGTCGAGCAGGACCACGTCCGGGCGGCGCTCGTCGATCAGGCGGCGGGCGCCGTCGATGGTGGTGGTCGCCGCCACACCGAAGCCGGGTTCGGCGCGCAGGCGCGAGGCCAGGGCCTCGGCGAAGGTGCGGTGGTCGTCGACGACGAGGATCCGGACCTCCCCGAGGCCCGTCACGTCAAGGCGCTCCTCGAGGCGGTCCTCGAGTCCGATCGTGGAGGCGTCAAGCATGCTCCCCATCCTCGCAAGCCGCGGGGCTTCCGCCCACCACCATGTAGTGGAGCCGCCGGTACTCCAAATGACGTAGACGCATGTCTAGACGCGGGCCCCGCCGGTTCACCGGGGCGTCGCCGGCGGTTACTGCGAGGCGCCCAGCCGGTCCACCGCGCCGACCCGGGCGACGATCGCCGAGGCCTCGACCCGGGAGTGCGCACCCAGCTTGACCAGCACGTTCTGCACGTGGGTGCGGGCCGTGGACTGCGCGATGTCCATGGCCCGGGCGATCTGCTTGGTGGACTCGCCCTCGACGATCCGCCGCAGCACCTCGCGCTCGCGCGGCGTCAGGTAGCGCAGCGTCCGCTCGGCCTGGTCGACGTCCGGCGCCTTCAGATGCCGCACCGCCGCCCGCAGCAGCTCCGGATCCACCGCCACCTCGCCGGCCGCGACCCGCTCCAGGATCTGCACGATCCCGTCGATCCGCTGGTCCTTGCGCGTGAAACCGGAAACCCCCAGATCCAGCGCGGCGCTGACGATCGCCGGATCATCGGTCGCCGAGACCATCAGCACCTTGGTCCGCGGATGCCGCTCCAGCACCGCCCGCGCCAGCTCCAGCCCGGCCGTCACCATCCGACTCCCCGGCCGCGACACCGGGAACGCCTGCTCCCCGGCCGTGGCCAGCGGCGACGCGGCGGCCCGCGCCGAGACGGTCATCGGGAAGTGCACGTCGAGCATGAGGATGTCCGGATCCAGGGACGCCACAGCGGCCAACCCCTGCGCCGGCGTCGAGGTCACGGCCTCGACCTGGTAGCCCTTCGCGGCCAGCGAGGCGGCCAGGGACTCGGTGAGCAGGGTGTGGTCGTCGCAGAGCACGATCCTGGTGGGCATCAGAAAGCGCCTCCTGGGAGCAGGGAGAGCTGGACCGAGGCGACCGGCTGCAGCGCCGAGGCGGGAATGCGCGGCGGATGGGTCAGGGTCGCCTGGGAGGGGAGCTGGATCGAGGCGAGGGCGGTGTCGTCCTGACCGGTGGGGATGATGTGGAGGGGCTGGGTGTCGCCGGGGTCGAAGGTGGGTTCGGTGGGGGTGGTGGCGGGGGTGGCTTCGGTGGGCTGGGCGGCTTCCGGTGCGGCGAAGGCGGTAGGCGCGGCGGCAGGGGCCTGAGTGGCTGGCGCGGCGGGCGGCTCGGCGGCCGAGGGGTGGCCGGTGGGCGGCACCGTGGCGGCGGGCTGCGCCGAGGGCGCTACCGGACCGGCGAAGGCAGGCGCGGCGGCGGGTGGCTCGGCGGCCTGCGCCGAGGGCGTGACCGGTGCGGCGAAGGCGGCAGGCACGGCGGCAGGAGCCTGAGCGGCTGGCGCGGCGCCAGGCAAGGCGACCGAGGGCCGGGCGGCGGGCTGCGCCGGACCGGCCAGCGGGGACGCGGGCAGGTTGGCCGCCGGTGACAGCGCGGGAAAGGCCGGTGCGGCAGCAGGCGGCTGAGCGGGAGCAGCGGGCAGCTGGGCGGCAGGGCCCTGCGCCGCCGACCGGCCCTGGTGCGCGGCGGCGGCGATCTCGCCGGGGGCCTGAGGTGTGTGCGCGGCGTTCTGGTGTGCGGCGAACACGCTGGCGGGGACCGGGTGTGCGGCGATGTCCGCGGATCCGCCGTAGAGGCGGTTCTGGGGCGCCGGGTCGTCCTTCAGCGGCAGGCCGAAGTAGGTGCGGTTGTCGGCCGGCGGTGCGATGGCCGGCGAGGGAGTTGCCGGGGGGAGCGTTGCGGGCGGTGGCGTTGCGGGGGCGACCGCGACCGCCTCCTGCTGCTCCGTCGCCCGGGCCGCGAACGGGTTCCCCGGCCCCGCGGGCCCGCCGATCGCCAGCTGCTCCTGCGTGCTCGGGATCGCCATCGGCTCCGGCCAGGCGCTGAGCTTGGTCAGGAACGCGTGGCCGCCGGTCAGCGAGGGAGCGGCGGGCGCCGGGGTCTCGACAACCTCCGCGAACTCCTCCGCGAACTCCTCCTCGTCGTCGGCCTCGTCCTCGTCCTCGAAACCGCCTTCGAAACCGCCTTCGAAGCCGTCCTCGAAGTCGTCGTCGTCCTCGTCGAAGAGATCGTCGTCGAACAGCCCGCCCTCGAACTCCGCCAGCGCCGGGTGCCGGCCGGGGCCGCCCGCCGCGAGTTCCGCGGCCAGCTGCGACAGGGAGATCTCGCCGTGGAAGGTCTTCGTCAGCTCGTCGTCGGCGCTCAGGGGGCGGATCGGGGTGACCGGGAGGACCAGGCGGACCAGGGCGCCGCCCAGGGGGCCCTCGGCCAGTTCCACCGAGCCGCCGGCCGCCTCTATGGTGCGGCGGACCACGGCCAGGCCGAGGCCGTGGCCGCTGGGGATGTTGCCGAAGCCGGGGCCGCTGTCGTCGACCTCGATCACCGCGCGTTCGCCCTCGGCGGTCTCGAAGCGGCGGACGGTCACCTGGACGCGGCCGGTGTCGCCGGCGGCGCGGGTGCCGTTGGACAGGACGTTGCCCAGGGCCCGCTTGAACAGGACCGGGTCGACCGTCACGTGCAGCGGGTCCTCGGCGGCGGCCAGGTCCAGGGCGCCGTCGAAGGTGGCCCGCCAGCGCTCCACGGACTCCGCCGCCAGGCCCGCGACGTTGCACGGGACCGGTGCGCCGAGGCCGTCGACGCCCTGCTTGGCGTCGTCGAGGAACTGGCGGACCGTGGCGGATATCTCCTCGGTCTGGGACATGATCTCCCCCAGCACGTCCCGGACCCGCTCGGGGACGTCCGGCCGCAGTTCGGCCGCCGAGGCCAGCATCAGGATCGCGGCGACCGGCTGGCGCAGGTCGTGGCAGACCTCGCGGACCCGGTCCAGGGGGATCGCGGTGCCGCCGTCGGCGTACAGCACGGCGTCGCGGCGGTGCGAGCCGTGGTAGCGCTCCAGCTCCGCCCCGGTGGCGCCGGCGGTGCCGGCGACTTCGATGGTTCCGGCGGCCCCGGCAGTCCCGGTGGTCGCGAGCTCCGCGCCGCGCCCGGCGGCCGCCTCGCGCGCCGCCTTGTCCGCCGCCTCCTGGGCCCGCAGTTCGCGCAGGTCCAGCAGGACGGTCTCGTCCGTGCCGCGGATGTACGGGTCCTTCGGCGCGGATCCGCCCCCGGACGGTTCCCCCATGTCCGCCCCCGGTGTGGCGGTGTCCGTGGTCGTGCTCATGATCGTCCCCCACCGCAGCGGTTCCGGGTCCGGTCGCGCGCGCGGCAAAGCGGACACGCGGCCTGTCCCGGCCGTCCGTCCGCGTACTGTGCCACGCGCCTCCCCCTTGCTCCGGCCTCCGGTGCGCACCGGAGGCCAAGTCGGCCCCCGTCTACTCGGAGAGTGAGAGCCACTCATCCTCTAGACGGAGACGTTCCTCATGCAACTCGCGTAGCTTAGCGTCCGCATCGGCCGCTGCGAGATAGTCTCCCCCAATCTCTGAGAGTTCCCCATGCAGCTTGGCCTCCAGCTCCGCGATCTTGTCCAGGCGCCGTTCGATGCGCGCCAGCTCCTTCTTCACGGCGCGGTCCTCGCGCGAGCCCGTACCGCCGCTTGAGGAGTTTGACGGCTGGGCGGGCGCTTTGGTTGTGCGGGAGTTGGAAACCTCTGGTGGGCGCTGCTCGCGGTGGGCGAGGTACTCGTCGACGCCGCCGGGCAGCAGCCGGATCCGGCCGTCCCCGTACAGCGCGGCGACCCGGTCGGTGGTGCGCTCCAGGAAGTAGCGGTCGTGGCTGACCACCAGCAGGCTGCCCGGCCAGCCGTCGAGGATGTCCTCAAAAGCGGTGAGGGTGTCGATGTCCAGATCGTTGGTGGGCTCGTCGAGCAGCAGCACGTTCGGGGCGTCCATCAGGAGCCTGAGCAGCTGCAGCCGGCGCCGCTCGCCGCCGGACAGGTCGCCGACCCGCGTCCACTGCTTCTCGCCGGCGAAGCCGAACCGCTCCAGCAGCTGCCCGGCGGTCAGCGTCTTGCCCTTGCCGATCTCGACCGTGGAGTGGACCTTCTCGACGGCCTCCAGCACCCGCCAGGTGGGGTCGATCTCCGCGACCTCCTGCGACAGGTGCGCCGGCTTCACCGTGAGGCCGGTGACGACCCGCCCCGAGTCCGGGTGCGCCTCGCCGAGCAGCAGCCGGACCAGCGAGGACTTGCCGGAGCCGTTGACGCCGATCAGCCCGAGCCGCTCGCCGGGGCCGAGCTGCCAGGTGACGCGCTTGAAGAGCTCCTTCTTCTCCACACCGTCCCCGACGGCGTAGGACACGTCCTCCAGCTCGTAGACGGTCCGCCCGAGCCGGCTGGTCGCGAACTTCTGCAGCTCCGTGCTGTCCCGGGCCGGCGGCTCGGCCGCGATCAGCTGGTTGGCCGCGTCGATCCGGAACTTCGGCTTGCTGGTCCGGGCCGGGGCGCCGCGCCGCAGCCACGCCAGCTCCTTGCGCAGCAGGTTCTGCTTGCGGTCCCACTCGGTGTCGGCCTGCCGCTGCCGCTCGGCGCGGGCCAGGACGTACGCGGAGTAGCCGCCGTCGTAGTCCAGTACCTGCCCGTTGACGACCTCCCAGGTGCGGGTCGTGACGGCGTCCAGGAACCAGCGGTCGTGGGTGACGGTGAGCAGCGCCGGCTTGGCGGTGGCCAGGTGCCGGGCCAGCCACGCGATGCCCTCGACGTCCAGGTGGTTGGTGGGCTCGTCGAGCAGCAGCAGGTCGTGCTCGTTGATCAGGGCCTTGGCCAGCGCCACGCGGCGCCGCTCGCCCCCGGACAGCGGACCGATCCGGGTGTCCATGCCCTCGGGGAAGGCCGGGAAGTCGGTGCCGCCGAACAGTCCGGTGATGACGTCGCGCACCCGCGCGTCGGCCAGCCACTCGTGGTCGGGCTTGTCCGCGACCAGCTCGTGCCGGATCGTCGCCGCCGGATCCAGGGTGTCGTGCTGCCCGACGAACGCGATGCGCAGCCCGCCGGTGTGTGTGACCCGCCCGGAGTCGGGCTCGTCGAGTTTGGCCAGCACCCGCAGCAAGGTGGACTTGCCGCCGCCGTTGCGGCCGACCACACCGATCCGGTCGCCCTCGGACAGGCCCAGGGAGACTTTGTCCATGAGCGTGCGGGCGGTATAGGCCTTGGAGACGTTCTCCAGGTTGACGAGGTTGACAGCTTGGGGTGCCATTGCGCCAACGCTACCGGGTCCCGGGCGGGGGTCCTTCCTGTGCGCAGGTCAGGACCAGGTTCAGCAGGCGGGCCGCACCGGACTTGTCCAAGGGGTTGTTCCCGTTCCCGCACTTCGGCGACTGCACGCAGGACGGGCAGCCCTCCACGCATTCACACGCCGCGATCACGTCCCGGGTCGCCGTGAGCCACGCCACGGCCGCGCCGTAGGCCCGCTCGGCGAAGCCCGCGCCGCCGGGGTGGCCGTCGTAGACGAACACGGTGAGGCGCTCGGTGTCCGGATGCATCGGCATCGAGACGCCGCCGATGTCCCAGCGGTCGCACGGGGTGAACAGCGGGAGCAGGCCGATGGAGGCGTGTTCGGCGGCGTGCGCGGCGCCGGCGCTCATGGCGGCGTCGAGTTCGGCGTCGCGCAGGGCGGCCGGGTCGACGGTCCACCAGACCGCGCGGGTGCGCAGGATGCGTTCGGGGAGGTCCAGCGGCTTGGTCTCGATGATCTGGCCGGTGCCGGCCTTGCGCTTCAGGTACGAGACCACCTGCGTGCTCACCTCGACCGAGCCGAAGTGCAGGGAGGCGTCGCCCCAGTCCTGGGTCTGCTCCGTCTCCAGGATGCCCACCTGGACCACGTCGCGGGCCATCGTGGTGTAGTCCGGGTTCGCCCGGTGCACCAGCGCTATGTTCTGCTCCAGGTCCAGCTTGTCCACCAGGTACGTGTGGCCCTGGTGCAGGTACACGGCTCCGTCGTGCACCGAGGAGTGCGAGGCGCCCTCGTCCACGGTCCCGAGCAGGCGGCCGGTCTTGTCCTCGACGATGCGGACCGACGGCCCGCCGGTGCCGCGCAGGTCGGTCAGCGCGGAGGGGCGCTCGCGCCGGGTCCAGTACCAGCCGGTGGGGCGGCGGCGGAGGTACTCGCGGCGGGTGAGGTCCGAGAGCAGCGCTTCGGAAGTCGGGCCGAACAACGACAAGTCGGAATCCGTAATAGGGAGTTCCGCGGCGGCCGCGCACAGGTGCGGCGCCAATACGTAGGGGTTGTCAGGGTCCAGCACCGACGCCTCGACCGGCCGGTCGAAGATCGACTCGGAGTGGTGGACCAGGTAGGTGTCCAGCGGGTCGTCGCGGGCGATGAGGACGGCCAGCGCGCCCTGTCCGGCCCTTCCAGCGCGCCCCGCCTGTTGCCACAGGGAGGCGCGGGTACCGGGGAACCCGGCCATCAGGACGGCGTCGAGCCCTGCGACGTCCACGCCGAGCTCCAGGGCGGTCGTGGCGGCCAGGCCGACGAGGGCGCCGTCCTTGGCCGGGTCCATGTGCAGGGCGGCTTCCAGCGCGCGGCGTTCGGTCTTCAGGTAGCCGCCGCGATAGGCCGCGATGCGTTTGCCGTATCCGGTGCGGCGCTCCTCCAGGTAGTCGCGCGTCTGCATCGACACCTGTTCGGCGCCGCGGCGGGACCGGGTGAAGACGACGGTGCGGACGTCGTCCAGCACCAAGTCCGTCAGCAGGTCCGCGGCTTCCGCTGTAGCGGACCGCCGTACCGGCGCTCCGCGTTCCCCGATGAAGGTCGTCAGGGGAGGCTCCCACAGGGCGAACACCAGAGGACCGCGCGGGGAGGAGTCGTCGGTGACCGCGGCGACCTCGACCCCGGTGAGCCGGGAGGCCGACACGGCCGGGTCGGCGGTCGTGGCCGAGGCCAGTATGAAGGTCGGACTGGCGCCGTAGCGGGCGCAGATGCGGCGCAGCCGCCGCAGGACCGCCGCCACGTGCGAGCCGAAGACCCCTTTATAGGTGTGGCACTCGTCGATGACGACATAGCGGAGCTTGCGCAGGAACGGGGCCCAGCGCGCGTGGCCCGGCAGCATCGAGTAGTGCAGCATGTCCGGGTTGCTCAGGACGTAGTTCGCGTAGCGGCGGACCCAGTCGCGGGCCTCGGCGTCCGTGTCGCCGTCCAGCAGGCCCGCGCGGACCCCCGGTACGTCCAACCGAGTGAGACGCCTGAGTTGGTCCGCGGCCAGCGCCTTCGTCGGGGCCAGGTACAGCGTGGTGCCCGCGTTCTCGCGGATCGCGGTCAGGGCCGGCAGCTGGAAGCCCATCGATTTGCCGGAGGCGGTGCCGGTCGCCAGGGTCACATGCTGCCCCGCCCGCGCCGCCTCGGCCGCCGCGACCTGGTGCAGCCAGGGCCGGGCGACGCCGCCGGCCTCGCGGAACCCGTGCACCACGGCTTCGTCGGCCCACTCCGGCCACTCGCCGTGCTCCGCGTCCCGGGCCGGTACCACGCGCACATGCGTCACTCGCTCCGCGCGCGACGCGGGAACCGAGATCAGCCTCTCCAGCGTTGCCGGGATAGCGCCGTTCTCCGTATTGGCAGCATTCAGTGCCGGTGCCGGTGTGGACACACCGCCCGTGCCGGGGTTTTGCTGGTAGGGAGAAATCGGCGACATCGCAGACCAGTATCCGACACGGAACCCGACACGACACGACCTTCCGGCCACGCGCGCCCCCCAGACACCCGTCGGCGCGCGATCATAGGCGCAGGACGACGCACCATTAGAGGGCACTTGACGCGAATCGTGGCCGAGTGTCATCCCGAGGTGATTGACTGTGCTCAAGCCCTGACCCGGGTGAAGCTGTATTTTGTGTTGCCGAGGACACACCTTTTCTCACCCCCGCCGCGGCGGGTAGGCACCATTTTGGAGGCCGGCAGTGGACCTGAAGCTGGAGACGCGAGACGAGAACGGCCGGACGATCGTCAAGGTCGGCGGGGAGATCGACGTGTACACCGCTCCCAAGCTCCGGGAGCAGTTGGTCGAGCTGGTCGGTGCCGGGAAGTACCACCTGATCGTGGACATGGAGGACGTCGACTTCCTGGACTCCACGGGCCTGGGCGTGCTGGTCGGCGGCCTGAAGCGGGTCCGGGCGCACGACGGCTCGCTGCGCCTGGTCTGCACCCAGGAGCGGATCCTGAAGATCTTCCGGATCACCGGCCTGACCAAGGTCTTCCCGATCAGCGACAGCGTGGAGCAGGCCGTCACCGCGGTCGACTAGCCGGGCCCGGCGGGCTTCGCCGGCCGCGCCGTGCGAGAGCTCTCGCCGCGCACCGGGGCCCGCCTCCGGCCGTCCCATCCCGTACTTGTTCCTAAGGGGTCTGCCAACATGGATGCGCAATCGTCGGCCGTCGGCACGGTGGCCAAGACGGAGAGCGCCACGGCCGTTCTGCTGCGGTTCACCCCGCAGCCCGAGCACGTCAGGACCGCGCGCCTGGTCGCGGTCGCCCACGCCCGCCGGGTCGGCGTGGAGGCCGGGCTGCTCGACGAGGTCCGCCTGGCCGTCGGCGAGGCCTGTTCCCGGGCCGTCGGCCTGCACCAGCGGCACTGCCCCGGCGAGCCGGTGGTCGTGGTGCTGGACGCGATCGACGCCTCCGGCTCGGGCCTGGTGCCCGACCGGTTCGTGGTGACCGTGGCCGACAAGGTCTCCGGTGCGGTACCCGGTCCCCGCGACGGGGTCGGCGCCCCGGCCGCCGCCGAGGGTGAGACGGCGGCGCAGCCGGAGGACGAGGAGGACCTCGACGACGCCGAGATGGGTCTGGCGGTCCTGACCGGGCTGGTGGACGATCTCGACATCACCTCCGGATCCGAGGGCGGCGCGGTCCGTATGGGTTGGCCCGTCAAGGATTTCTGAACACTTATATGAACGCCGGTTCGGGCCATCGCAGTAGGCCCGAACTGCAGGCGGTCGCAACTCTTCGCGGCGGGGCGCCCCATCCATGGCCGCCCCGCCGATTCTTTGGGCATCACCCCACATCAAGCGACGCTTCCATTCACCAAACCGAGTGAAAAGTGTCCTTCATCACATAGCGATCCGTGAGGTCGGCGAAACGATCTGTTGACCGACCTCGTGTATTCGCGCGTAGACTCCCCTGCCATTGGCTGTGATCTGAGTTACAGCGTCGGAATACGGATCGTCACAGTGGAGGACGCATGCCGCGAATTGCGGACAGCGGCTCGACGGTGATCCCTTTGGCTGGGGGCAACCTCGCCTGGATCTTCGTGGTGGCCGTGATCGCCCTAGGTGCGCTTGGCGTCGCCGGCATCCTTGTCAAAGAGGTGCTGGCGGCCAGTGAGGGCACAGAGAATATGAAACGCATCGCGGCCGCGGTGCAAGAAGGCGCGTCCGCGTACCTCGCGCGGCAGTTCCGTACGTTGGCGATGTTCGCTGTCGTGGCCTTCTTCCTGCTGCTGGCGCTGCCGGCCGACGACTGGTCACAGCGCATCGGCCGTTCGATCTTCTTCCTGGTCGGAGCCGTCTTCTCGGCCACGACCGGGTACATCGGCATGTGGCTGGCGGTGCGCTCGAACGTCCGGGTGGCCGCGGCGGCCAACGAGTCCGGCTCGCCGCGGGCGATGCGGATCGCGTTCCGCACCGGCGGCGTGGTCGGCATGTTCACCGTGGGCCTGGGCCTGTTCGGCGCGGCCGTGGTGGTGCTGATCTACAAGGGCAACGCCCCGAACGTGCTGGAGGGCTTCGGCTTCGGCGCCGCCATGCTGGCGATGTTCATGCGCGTCGGCGGCGGCATCTTCACCAAGGCCGCCGACGTCGGCGCGGACCTGGTCGGCAAGGTCGAGCAGAACATCCCCGAGGACGACCCGCGCAACGCCGCGACCATCGCGGACAACGTCGGCGACAACGTCGGCGACTGCGCGGGCATGGCCGCGGACCTGTTCGAATCCTACGCGGTGACGCTGGTCGCCGCACTGATTCTGGGAAAGATCGCCTTCGGTACCCAGGGCCTGGTGTTCCCGCTGATGGTGCCGGCGCTCGGCGTCATCACCGCGGTGATCGGCATCTTCGCGGTGTCCCCGCGCACGGGGGACAAGAACGCGATGGCGGCGATCAACCGCGGCTTCTTCGTCAGCGCCGTGGTGGCGGTGGTGCTGGTGGCGATCGCGTGCTTCACCTACCTGCCCAGCAAGATCTCCTCGCTGGACCACGTCGATCCCAGCGTGCTGGCCGACGCCGCGACCAAGGACCCGCGCCTGATCGCGCTGGGCGCCGTGGTGATCGGCATCGTGGTCGCGGCCGCCATCCAGGTGCTGACCGGGTACTTCACCGAGACCAACCGGCGTCCGGTCCAGGACATCGGCAAGACCTCGCTGACGGGCCCGGCGACCGTGGTCCTGGCCGGCATCGGGATCGGCCTGGAGTCCGCGGTGTACTCGGCGCTGCTGATCGGCGGCGGCGTGTTCCTGGCCTACCTGCTCGGCGGCGCCTCGCTGACCCTGTCGCTGTTCGCGGTGGCCATGGCCGGCACCGGCCTGCTGACCACGGTCGGCGTCATCGTCGCGATGGACACCTTCGGCCCGGTCTCGGACAACGCGCAGGGCATCGCGGAGATGTCCGGCGACGTGGGCGAGGAGGGCGCGAAGGTGCTGACCTCGCTGGACGCGGTCGGCAACACCACCAAGGCGATCACCAAGGGCATCGCGATCGCGACGGCCGTGCTGGCCGCGACCGCGCTGTTCGGGGCGTTCACCCAGAAGATCACCGAGACGGTCGCCCAGGTCCACAACCCGACGGTGTCCAGCAAGGAGGAGGCCCTGCAGTTCGGCGGCATCCTCAACGTCGGCGACCCGCGCAACCTGTTCGGCCTGATCATCGGCGCGTCCGTGGTGTTCCTGTTCTCCGGCCTGGCGATCAACGCCGTGTCCCGGGCGGCCGGCGCGGTCGTGTACGAGGTCCGCCGCCAGTTCCGGGAGATCCCCGGGATCATGGAGGGCACCGGACGGCCCGAGTACGGCCGCGTGGTGGACATCGTCACCACCGACTCGCTGCGCGAGCTGGTCACCCCGGGTCTGCTGGCGGTGATGGCGCCGATCGCGGTCGGCTTCACCCTCGGCGTCGGAGCCCTGGGCTCCTACCTGGCCGGCACCATCGGCGCCGGCGTCCTGATGGCGGTCTTCCTGTCGAACTCCGGCGGCGCCTGGGACAACGCCAAGAAGCTGGTCGAGGACGGCAACTTCGGCGGCAAGGGCTCCGAGGCGCACACCGCGACCATCGTCGGCGACACCATCGGCGACCCCTTCAAGGACACCGCCGGCCCCGCGATCAACCCGCTGATCAAGGTGATGAACCTGGTCAGCCTCCTGATCGTGCCGGCCGTGGTCCAGCTGTCGATCGGCACCTCCGCCAACGCCCCGGTCCGCGCCCTGATCGCGATCACCGCCCTGGCGGTCATCGCGGTGGCGGTGTGGAACAGCAAGCGCAAGTCGATCGCCGTCTCGGACTCCAACTCGGACTCCAACGCCCCGGCCACCGGCCCCGGCGCGGCGGTGGAGGCGGCGGCCCCGCCGGCCCCGGGCGCCCCGCGCAACGGGGACGAGGACACGACGATGGAGGCTTCCGCCCAGTCGATCTGAGCGGTGGCTCCGGGAGTCTTCTCCTATTAATGCGGCGCCCTCGGCCTTCGGGCCGGGGGCGCCTTTTTTGGGTGACTTGCGTTCCCCAGACCCGGACCTTTGAAGTACCTTTGAAGACATGGGAACTGTGAGTGACTCCGTACCGTTCTCCGAGCTGATTCAGCATCCCCGCGAGACGACCTCGCGGCTGGACGAAACCGAGATGCTGCGCCTGGTGCGCCGGAACCAGCCGGACCTGATGTTGGCGACCGTCGAGCGTGCCGAGCGCGATGCCGAGATCTTCGACATCACGACCCGGTTGCTGGTGGGGATAATCGCCCGGGAACCGTCGCGTGACGTGCTTCGCAGCTCCCTGACCGGTGTGTTCGCCTGGACGAGGTTCCTTCCGGACGATGCGGTCGACGAGTTCCTGGCTGAACTGGTGGAGGTGGCCAGGGCGTCAGCCGAGATTCGCAACCTGCGGCCGGTCGCGCAGGTGATCATCGAGTGGCAGCACACGGCCGAGATCTACGCGGATCCGGAGTTGTATCGGCTGCTGAACAGGGAGTTTTCTGGGAAGGATGACTTCGGGCCGGTGGAAGTACCTGTCGTGCCGGACGAGGGCGATGCATGAGCCCGAAACGGAACGATGACGTGGCACCTCCGCCGATCGACGGCGAGTGGCGGATCCGCTACGCGGATACGGCGACCGTCAATGGCTGGCGCGATCTGTGCAGCAAGGCTCCGCGCAATACGCGGAAGGCGTTTGAGGTCATCCGCGCGGACCCCAGACCTGCGGAATCAACGGACCGTCACCACCGGCTTAAGTACGGATACGCCTTCGTGATCAGCGGTGGCGTGCGCATGGAGCACTGGCAGTACGAGGTCACCGGCGGTGGCCGTATCTGGTACCACATCGATGCCGCGAACCGGACGGTCTGGCTCGACTACGCCGGCGTCGGTCACCCGAAGGCCACCGACTGAGTCACCGCAGCCGGCGCCCTCGCCCTCCGGGTCGGGGGCGCCGCACGTTTCCCGCGACAATGGACCCATGGAGAAGCTGCGCGAAGCGCTGATGAAGGCCGACTACACCGTGGACGGCGTCCTGGAGGTCCTCGGCCCGCTGGCCTACGCGGCGCTGGCCCGGAGCGAGAGCGTCCCGGCGCTGCGGGCCACTGGCGGGGGGTCGCCGGTGGAGACCCTGATCCGGCTCTTCCTGCTTCAGCAGCCGGTGGCGCGCAAGGCGGTCGAGGCCGCGCTGCCGGTCGAGGACTCGGTCGCGGCCGGGCTCGTCACGGTCGAGGGGGAGCTGGTGCGCGCCGCCATGGACATCCGGCCCTATGGCGATGACGACGGCCACGACTGGTACCTCGTCTCCGACCTGTCGGGCGGCCTTCATGCGCAGGGGCAGGGCCATCCGGTGCGCGAGGACCACGTTCTTGGCGTCGGCGGCGCCTCCACCACGCTCGCGCAGCTCACCATCCGTGACCCGTTCCGGTCCGCGCTCGATGTCGGCACCGGTGGCGGGGTGCAGGCGCTGCACCTGTCGACGCACGTCGACCGGGTGGTCGGTACCGACCGGAACCCGCGGGCGCTCAAGCTGGCCCGGCTCACCCAGCAGCTCTCCGGGGTCGAGCCCTTCGACCTGCGTGAGGGCTCGCTGTTCGAGCCGGTGCAGGGCGAGTTGTTCGATCTGGTCGTGTCCAATCCGCCGTTCGTGATCTCGCCGGACAACGCCGCGCAGGGTGGTCGCTTCGTCTATCGCGACTCCGGGCTGCCGGCCGACGAGGTGTGCCGGCAGCTGGTCAGCAACGCCCACCGCCACCTGGCCGAGGACGGCTGGTGCCAGGTGCTGGCGAACTGGCTGCACGTGGACGGCGTGGACTGGCGCGAGCGGGTGGCCGGCTGGGTGCGGGACACCGGCTGCGACGCCTGGGTGGTGCAGCGCGAGGCCCAGGATCCGGCCGAGTACGTCGAGCTCTGGCTGCGCGACTCCGGCGAGTACGGGACCCCGGACTATCCGGCGCGCTACGACGCCTGGCTGGACTACTTCGAGCAGAACAAGGTCAACGCCATCGGCTTCGGCTGGATCACCCTGCACAACGCCGGCGCCGAGAGCCCGCTGATGCGCCTGGAGGAGATCTCGCACCCGGTGGAGCAGCCGCTCGGGCCGCACATCCCGAGCTGGTTCGCCCGCCACGACTTCCTGCGCGGCACCGACGACGACGAGCTCATGCAGCGCCGCCTGGCGGTGGCCCCGGACGTGCGCTGGGAGCAGGTCGCGCAGCCGACGTACGGGGGCGGTAGCGGCTGGGGCAGCGACTCCTCGCGGCTGAGCCAGCAGGAAGGCTTCATGCGTTCGGCGGACATCGACCCGGTCGGGGCCGCGGTGGTGGGCGCCTCGGACGGGGAGACCCCGCTCGGGGAAATCCTGGACGCTGTCGGCGAACGCTACGGAATCGACGGCCGGAGCCTGCGCACCGGGGCCGTCGAGGCCATCCGGGGGCTGGTCGAGGACGGATATCTGTTCCCCGTGGCGTAGTGCGTACCCGGTGCTGCCATCAGCGTCGATGGCCTCAACACCGGTTGTCCTGCGTCACATCCGTCCCACCTCTGGCGTTTTCCGGTTCCGTCCTATACGCCAGTTCGGGTTAACGTTCGGTTGTACGCCGACCATTCAAGACAACGAGTAGGACACAGTAGACAGCGCGGAGACGTACGGCTGAGGTACGGTCACTCTCCGTTGGTGTCGCGGTGTCCCGACCACGTGTCGTACCGCGGTGTGCGGGGTACGCCCAAGCGCGTATCCCTTGGGGCTAGCAGTTGGGAAGCAGAGGTAACGGTGGCAGGCAAGGGTTCAGCGGACTCGGGCGGTTCGACGCGCCGGCTGGTCATCGTCGAGTCGCCGGCCAAGGCGAAGACGATCAAGGGCTACCTCGGTGCGGGCTACACCGTCGAGGCTTCCGTCGGCCACATCCGGGACCTGCCCGCCGGCGCCGACGAGGTGCCGGAGAAGTACAAGGGCACCTCGATGGGCCGGCTCGGCGTGGACGTGGACGGCGACTTCGAGCCGCTGTACCTGGTCAACGCCGACAAGCGCAAGCAGGTCGCCAAGCTCAAGGACCTCCTGAAGGAAGCCGACGAACTCCTGCTGGCCACCGACGAGGACCGCGAGGGCGAGGCCATCGCGTGGCACCTGCACGAGGTGCTCAAGCCGAAGGTCCCCGCCAAGCGCATGGTGTTCCACGAGATCACCCGCGAGGCGATCCAGGCGGCGGTGCGCAACACCCGCGAGATCAACCTCCAGCTGGTCGACGCCCAGGAGACCCGCCGCATCCTGGACCGGCTCTACGGCTACGAGGTCTCCCCGGTGCTGTGGAAGAAGGTCCGCACCGGCCTGTCGGCCGGCCGCGTGCAGTCGGTGGCCACCCGCATGGTGGTGGACCGGGAGCGCGAGCGCATCGCGTTCCGCGCCGCCGAGTACTGGGACCTGACCGGCACCTTCGAGACGCTGAAGGCCGCCGGGCCGGACGACCCGCGCGCCATGACCGCCCGGCTGGCCAGCGTCGACGGCAAGCGCGTGGCCGCCGGCCGCGACTTCGGGCCGGACGGGCAGCTCAAGAGCGGAAGCCAGAACGTCGCGCACCTGACCGAGGTCACCGCCAAGGCGCTGGCCGCGGCGCTGCGCGAGGCGGACTTCAGCGTCCGCGGCGTGGAGCGCAAGCCGTACCGGCGCTCGCCGTACGCCCCCTTCCGGACCACCACGCTGCAGCAGGAGGCCAGCCGCAAGCTCGGCATGGACTCCAAGCGCACCATGCGGGTCGCGCAGAGCCTGTACGAGAACGGCTACATCACCTATATGCGTACCGACAGCATCACGCTGTCGGACACCGCGCTGAACGCCGCCCGGACCCAGGTGCGCGAGCTGTACGGCGCCGACTACCTGCCGGACGTGCCGCGCCGCTACGACTCCAAGGTGAAGAACGCGCAGGAGGCGCACGAGGCGATCCGGCCCTCCGGCGACACCTTCCGCACCCCGGCGCAGACCGGCCTTTCGGGCGACGAGTTCCGGCTGTACGAGCTGATCTGGATGCGCACCGTCGCCTCCCAGATGAAGGACGCCACCGGCCACACCGTGACGGTGAAGGTCGGCGGCGCCGCCTCCGACGGCCGGGACGTGGAGTTCAGCGCCAGCGGCCGCATCATCTCCTTCCACGGCTTCCTGAAGGCCTACGTGGAGGGCACCGACGACCCGGACGCCGCGCTGGACGACTCCGAGCAGCGGCTGCCGGCCGTGGCCGAGGGCGACGCGCTGACCACCACCAAGGTCACCGCGGACGGGCACTCGACCAAGCCGCCCGCGCGCTTCACCGAGGCCTCGCTGATCAAGGAGATGGAAGAGCGCGAGATCGGCCGGCCCTCGACGTACTCCACGATCCTGGGCACGATCCTGGACCGCGGCTACGCCTTCAAGAAGGGCACCGCGCTGGTCCCGTCCTACATCGCCTTCGCGGTGGTCGGGCTGCTGGAGAACCACTTCGGCGACCTGGTGAACTACGAGTTCACCGCGCGCATGGAGGACGACCTGGACCGCATCGCCCGCGGCGAGGCGCAGCGCGTGCCGTGGCTGCGCCGGTTCTACTTCGGCCCGGCCGAGACCGAGCAGGCCGGCGCGCCGGCGGGCAAGACCGGTGGCGACGGCGCGGTGTTCGACCACCTCGGCGGCCTGAAGGACCTGGTCACCGACCTGGGCAACATCGACGCCCGGGAGGTGAACTCCTTCCCGGTCGGCGAGGACGGCATCATCCTGCGCGTGGGCCGCTTCGGCCCGTACATCGAGCGCAACCTGGAGGACGGCACCCAGCAGCGCGCCAGCGTCCCGGACGACCTCCCGCCGGACGAGCTCACCCCGGCCTTCGCCGAGGAGCTCTTCCTGCAGCCCAGCGGCGACCGCGAACTGGGCAGGGACCCCTCGACCGGCTTCGAGATCGTGGCCAAGGCCGGCCGCTTCGGCCCGTACGTCACCGAGATCCTCCCCGAGGGCACCCCGACGCGCGGCAAGAACGCGGTGAAGGCCCGCACCGGCTCCCTGTTCAAGAACATGGGCCTGGACACGGTCACCCTGGAGGAGGCGCTGCAGCTCCTGTCGCTGCCCCGCGTGGTCGGCGCCGACCCGGAGTCCAACGAGGAGATCACGGTCCAGAACGGCCGCTACGGCCCCTACCTGAAGAAGGGCGCGGACTCCCGCTCGATCACCTCCGAGGAGCAGATCTTCACGATCACCCTCGAGGAGGCCCTGGAGATCTACAAGCAGCCCAAGGCCCGCGGCCGCGGCGCGGCCAAGCCCCCGCTGCGCGAACTGGGCCCGGACCCGGTGTCCGGCAAGCCGATCGTGATCAAGTCGGGCTTCTACGGCGAGTACCTGACCGACGGCGAGACCAACGTGACCATCCCCAAGAGCGAGACGGTCGAGGGCATCACCCCGGCGAAGGCCTACGAGCTGCTCGCCGAGAAGCGCGCCAAGGGACCGGCGAAGAAGACCGCCAAGAAGGCCCCGGCGAAGAAGACCGCGGCGAAGAAGACGGCGGCTTCGGGGACGAAGACGGCGAAGGCCACGGCGGCGAAGAAGACGGCTGCGAAGAAGACGGCGAATTCGGGGACGAAGTAGGGCTGGGCGCTGTCACTCGGAGGAGTGAATATGGTCGGCTTTTCTTCGCTCGTGAGAGTGAAGAAAAGCCTTGATCTTGCCGACTGTGGGTGTCGAGGCGGGTGCCGTTCGTAGGATCGGCGCATGAGCGGTTTCACTTCCGCCGACTTGGACCGGCTGCCAAGGCTCCCTCCCCACACGGAACTGCTCGATGGGAGCCTGGTCTTCACATCCCCGCGAAACGCCTGGCACAGCCTCATCACGTTCTTCCTCCGCGTCGTGTTGCGATCGAGCGCGCCGGAGGGCTGGCGCGTCACCCATGAGATGACCGCCTGGCTGGACGACCGGAATCGGCCCGAGCCCGACGTCCTCGTCGTCGCGGAATCCGCGTCACGGCCGGACCTGAGCGAGACCTTCTACCGTCCCGAGGACATCGCGCTCGCCATCGAGATCGTCTCGCCGGAGTCTGTCGAGCGCGATCATGAGATCAAGCCGCCCGAGTACGCGCGGGCCGGGATCAAGAACCTGTGGCTCATCGAGCGAGATGGCGAGGGAATGATCGCTTATGTCTACACTCTCGACCCGCTCACCGGCGACTACAGCTTGACCGGCACCTTCGGCGAGCGGCTGAAGGTCTCGGTGCCCTTCGACATCGACATCGATTTCGGCACCCTCGGCGACTATCGCTGACCACCCGCCTTGGCGCGTTCGCCCGACCCGGTCCCGGCCTGACCGGTCATAATGGCGCGCATGAGTTCGAGCACGCGTCCGGCCCGTGGCGTCGCCATCCGTGAGGCGGTGGAGGGGGATGCCGAGGAGATCGGGCGGGTGCGGCACGCGGCGTGGCAGGTCGCCTATTCGGGGCTGATGCCGGCGGACTACCTGGCCGGGTTGTCGGTGGACGGTTTCGTGCTCAGTGCCCGGCGGATGCTGGCCGATCGGGCGGCGCGGCGGATGGTGGTGCTGGTCGCCGAGGTCGGCGGGGTGGTCTCGGGGTTCGCCTCGGTGGGGCCGAGCCGTGATGAGGACGAGGCCGAGGGCAGCGTGGGGGAGCTCAACGCCATATACGTCGACCCCGCGATCTGGCGGCTGGGGATCGGGTCCCGGTTGCAGGAGGCCGCGCTGCGGCGGCTGCGGGAGGCCGGCTACCGCGAGGCGACGCTGTGGGTGCTGGCGATCAACTCCGCGTCGCGGGCGTTCTACGAGCACACCGGGTGGCGGCACGACGGCGGGGTCTCGGGGTTCGAGGCCGGGGCCGAGGTGCTGGACGAGACGCGGTACCGCAGGGCTTTGTGATCTTGGCGGTGTGCGGGCGGCGCGGGACAGGGTCCTGCGACCGCCCTGTGATCGTTTCCGGGGCCCGGTCGTTCGCGGATTCCCTCGTTCGGTGGAAACCGCAGGCCTTCTGACCACGCTTCGCGCAAACCGCTCATTTTGTGATGAAAGGTCGCCGGTGGCTGTGGGTAGATCATCCCACAGCCATTCGGGCACTCATTCACCCAGCGGGCGGCGCGGAAGGAGTTCGGCATGCGAGGACGCGGGCACGGCCTGCGGGCGGCGCTCGTCGCGGCCACGGTCCTGACGGCGGCGCTGCTCGGCGCCGCGGCGCATGCCGACCCGGGTCCGGGCCCGGGCACCCCGGTGCCGCCCGGCCAGACGCCCGGCCAGAGGTCCGTCCAGATCCCCGGCCAGGACGCCGTCGACCAGGCCAAGGCCGACGTCGCCGACCGCCAGTCCGCCGCCGACGGCATCCAGCAGGCCCTGGACGCCGCCGGCACCCGCCTGCACACCCTCCTGGCACGCGCCGGCTTGGCCGCCGAGGCGTACGACACCGCCGTGGCCCAGGCGGCGACAGCGGCCCAGGCAGCCGACGCCGCGCAGGCCCAAGCCATCGTCGCCCTGGACGCGCAGCACCAGGCCGAGCAGCGCCTCGGCGCCTTCGCGGCCGAGACCTACCGGCAGGGCTCGGACATGGCGGCGGCGCTGACCCTGCTCCACGCCGGCTCCCTGCACGACTTCGCCGTCCGCCGCCAGGCACTGGCGAACCACGACGCCGCCGAGGCCCTGGCCGTGAACGGCACCCGGCAGGCCACGAAGGACGCGACCTCGGCCCGCCGACAGGCCGACCAGACCGCCGCGGACGAGCGCCGAGCCCAGGCCCAGGCGGAGAGCGCGCTGGAGGCGGCGCGCACGGCGGCCTCCGACGCGCAGGTCCAGGTGGCGGCCATCCAGGTGCAACAGGACGCGCTGCTGAGCGAGCTGGCGGCGGCGCAGGGGATCGAGATCGGGCTGGAGCGGCAGCGGGAGGCCGGACTGGAGGCGCTCGCGGCGCAGCAGGCGGTGGCACGGCAGTCGGCCGCGGCGTCGGCATCCGGTGGCTCGACGCACGCGCAGCCGCCCGCGTCGAGCAGCGGCGGCGCGACGACGTGGACGCCGCCGGCCAGTCCCGCGAGCGCCGCGCCGCCGGCCGAAGGCGCCGTCCGCCAGATGCTGACCTACATCTACGCACAGCTCGGCAAGCCCTACGTCTGGGGCGGCGCGGGTCCGGACGTCTTCGACTGCTCAGGCCTGGCGATGCGCGGCCTGGAAGCCGGCGGCTGGTCCTTCCCGCACCCGGCGCAATGGCAGTACCTGGCGATGCACTCGCTCACCTACGCCCAGCTCCGCCCCGGCGATCTGGTCTTCTGGGCCGAGGACCCCGCCAACCCGCACACCATCTACCACGAGGCGGTGTACATCGGGAACGACCGCATCATCCAGGCACCGCACCCCGGCGGCGTGGTCGAGCAGCAGTCGCTGTGGATCAACGGGACGCCCAGTTTCTACGGGCGGCCGTAGCGGCGCCCTATGTCGGGCTGCCCGGATGCAGGATCTCCTCGGCGATCTGCCGGACCCGGTCCATGGTGATGCCCGTGCGCTGCTCCACGGCCAGCGGATGGTCGGTGGCCTCCAGCTCGATCAGCGGGCGTTTGCCGACCGGCCGGGTGTGCACGTGGGTCTTGAGGTTCATGGTCGACGGGGAGTACCGGCTCAGCTCGGTGGAGAACCAGCCGAAATACGGCGGCTCCGCCTCGCGGCCCTCGGTCTCCCACAGGTCCAGCACCCGCTGGAAGCTGTCCCTGCTCAGGGAGACCCACACGCCCCAGTCGAAAACGTCGCCGCTGTCGAGGATCGGGAGCTGGACAAGGCCGCGGATGAAGAAGTGCTCGCCCTTGATGATGCACAGTTCGGGCGTCAGCTCGCTGGACTCATCCTCGGCCAGCTCGGGGAACCAGTAGGCCGGCGCTTCGGCGTGGAACGACCGCGGAAGCTCTTCATGCCGCTCCCCGCAGCACCGGCATGTGAATCCCAGATCAGCAGACATGCCGATGACCCTACTCATCGGCGCATGCCCCGTAACCCGCAGCCGCTAGCGTGACAGCATGCCGATTCCCGAGTTCATCGTCGACATCCGCAAGAAGATAGGCCACGACCTGCTCTGGCTGCCCGGGAGCACCGGCCTCGTCGTCGACGGCGAGCAGCGGGTGCTGCTGGTGCGGCGCGCCGACAACCTCCAGTGGACGCTGGTCACGGGGTGCCTGGATCCGGGGGAGCAGCCGGCGGTCGGGATCGTGCGCGAGATCCTGGAGGAGACCGGGGTGACGGCGCGGGCCGAGCGGGTGCTGGCGGTGGATACGACGGGCCGGCTCACCCACGCCAACGACGACGAGACGGTGTTCTTGGACGTGGTCTTCGTCTGCACGCCGACCGGTGGGACCGCGCGGGTCAACGACGACGAGTCGGTGGACGTCGGCTGGTTCCCGATCGCGGAGCTGCCCGAGTTGCCGCCGCGGCATCAGAAGTATGTGAAGCAGTACCTCGACGGCGGAGAGAAGACGTGGTTCGCCGAGGCGTGAGCAACGATCACGCGTGAGGTGGCACCGAAAGCGTGTCCTCGGCTCCTGGCTCCTCACCCCTCAGCAATGGCAGAGCAGCCGTACGACGACGCAGTCCTCGTCCAACTCCTCCAGATACGTGGTGGACCGCCGCGCGAAGGTGTCGCTCTCCTCGTCCGGGGCCGGGCTGTAGGGCTTGATGCCGGTCCACTCGCCGTCCAGGGTGAGAAGGGCGGCGCGGGCCACGGCCCAGGTCTCCGCCAGTTCGAAGCCGGGTTCGGGGTCGCGGGTGTAGATGGTGATCGGGTCCGTGTCGGGGCCCAGGACCCAGGCGCCCAGGCTCGGGTAGCGCTCGAACACCGACTGGTGGTTCAGGGCCTTGATGAGCGGCTGCGCGTGGTGGTCGGCGACGGCCTCGGTGCGGGGGTAGCCCTCGGGGTCGGCGGCGTGGCGGGCCAGGAACGCCGTCAGCGGTTCGGCCGGCGGGTGGTCGGCGACCAGGCGTTGGAAGTCGTCGTGCTGGGCCTGCCAGTAGACCCGGGCCTCGGTGCGGGCGGCGCGGCGGCAGGCGTCGAAGTCCAGCAGGCCCCGGGGGCCGCCGTCGCAGCGGAGGGGCTCGGGCGGGGTGCCGACGATCACCGGGTCGGCGTGGATCAGGCGGGGGTCGCCGTCGTGGCGGGGCTTCACGGCGAAGCGCTGGCGGCCGGCGTCGACGCGGTACCAGTCCCAGGTGGCCTCGGGGTCGAACGTGTCGCCGCGGTTCATGTCGAACGGCGCCATCGCCTCGGCCAGCGCGCCCTCGACGTCGGACAGCGCCGCCGGCGGCAGGCAGACGTTGACCCGGTACTTGCTCATGGCTGCGGCCCCTCTCGCCGGTCGCGAAGGGGCCGATGCTAGCGGCCCGCGGCGGGCGCCTGCCAACCGGCTTGTCAGGGTTCGGACGGGCGTGTGCCGGCGGGCCACCGCCCACCGGCGCCATCGCCGGTCCGGCCACCGCGAAGACGGCCGCCAGCACCGCCCAGCCGGCCGGGCCGTGCCGGATCGCGGTCTGGGTGACCTCCAGTTGCCGGGCCGGCTCGGTGGTCGTCACCGGCTCGGCGAGCATCAGCAGCAGCCGGGCCCGCGGCTCCCCGAGCAGGCGCTCCAGCGCCGGCCCCGGGGACGGCGGGACCACGCGCTCGGCCAGCGTCGCCAGACCGCGGGCCGGGCACAGGATCCAGGGGTCCGACGCCGGATCGATCTGGCTGACCGCCCCGCGCGCGAAGCAGGTCGGCGCCAGCACCACGCCGGGCTCACGTCGCGGGCCCGGCACGGCCGCAGCGTGCTGTACGCCCGCAGCCCTCTCGGAGATTACTTGGCGGGGATGTCACAATCCGGCGCGCGCCGGGGTCATAGAGGGGAAGACGACGACGCAGCACGATGAGGCGCTCGGCCATGAGCGCGATCCGCGGACGTGGGGGTCTGGGAGGTCGCGCCATCTGAGGCTCGTCTGAGCTCGTTCCGAGCCATCCGAAGGCGTGTGGGACGTCGCGGTCCGAGGGGGGCCGCAGCAGCGGCGATGCCGTCCCGCAACGCGAAGCCCCCGGCGGGATCGCTCCCGCCGGGGGCTCCGGCGTTCTCACCGTTCACCGGGCCGGTCCGGGCTGAGGCCGGCCGGTGTCACCGCCACCGTCTGTGTCAACGCACGGTCTGTGTCAACGCACCGTCTGCCGCGGAACGCCTACAGGTGGTGGACCTTCTCCTCCTCCGGCAGCTCCTCGAACCGCTTGTAGGAGCGCTGGATCTCGGTCTCGGCCTGGGCCCGGTTCTGCCACTCGGCGTGGTGGACCTCCTTGCCCGGCTCCAGGTCCTTGTAGCTGGTGAAGAAGTGCTGGATCTCCTGGCGCTCGAACTCGGAGATGTGGTGGTAGTCGCGCAGGTGCTCGAAGCGCGGGTCGGTGGCCGGCACGCACAGGATCTTGTCGTCGCCGCCGGCCTCGTCGGCCATGTTCAGCATGCCGATCGCGCGGCAGCGGATCAGGCAGCCCGGGAAGGTCGGCTCGTCGAGCAGGACCATCGCGTCCAGCGGGTCGCCGTCCAGGGACAGCGTGTCCTCGATGAAGCCGTAGTCCGTCGGGTAGACCATCGAGGTGAAAAGCATGCGGTCCAGCCGTATGCGGCCGGTCTTGTGGTCGACCTCGTACTTGTTGCGCTGGCCCTTGGGGATCTCGATGAGAACGTCGAACTCCATTGGTCTTTCCTCGTTTCCGCGCTTTCAGGTGCTGCTACTAGTGTCGCCCAGACAGGCGGTGACGACAGAGTTCGCGAGATCAAGGAGTGACCTGAGTGGCAAGACAGGTGCCGGGAACGCTGCCGACCGCCATTGTGTCAGCCGCGCTCGGGATCGTACTGGCCGCGGGCTGCGTGTGGGCAGCCGGTCCGTGGTCCGGCGGGCAACGCGTGAGCGAACGCCGGAGTGGTTCGGGGGCCGGGGTCGGCCCGGTCGCCGCGGGGTCGCGGCACTCGGTCCCGCCGTCCCCGCCGGCGCCCACGAGCCGGTCCGCCGGGCCCGCGCACGCCCCGGCCGGTGTCGCGTTGCAGCCTGTTCTCGCAGGTGAAAAGCCCGGCGGTGGGCTGACGCCCGGTCAGCTGGCCGGCGCGCTGGGCCCGCTGACCCTCGCGGCCGGGCTCGGCAAGCACGTCGGGATCGCGGTCGCCGACCCGGCCTCGCCGACGCTGCTCTTCGACGATCACGCCACCGACGGGTTCGCCCCGGCGTCCACGAACAAAGTGGTGACCGCCGTCGCGGCGCTGGCCGCGCTGGGGCCCGACGACCGGTTCGCGACTCGCGTGGTGCAGGGCCCGAACTCCGGCGCCACGGCATCGATCGTGCTGGTCGGAGGGGGTGACCCGACCTTGTCGACGCAGGGCCCTTCCTCCGATCCGGGCTACCAGCCGGCCTCCCTGGACGACCTCGCCGCGCGCACCGCGACAGCCCTGCACGCCAAAGGCGTGAATTCGGTCACACTCGGCTACGACGCCTCGGTTTTCAGCGGTCCCGGCCTGAACCCGACGTGGTCCCCGGAGTACACCGACGGCAACGTGGCGCCGGTCACCGGCCTGATGGTCGACGAGGGCCGCGCCAAGGCCGCGGACGACCTGAGCCCGCGCGTGAGCGACCCGGCAGCGGTCGCGGCGGCGGACTTCGCGAGCCGCCTGGCGGCCCACGGCATCCAGGTGACCGGCAAGCCCGCCGCGGCGTCCGCGGGCTCCGGCACCCAGGTGGCGGCGGTGACCTCCCCGCGCCTGGCCGACCTGGTCGAGCACATGCTCACGGTCTCCGACAACGACCTCGCCGAAGCACTGCTGCGCCACGTGGCCGTCGCCGACGGCAAGCCGGCGACGTTCGACGGCGGCGTGGCGGCGGTCCGCGACGAACTCGGCAGGCTGGGCGTGGACCTGACCGGCCTGAACGTCCTGGACGGCAGCGGCCTGTCCCGCAAGGACAGCGTCACCCCGGCCTTCGAGGTCAGGGTCCTGTCGGCGGCGGCCGCCGACGCCCACCCGGAGCTGCGCGCGGCGCTGACCGGCCTGCCGGTGGCCGGCTTCACCGGCACCCTGGCCGAGGACGGCCGCTACACGCTCCCGCCGTCCCTGGCCGGCGCCGGCCTGGTGCGCGCCAAGACCGGATCGCTGACCGGCGTGGTGACGCTGGCCGGCCTGGTCCGCGACAGCTCGGGGCAGCTGCTGGTGTTCTCGCTGATGGCGGACGAGGCGCCGGACGCGGCCGCGGCCCGGGCCGCGGTGGACCGGCTGGCCACGACGCTGGCGGGATGCGGGTGCGGCGGAGGGTAGCGGCGGACGCCCGCCGGGCGGCGGGGTGAGCGCCCGATGCGGGGGTGCAAAGAACGTTGAGCAGAGCACGTTGAGATGCAAAGAACGTTGAGATGCAGAGAACGTTGAACGGACAGGCCGTGGCTGCTGATCAGCCGCGGCCTGTCTCGTCGGAGTCCTCCGGCACCAGCGGGAACAAGCGCGCGATGAGCGCGACCGGCAGCGCCCCCTCCGGCCGGGCCAGCGGGCGCTGCTCGCGATCCTGGTAGCGCGCGAGCATCTTCTGGATCGCGCCGGCGATCTGCTTCATCTCCTCGGCGGTCAGGTAGGCGACCGTGCTGAAGGCCTCGTCGCGCGGCCACGCGGCGGGTGCCTGGTCGCGCAGGGTCAGCCAGCGCTGCCAGCTCTCGTCCTCCAGGCCGCGGGCCAGGTCGCCGAACTGGTCGTCGCCGACGGGCGCCTCCTGCTTCAGGCGCCAGGGGCGCGCACGGCCTCCGGTGTGCGGGGCTTCCTCGATGAGGCCGTGGCGTTCGAGTTGGCGCAGGTGGAACGAGCACAGTCCCGAGCTGTGGCCGAGGCGGTTCGCGGCTTCGGTGGCCGTGACCGTGCCGACCTCGGCCAGCAGGTCCAGCAGCGCTGATCGGATCTCGTGGTCGCGCAGGACGTCGTTCACTTTGCAAAGTTTGGTACTTTGCAAAGCCCGGGGCAAGTCAGCGAGAGGACATCCGCGATGGACGTGCGTGTGCAGGGCCGGCCGGCCGGCAGCTACCCGACGGTCGCGCCCGAAGCGGGGTGCGGTTCGCTGCGCCGCATCACCGAGGTGGGGGAGGAGGTCCTGGGGCGGCCGTGCCGGGAGGTGACCGAGTTCGGGAGCGCGGAACTGTCCGCGCTGATCGACGACATGTTCCTGGCGATGCACGTGGCCGAGGGCGCCGGGCTGGCCGCCAACCAGGTCGGCGTGGATCTGCGGCTGTTCGTGTTCGACTGCCTCGACGGACGCGGCGGGCGGCACGTCGGCCACATCGCCAACCCGGTCCTGGAGTTGCCCGAAGGAGAGGGGCGGCGGCTCGTAGAGGACGTGGAGGGCTGCCTGTCCGTGCCGGGCGCGACGGTGGTCGTCCCGCGGACCGAGAGCGCCGTCGTGCGCGGCTTCGACAAGGACGGCGAGCCGCTGGTCATCGAGGGGCGGGACTACTTCGCCCGGTGCCTGCAGCACGAGACCGACCACCTGTCCGGGACCGTCTACCTCGACCGGCTCTCGAAGCGGAACCGCAAGGACGCGCTGGAGCAGATGGAAGAACGGCGCGAGGCGGTGTACGCCCGGCGGGCCACGATGGCGGCCAGGCTGGAGAAGCTGAAGCAGAAGCAGAGCCTCTGAGCCCTGAGCCGGCCCCGCTCCTAAGCCGCCGCCTCCGCACCCGTCTCGACCAGGTCCGGCTCGACGCCCAGTGCGCACTGCTTCAACGACCCCACATAAGCCGCGATCGCGTCATGGTTCCGCGTCAGCAGGGCGATCCGCTCCGCGAGCCGGTCGCGGTGCCCCTCCAGCGTCTCGATGATCTCCGGTGTCGCGTCCGCGAAGTGGATCTCGCTCGGCTCGTTCAGGCACGGCAGGATCTGCTTGATGATGCGCGTGGAAAGCCCCGCGTCCAGCAGGCCGCGGATGTGCGCGACCTGGTCGACCAGGGCCTCGTCGTAGTCGCGGTAGCCGTTGGCGCAGCGGCCGACGCGGATCAGGCCCTGCTCCTCGTAGTAGCGGAGCAGCCGGGGGCTGGTGGCGGTGAGCTCCGCCAGTTCGCCGATGCGCATGTGGCCCACCTCGCAGGTCGTCCGAGGGCTTTGCCTCGCCGCTTGACCTTCACATCCATGTGAAGGTTCGACCATGGTCGCATGAGCCAGGACATCGAACTCTAACTACGGCTGGCATGACTACGGCCCGCGGGTCGGCATCTGGCGGCCGGTTTGTCAGTAGGTTACGTGGTGAACCACCCCGGTGTGTGGACCACGACCGCGGACGCCATCGCCGACCACTACCTGGCGGTGACCGGGCAGGCCGGGGCCACGGCGTCCACCGGATGACCCCCTCGCCCGGCCGATCCGCCGCGATCCGATCTAGGTTTCGCCGTCCCCGCCACGTAGCCTGAGAGCCATGACGGCGAGAGCGCAGCTGGTCGACTGGCAACTTGCGGTGGCGACGGCGCAGCGCCTGGTGCGGCCGGGCCCGGCGACCTCCGCGGCCGAGGCCGCCGCCACGGTTGCGGACCTGCGCCGATACGCCGCCGAGTCCCGCGAGCACGTGGCCGCCTTCACGGGCCTGGCCAACCAGGGCACCATCCTGACCGAGCCGCAGGTGCTGGTGGTGGACCGGGCTGGCTGGATCAAGGCCAACGCCGAGGGCTTCCGGATCGTCACCGAGCCGCTGGCCCGCAAGCTGAACGAGAAGCGCGAGGGCGTGCCGCCCTCCGGGCTGGCGGCCCTGGGCCCGAAGGCCACCGCGCTGGAGCTGGGCACCCTGCTGGCCTACCTGTCGCACCGGATCCTGGGGCAGTACGAGATCTTCCAGGAGCCCGGCCGGCTGCTGCTGGTCGCCCCGAACATCGTCAGCGTGGAGCGCGAGCTGCAGGTCAAGCCGGACGACTTCCGGCTGTGGGTCTGCCTGCACGAGGAGACGCACCGCACCCAGTTCGCCGCGGTGCCGTGGCTGCGGGCGCACATCCTCGGCGAGATCGAGTCCTTCATCGCCGGCATGGACACCGACCCCGGCGCGCTGGCCAAGCGGGTCCGCGAGGCCGCCGCGCTGCGGCGCGAGACCGGCGAGCGGCGCCCGATCACCGAGCTGGTGCAGACCCCGGCGCAGGTCGCGGTGCTGGACCGGATGGTCGCGGTGATGTCGCTGCTGGAGGGGCACGCGGACTTCGTGATGGACGGCGTCGGACCCCAGGTGGTGCCGAGCGTCGGCGACATCCGCGCCAAGTTCGGGCAGCGCCGGGCCAAGGGCGCCAGCCGGATCGACGCCATCGTGCGCCGGGTGATCGGCATGGACGCCAAGATCCGGCAGTACCGCGACGGCGCGAAGTTCGTCGGCGCGGTGGTCGAGCAGGCCGGGATGTCCGGCTTCAACCGGGTGTGGACCTCGCCGAACACGCTGCCCACCAGGGCCGAGATCCACGACCCGGCCGCCTGGCTGGCCCGCGTGCGGCCTTAGTCCGGCCCGGGTGCGGCCCTGGTACGGCCCTGGTGCAGCCGTAGTGCGGCCTTGGGCAGTCCGGGGAAGTGAGCGCATGATGGGCGAAAGTCGCCGACCGCGGGACCGCTCCACGCCGTAAGGGTGGTCCTGCGGAGTGTCGCCGCGACCTGAGAAGGGTCTGCGTCGTTGCTCCGGGAAAGATGCCCAAGGAGAAAGACCTGGGCGTCGCATGTACGAAGGAGTACCACCATGGGTCCAGCACCCGCCGTCGCCGCGATACGTCTGGCCGTCCGCAAGGCCCTGTCCGACCTCCCCCCGGGCGCCCTGGTCCTGGTCGCCTGCTCCGGCGGCGCCGACTCCATCGCGCTGGCCTGCGCGACCGCGTTCGTCGCGCCCCGGCTCTCGCTGCGCTTCGGCGGCCTGACCGTCGACCACAACCTGCAGGAGGGCTCGGCCGCGCAGGCCGAGCGCGTCGTGCGCTTCCTCGGCGGCCTGGGCTTCGACCCGGTCGAGAGCCTGTCGGTGCGGGTCGAGGGGCGCGGCGGGCCCGAGGCCGCGGCCCGGGTCGCGCGCTACGGCGCGCTGGACGCCGCCGCCGAGCGCCTCGGCGCGGCCACCGTCCTGCTCGGCCACACCCGCGACGACCAGGCCGAGACCGTGCTGCTCGGGCTGGCCCGGGGCTCGGGGGCCCGGAGCCTGGCCGGGATGCCCGCGGTGAGCGGCCGTTACGCGCGCCCCTTCCTGGACCTGCCGCGGAGCACCACCGTGGCCGCCGCCGCGGCCGAGGGCTTCGAGCCCTGGGACGATCCGCACAACACCGACCCGGCCTACACCCGTTCGCGGGTCCGGCACGCGGCCATCCCGGCGCTGTCCGAGGCCCTCGGGCCGGGGATACCGGAAGCCCTGGCGCGGACCGCGAAGATGCTGCGTGAGGACACCGAGGCGCTCGACGCGTGGGCCGCCCGGGAGTTCGACCGGCTGCTGGAACCCTTCGGCGACTGTGATCTGTCCCACTACCTCGACGTGTCCGAACTGTCCGGGCTGCCCACCGCCGTGCGCCGCCGGGTGCTGCGCCTGGCCGCGCTGCGGGCCGGGTGCCCCGGCTCTGACCTGGCCGCGGTCCACATCGAGGAGCTGGACCGGCTGCTGACCGACTGGCGGGGCCAGGGGCCGTTGCACCTGCCCAGCGCGGTCGCGGTGGCCCGGCGGTATGGAAAGCTGGCCTTCGAGAGATCCGGTGCGCTGCGCCGAGCAGGCGCGGACCGGAACGATCCCGGCCAGCCGGCGGAGGACCCCGCCCCGGCCGGATTGTTGATGCCGGCTTAGCGACGCACGAGGGGCTTCCAGCGTGGACGACAAGGACATGGGCCAGGATCTGGAGAAGGTCCTCATCCCCGCCGACGAGATCAAGGCCAAGGTGGCCGGGCTCGCCCGCGCGATCGAGGCCGACTACCAGGGCAAGGAAGTCCTGCTGGTCGGGGTGCTCAACGGCGCGCTGGTGGTGATGGCCGACCTGATCCGCGAGCTGCACATCGACTCCGAGATGGACTGGATGGCGATCTCCTCCTACGGGGCGGGCACCAAGTCCTCCGGGGTGGTGCGGATCCTGAAGGACCTCGGCGCCGACATCCAGGACCGGCACGTGCTGGTGGTCGAGGACATCATCGACTCCGGGCTGACCCTGTCCTGGCTGCTGTCCAACCTGCGCTCGCGCCGTCCGGCCTCGCTGGAGGTGGTGACGCTGCTGCGCAAGCCCGATGCCGCCAAGGTGGCCATCGACGTCAAGTACGTCGGCTTCGACATCCCCAACGAGTTCGTCGTCGGCTACGGCCTGGACTACGCCCAGCGCTTCCGCGGTCTGCCCTTCATCGGCACACTCGCGCCGCACGTATACAGTTCGTAGGCGGAATGACACTCCGATAAGCCACGTTGGGACCAGTAGTGGTTCATCGGGAGCCTCGCGCGGGAACGCAGTGACCGCGTACGGTCGTTAGGCATCATGAACCACCCCACCCCCGCCGTGAACCGCTAGCACGAGTCGTAGAGGATCGATGGACGTCAAGCGTTACTTCCGAGGCCCAGTGATCTGGGTCGTCCTGGCCGTCGTGGCGGTCCTCGCGGTCATGCAGCTGGTCTCCTCGGCCGGCGGCCCCAAGTCCGTGGACACCTCCGTCATCCTGGACGCCATCCACAAGAACCAGGCCGTCTCGGCCAAGGTCGTCGGCGGCTCCGGCTCCTCGGTCGAGATCAAGGTCGACCCGAACAGCACGGTGGCCCAGCAGCAGGGCGCCTCCGACCTGAAGGCCACCTACCTGAACGACCAGCAGGGCGCCGCCATCACGCAGGCGCTGGACAGCTCTCAGACGGCCGGCGGCCTCAAGGACGGCTACAACGTCTCGCTGGCCAGGCAGAACGCCTTCGTCGGCATCCTGATCACGCTGCTGCCCTTCGTGCTGATCGCCCTGGTCTTCCTGTTCCTGATGAACCAGATGCAGGGCGGCGGCTCCCGGGTGATGAACTTCGGGAAGTCCAAGGCCAAGCTGGTCAGCAAGGACACCCCGAAGACCACCTTCGCCGACGTGGCCGGTGCCGACGAGGCCGTGGAGGAGCTCCAGGAGGTCAAGGAGTTCCTGGAGGCCCCGGCGAAGTTCCAGGCCATCGGTGCCAAGATCCCCAAGGGCGTGCTGCTCTACGGCCCGCCCGGAACCGGCAAGACCCTGCTGGCCCGCGCGGTGGCCGGCGAGGCCGGCGTGCCGTTCTTCTCGATCTCCGGCTCGGACTTCGTCGAGATGTTCGTCGGTGTCGGCGCCTCCCGGGTGCGCGACCTGTTCGAGCAGGCCAAGGCCAACGCACCGGCGATCGTGTTCGTCGACGAGATCGACGCCGTGGGCCGGCACCGCGGCGCCGGCCTGGGCGGCGGCCATGACGAGCGCGAGCAGACGCTGAACCAGCTGCTGGTCGAGATGGACGGCTTCGACGTCAAGGGCGGCGTGATCCTGATCGCCGCGACCAACCGCCCGGACATCCTGGACCCGGCGCTGCTGCGCCCGGGCCGCTTCGACCGGCAGATCGCGGTCGAGGCCCCGGACCTGGAGGGCCGCAAGCAGATCCTGCGGGTGCACTCCAAGGGCAAGCCGTTGGCCCAGGGCGTGGACCTGGACTCGCTGGCCAAGCGCACCCCCGGCTTCACCGGCGCGGACCTGGCCAACGTGCTGAACGAGGCCGCGCTGCTGACCGCGCGCGGGGACAAGAAGCTCATCGACAACGAGTCGCTGGACGAGGCCGTGGACCGCGTGGTCGCCGGCCCCCAGAAGCGCACCCGCCTGATGAGCGACAAGGAGAAGAAGGTCACCGCCTACCACGAGGGCGGCCACGCCCTGGTGGCGCACGCGATGCCGAACCTGGACCCGGTGCACAAGGTGACGATCCTGTCCCGCGGCCGCGCCCTGGGCTACACCATGGTGCTGCCGGAGGAGGACAAGTACTCCACCACGCGCAACGAGATGCTGGACAACCTGGCCTACGCGATGGGCGGGCGCACCGCCGAGGAGCTGGTCTTCCACGACCCGACCACCGGCGCCTCCAACGACATCGAGAAGGCCACCAACATCGCCCGCTCGATGGTCACCCAGTACGGCATGACCGAGCGCCTGGGCCCGATCAAGTTCGGCAAGGACTCCGGCGAGGTCTTCCTGGGCCGGGACATGGGCCACCAGCGCGACTACTCCGAGGAGATCGCCTCGATCGTCGACGAGGAGGTCAAGCGGCTCATCGAGAGCGCGCACGACGAGGCCTGGGAGGTCCTGGTCGAGTACCGCGACATCCTGGACCAGCTGGTCCTGGAGCTGCTGGAGAAGGAGACGCTGAACAAGGAGCAGATCGCGGCGATCTTCGCCCCGGTGGCCAAGCGCCCGCAGCGCCCGGCCTGGATCGGCTCCTCGCGCCGCACCCTGCAGACCCGCCCGCCGGTGCAGACGCCGCGCGAGCTGGAGGCGGCCCGCTCGGCCGCCAACGGGACGGTGACCGACAGCATCGTCGGCCGGACGGACACGGTGCCCGAACAGTGAGTGAGAGCAACACCCAGAACCACGGCGGCGGTGCCGCTCCCCAGGCCGGCAGCGGCCAGGGGAGCGGCATCGCCCGCGTCAGCCTGGCCGGGCAGCCCGAGTTGGCCGCCCCGGACCTGGGCCGCGCGGTCGCCGAGTACGACGCCGAGCGCGCCGAGCGCGCGGTGCGCGAACTGCTCATAGCGGTCGGCGAGGACCCCGACCGCGACGGCCTGAAGGAGACCCCGGCGCGGGTCGCGCGGGCCTATCGCGAGATGTTCGCCGGGCTGCACCAGGGCCCCGAGGACGTGCTCACGACGACCTTCGACCTGGGCCACGACGAGATGGTGCTGGTGCGCGACATCGAGGTGTACAGCACCTGCGAGCACCACCTCGTGCCGTTCCACGGAGTGGCCCACGTGGGGTACATTCCCTCGGTGGACGGACGGATCACGGGCCTGTCCAAGCTGGCCCGGCTCGTCGACGTCTACGCCAAGCGGCCCCAGGTCCAGGAGCGTCTGACGACCCAGATCGCCGACGCGCTGGTCCGCATCCTCGAGCCGCGCGGGGTCATCGTCGTTGTGGAGTGCGAACATCTGTGCATGTCGATGCGAGGGATCAGGAAGCCGGGCGCGAAGACCGTGACGTCGGCGGTGCGGGGGCAACTGCTCGCCCCGGCCAGCCGCGCCGAGGCGATGAGCCTGATCCTGGGCCGGTGAGGGCGCGCTCGCCCCGGACCCTCGCCTCGGAACGCCCGGGCCCGACTGCCGGACCCGCCTCCGGCCCCACCGGTGGCGGGCGCGGTACAGGGGGTGCCGGTGGCGTTCCCGGCCCGCGCGTCAAGTCCTCCGGGACGGGTAAGCGCGGGGGTGAGGCCACAGGACATGCGGGTGCCACCGGTGATTTGCCGAAGGATGCCCCGGCGCGCACCGGAGCGCGGCACAATCAGGTCGGATCCCTCACACCGGCGGACGCCGGTAACACCGGTGACGCTGAATACATCGGTGACGCTGACGACATCGGTGACAACCTGCACCGTGCCCTCGAACGTCCCTCCAACATGACTCGGGCCAAAGCCATGACCTCCAAGACCGCGCCGCCCCCGTCCGACGCGGCGGCGACGGCGCAGCCTCCGCAGCACCGGAACTGGGTGCCGCGGCTCGTCGCGTTCATCACCTACCTGGCCGGCTTCGGCAACATCGCCTCGGCCATCTCGCCCGGCTTCCGGCATTCCCGGGTGCACTCGATCAGCGTCAAGGTGCCCACCGAGGTGCAGAACCTGGCCGCCGCGGCCACCTTGATGTCCGGCGTCGTGCTGGTGCTGATCGCGCACGCGCTCAAGCGCCGCAAGAAGCGGGCCTGGTGGGTCGCGGTCGTCCTGCTGGTCACGGTGGTGTGCTTCCACATCGTGCGCTCGTTCCGCGGCGGGGACCGCGACGCGGCGTCGCACTACCTGGGCGTCCAGATCGTCCTGACCATCGTGGTGTTGGTCCTGCTGCTGGTCTACCGCGAGGAGTTCTACGCCCTCGGCGACCCGTACACGCGCTGGCGCGCGCTGCGCGCCTTCGTCCTGCTGGCGGCGTTCTCCTTCGCCTCCGGCATGGCGCTGATGTACTGGCAGGGCAAGCACATTCAGGGCGACCCGACGCTGTGGACCCGGTTCCGGCACGTGGCGCTGGGCCTGATCGGCATCGACGGGCCGGTCCACTTCAAGCGCGGCTCCACCGACGACCTGGTCGCCCTGCTGCTCGGCGGGCTGGGTCTGATGACCGCGCTGATCGTGGCCTACCTGGTGCTCCGTCCGGCCGAGCCGATCGCCCGGCAGTCCGCCGAGGACGACGAGCGGCTGCGCGAGCTGATCGCCAAGCAGGGCCGCCGCGACTCGCTGGCCTACTTCGCCACCCACCGCGACAAGTCGGTGATCTGGTCGCCCTCGGGCAAGGCCGCGATCACCTACCGCGTGGTCTCCGGCGTGATGCTGGCCTCCGGCGACCCCATCGGCGATCCCGAGGCCTGGCCCGGCGCGATCAAGGTGTACGTCGAGGAGGCCGACCGGCACGCCTGGGTGGTGGCCGTGGTCGGCTGCTCGGAGACCGGCGGCGAGGTGTGGTGCCGCGAGGCCGACCTGGACGCGCTGGAACTGGGCGACGAGGCCATCTGCTACACCGACAAGTTCAGCCTGGAAGGCCGCGCGATGCGCAACGTGCGGCAGATGGTGAACCGGGTCGAGCGCCAGGGCTACGAGTGCCAGGTGCGCCGGCTCAAGGACATCCCGCGCGCCGAGGTCGAGACCATCAAGACCGGCATCGAGGCCTGGCGCGGGTCCAGCGAGCGCGGCAGCTTCTCCATGGCGCTGGGCCCGGACCGCTTCGGCGACCCGTCCGACGGCGAGTGCGTGGTGGCCACCGCGACCAAGGACGGCGAGGTCCGGGCGCTGATCAACTTCGTGCCCTGGGGCACCGACGGCATGAGCCTGGACCTGATGGTGCGCGACCGCGAGGCCGAGCCCGGGCTGAACGAGCTGCTGATCGTCAAGGCCATGCAGGGGGCCAAGGGCCTGAACATCACGCGGGCCTCGCTGAACTTCGCGGTCTTCCGCTCCGCCCTGGAGCGCGGCGAGAAGCTCGGCGCCGGCCCGATCACCCGGATGTGGCGCTCCACGCTGGTGTTCTTCTCGCGCTGGTACCAGATCGAGTCGCTGTACAAGTTCAACTCGAAGTTCCAGCCGGAGTGGGTGCCGCGGTTCGTGGCCTTCAAGAACACCCGGGACATCCCGCGCGTGGGCCTGGCCTACGCCGAGGCCGAGGGCTTCATCGTCCCGCCGGGCCTGCCCTGGTCGAAGAAGGACCGGGACGAGCGCGAGCTGGACGACGCCGACGTCGACGCCGAGTGCCCCGAGCACGGTGCCAAGGCCGGCGAGGACGAGGACCGGACCGCTGCCGGGAACACTGACGAAAACACCGCCGAAAGCACCGACGAGAACACTGGCGGGAACACCGGCGGGGGCTCTGCCGGGCACACCGAGGGCGCCGAGGAGCGCACCGCCGGTGAGCCGCAGGCCGCACTTCGCGGGCCGGGAGGCCAGAAGGCCGCGAACGGCTAGGCTTTCACCATGAACGCGCAGGGCCGGCCCCTCAACCGCAGCCAGACCGTGCGCGGTCTGCCGGATTTCGGACGCTGCGCCGTTTTCGGTGTGGTGAACGTGACGCCCGACTCCTTCTCCGACGGCGGCGAGTACTACGCCGACGGCGACACCGCCAAGGCCGTGGCGCACGGCCTGCGGCTGCACCGGCACGGTGTGGACGTGGTCGACGTCGGCGGGGAGTCCACCCGGCCCGGCGCCGCCCGGGTCACCGCCGAACAGGAGCTGGACCGGGTCCTGCCGGTGATCGAGCAGCTGGCCGCCGCCGGGGTGCGGGTGTCGGTGGACACCATGCGCGCCTCGACCGCCGCGGCCGCGCTGGACGCCGGCGCGGTGATCGTCAACGACGTCTCCGGCGGCCTGGCCGACCCGGACATGTTTCCGCTCGTGGCCCAGGCCGGGGTGCCGTACATCTTGATGCACTGGCGCGGGCACAGCACTGACATGCAGACCCGCGCGGTGTACGACGACGTGGTGAAGGACGTCGTGGAGGAACTGCAGGCGCGCTTCGACGCCGCCCTGTCCGCGGGCCTGGCCGAGGACCAGGTGATCCTGGACCCCGGCCTGGGCTTCGCCAAGAACGCCGACCACAACTGGGCCCTGCTGGCCCATCTGGAGAAGCTGGAGTCGCTCGGCCGGCCGCTGCTGATCGCCGCCTCCCGCAAGAACTTCCTGGGCCGGCTGCTGGCCGACCAGGGCGCCGGGATCCGCCCGCCGCACGGCCGGGACGCGGCCACGGCCGCGCTGTCCGCGCTGGTCGCCTCGGCCGGGGCCTGGGGCGTGCGGGCGCACGACGCGCTCGGCTCGCTGGACGCGGTCCGGGTCGCCGCGGCGCTGGCGGCGGCGCGATGAGCGCCCGGGAGCCCGGCGGCGTAGGCGACGTGGGCGGCGAGCCCGAGGAGCCCGGAAAGCGCGAGGAGCCTGGAAAGCCCGGCGAGCCCGATAGGCCCGATGGGCCCCGCGAGCCCGGCGAACCGGCGGACGCCGGCCGGGACCGCGACGGGTTCGAGGACTTCGGCGAGTTCGAGGAGGAGTTCGGCACCTTCGCCGCCGGCCCCGACGGTCCGCCGCCGCAGGTGGCCGCGGACATCGAGGCGATCACCGAGGCCAACGAGGAGTTCTACGCCGCCGCCGAGGCCGGCGACCTGGACCGGCTGGGCGCGATCTGGCTGTCCGGGCCGTTCGAGGCCTCGGTGCAGTGCGTGCACCCCGGCTGGGCCCCGGTGTTCGGGCGCGAGGACGTGCTGCGCTCGTGGGCGGTGGTGTGCGCGAACACCCCGTTCCTGCAGTTCTTCCTCACCGACGTGCGCATCGACGTGGTGGACCGGATCGCGGTGGTCAGCCTGACCGAGAACATCATCACCGACATGTCGGCCGGCTCCTCGGAGGAGGACCCGGGCTTCATCGCCGGCGGCCGGGCCACGACGATCAACATCTTCCGCCGCACCGACGACGGCTGGCAGCTGTGGATGCACCACGCGTCGGCGGTCATGGAGAGCGTCGAGGAGTAGGCCCTGAGCGGGCCCCGGAGTAGGCCCCGAGTGGGCCGCCGGACCCGGTGCCGGTATTCGGGCGATCCCGGAACGGCATGCCGGAACCGGCCCCGGTATGTTCGTCATGATGTCTACTCACAACAAGCGGCTCGACCGGGTGACCGTCCACGGGCTGCGCGGGCGCGGCCACCACGGGGTCTTCGAGCGCGAGCGGGAGAAGGGCCAGACCTTCATGGTCGACGTCACGCTGGGTCTGGACACCAGCCGTGCCGCCGCCAGCGACGCCCTGGAGGACACCGTCAACTACGGCGAGGTCTCCGAGCGCATCGTGGCGCTGATCGAGGGCGAGCCGGTCAACCTGATCGAGACCCTGGCGGCCCGGATGGCGGCGGCGTGCCTGGAGTACCCGCTCGTGGAGGAGGTCGAGGTCACGCTCCACAAGCCGGACGCGCCGATCACGGTGCCGTTCGAGGACGTCACCGTGACCGTGGTGCGGACACGGGAGGACCTGGCAGCCGCCGCCGCGCGGCCGTCGGAGAACGGCGGGTCGGCGATATGAGCCAGACGGTCAGCACCGACAGCGGCATCCGCATGCACACCGCGGTCCTGGCGATCGGCGGCAACCTCGGGGACCGCCTGGCCAACCTGCAGTCCGCGGTGGACTCCCTGGCCGACACCCCGACGCTGACCGTCACCTGGCTGTCCCCGGTCTACGAGACCGCTCCGCTGCTGGAGGAGGGCGCCGAGCCGCAGGACGAATACCTGAACGCGGTGCTCGGGGTGACCTCGGCGCTGCCGCCGGACGTGCTCCTGATGCGGACGCAGGCCATCGAGGAGGCCCTGGGCCGCACCCGCGAGGTGCGCTGGGGCGCGCGGACCATCGACATCGACATCGTCCAGGTCGACGACCTGGTCTCGGACGACGACGAGCTGACGCTGCCGCACCCGCGGGCCGCGCAGCGCGCGTTCGTGCTGGCGCCGTGGCACGACGCGCGGCCCGAGGACGTGCTGGCCGGCGTGGGGCCGGTCGCCGAGCTGCTGGCCGCGCTCGGCGGGGCCGCCGCGCAGGGGGCGGTGCGGCGGGACGATCTGGAGTTGATGCTGCCGTAACGGCCGCTGCACGCCGGTTCTCGCCGTTGTGCGCAGCTGCTTGCCGCTGCGCGCCGCTTCCCGCTGACGCCCGCCGCTTCCCGCCGCGCGGCCCGTCGGCCGTCCCCGCCTCAATCGCGCTTTTCCGCCAGTCGCCGCCCCCGGCGCGGCGCCGCTCTGCGGGTTCGGCTCCCGCCGCTGGTCAGCGAGTCGGCCGAGGCGCTGTGCAGCGGCTGCGGGGGCTCGCGGCGGCGGCGCCGGCCGCCCCGGGCGCAGCGGCTCGCCTCCCCCGCCACGATCCGCGTACCGTGGACCCTGTGAAGCCCACACGTCCCCTGGCACTCGCGACCGCGTTCCTCGTGGTCGGCGCCTTGTCCTATGGCGGCGTCCAGCTCTGGTCGCACTACGGCATCCCGCCCGGCGTCCCGGCTTCCGCCCCGCTGACCCCGGCGATCCTGGCGGTCATCATCCTGGCCACCGCCCTGGCCTTCCGCTCGCGGCTGAAGGCGCAGCGCGAGGCGGTCCAGCGCATCGCCGACGGCGAGCCGACCCCGCCGCTGCTGCCCGGCCAGCGTGCCGCCAAACCGATCGACCCGCTGCAGGCGGCGCGCGCGGTGATGTTCGCGAAGGCCTCCTCGATGGTCGGGGCGATCGTCTCGGGCGTGTACGCCGGCTACGGGGTGTTCCTGCTCGGCAAGCTCGGCATCGACGTTTACCGGACCCGCGCGATCGTCTGCGGCATCACGGTCCTGTGCGGCCTGGCCCTCGTGGCGGCGGCGCTGTTCCTGGAGTACGTGCTGCGGGTGCCGCCCAGCGGCCCGGAGGACGGGCTGCCCAAGGACGGCAGCAAGAGCAAGTCCGCCACGGCCGCGCGCCCGGTGCGCAACCGGCCCGACGGGACCTTCCCGGTGCGCCGTACGTCGAACCGCTCAGGTTCTTGATTCGCCCCCCTATGTCCGAAGCCTGATCATTTGCAAGATCTTGATATCGGCGTGCCCGGTATCGCTCGTACGTTTCGCTTGTCCGTGCGAGGTCGCAGCCAGTACTGTTCGGCCATGCGTCACGCTCGGCAGCTACAGGCCCAGCGACGCGGGGGCGACATAGCCGGCCCGGCATGGCCCTCGATCGTCGCCACCACCACGTCCCTCACAGGCGCGGCCGCGGGCATCGCGACCACGCTCGCCTGGAGCGATCCGTTCCATCTCCGGCTCGGCGTCGGCATGGCCGCCGCCGGCGCGGTCTTCTCCTCCGTCGCCATGGTCGCCGCGCGCCGCGACCGGTCGACCCGCCGCGAGCTGGTCGCCGCGATGCGCGAGGACCACGCCGCGGAGCTGAAGTACGAGACCTCGCGCCGCGACAAGCAGATCTCCGACCTCAAGACGGACGCGCTGGCCGCCGAGGAGACCGTCGTCCTGTTCGAGGAGCGGGCCAAGGAGGAGCAGCTCCGCGCCGACGCCTCCGAGGCCGCGCGGGTGCGCGCCGAGCACGACCTGGCGGTGCTCTCGGCGTGGGTGCAGCAGACCACGGCCGCGGCCGAGCTGACCCGGTCGGCGGTGCAGTCCTTCGTACAGGTGCAGCCCTTCGAGCCGGCGCACCAGTTCGAGCCGGTGTCGGTGCACGACCACGCGTTCGCCAGCTACCAGGCGGCGCGCTCGGGCACCTACGAGCTCGAATACGACCCGGCCTACCACGCCGGATACGTGGCCTACGCGAACAGCCAGTACAACCAGTACGCGGGATACGCCGAGTACACCGGGTACGACCACGGCACGACCGCAGCCGGCGCCGAGATCGACCTGCGGCCGGCCGCCGCGGTCCCGGTCCGGGCCGTCGAGCCGCAGCCGCAGCCCCAGCTCCAGTCCCAGCCGCACCTGCCGGCCGAGCTGCCCGCCGCCGAGCCGCGGCCGCTGCGCTCGGCGGTCCTGGCGGTCCGCGACGAGGTCGGCTTCGACGTCGCCGGCGAGGTCTCCGGCCCGGTCCACGACCCGTACACGGTGCCCGGCGTGGTCATGCCCCGCCAGCGCCAGGACGGCCGCGCCCAGGCGCTGCCGCCGGCCCGCCCGGTGGCCCCGGAGCGGCTCTACCGGCCCTACCTCGCAGCGGATCAGGGCACGACTTCGAACGCGGCCCCGGTGGACCTGACGATGTACGACGAGACGCAGCAGATGGCCAAGATCGAGCACCGGGAGACCGGGACCGCCTGAGGTTCCTCAATCCTGCTGAGCTTTCGCAAGGAAGGCCCCGCCGAGACCATGAGTTGGTCGGACCGGCGGGGCCTTCTGCACGTCCGGGCTCGCTACCCGATCACTTGTCGATGTCCCCGACCACGAAGAACATCGACCCCAGGATCGCGACCATGTCGGCCACCAGACACCCGGGCAGGACCTCGGAGAGCACCTGGATGTTGTTGAACGACGCCGAGCGCAGCTTGAGCCGCCACGGCGTCTTGTCGCCGTGCGAGACCAGGAAGTACCCGTTGATGCCCAGCGGGTTCTCGGTCCAGGCGTAGGTGTGCCCCTCCGGCACCTTCAGGATCTTGGGCAGCCGCTGGTTGATCGGCCCGGTGTCCAGGGTGTCCAGCTTGTCGGCGCAGGCCTGCGCGATGTCCAGGGCGTTGTACGCCTGCTCCAGCAGCACCTCGAAGCGGGCCAGGCAGTCCCCGCCCCGGCCGGTGACGACCTTCAGCTTCTCGCGCACCTCCGGCTCGCCGTAGGCCAGGTACGGGTCGTCGCGGCGCAGGTCGAAGTCGACGCCGGAGGCGCGGGCGATCGGGCCGGACACGCCGTAGGCGGCGATCTGCTCGGGGGTCAGGACGCCCACGCCCCGGGTGCGGGCCCGGAAGATCTCGTTACCGGTGATCAGCCGGTCGATGTCGGACATCCGGGAGCGCACCTTGGCGATCGCGGCCCGGACCCGGTCGGTCCAGCCCAGCGGCAGCTCCTCCTTCAGGCCGCCGACCCGGTTGAACATGAAGTGCATCCGGCCGCCGGAGATCTCCTCCATCACCGCCTGGATCTCCTCGCGCTCCCGGAACGCGTAGAAGATCGGCGTGATCGCGCCCAGCTCCAGCGGATAGGAGCCCAGGAACATCAGGTGGTTCAGGACCCGGTTCAGCTCGGCCAGCAGGGTCCGGGCCCAGGTCGCGCGCTCGGGGACCTCCATCCCGAGCATCCGTTCCACGGCCAGCACCACGCCGAGCTCGCTGGAGAAGGCCGACAGCCAGTCGTGGCGGTTGGCCAGTACGATGATCTGCCGGTAGTCGCGGACCTCGAAGAGCTTCTCGGCGCCGCGGTGCATGTAGCCGATGATCGGATCGGCCGAGACGATGCGCTCCCCGTCCAGGACCAGCCGCAGCCGCAGCACGCCGTGCGTGGCCGGGTGCTGCGGGCCGATGTTGAGCACCATGTCGGTGGTCTCCAGGCCCGTTCCGGTGCCCGCGATGCGCTCGGTCAGCTGCTGGGAGGTCATGCCGGTCATTGTGCCAGGCGCCCTGGCCGGCGGCCGGGCGGCGACCGGCCGGCGGGCGACGATCACGGTTCGGTGACGACCGGGGGAGGACAGGCAACGCGGCGTGTCGGACTGCGTCTATGTGATGGGAGGCCCGTTGCGGACGGGCCGCGGGGCGGTCAGGGGTCGGACATGAGACGAAGGCTTCGCGCTGTCGTGGCGGGCCTGATGGTGGTCGGGGCGGGCGCGGTGGCCGGGACGGCGGCCGCGGACGGTGCGGGGCCGGTGGCCACGCCGCCGGACTCGCCGAAGACGCAGACGGTGGCGGGCGTGGCGGCCAACGGCGTGCAGCTGTCGATGACGGCGCCGGCGCAGCTGCCGCTGGACCTGCCGGGCCAGCAGCTGCCCGAGCGCGAGGTCGACGTCACGGTGAAGGACGTCGGCGGGCAGGGCTACACGGGCACCGTGACGATGACGCTGGCCTCGGAGGGCTCCGGGGTCTCGGCCACCGCGCTGCGGCTGGACCGCTACGACCAGGCGAGCGGCTCCTGGCAGACGGTGCCGGTCTCGGCGGGCGGCGCGTCGGTCACGGTCACCGACGACGTGACGGTCCCGGCCAGCGGGACGCAGGTGCTCAAGCTGCGGGTGTCGCCGGGCACGACGGTGGTCGACGACGTGAAGGTGAGCGCCTCGGCCAACGGCGCGTCGGCGGTCGCGTCGGTGCCGGTGACCGGGCCCACCTTCCAGGTCTCCGGGCTGACGGGCTCGGGGCGCGCCGGGTCGCCGATGGTCATCACCGGCACGGTGGACAACCCGACGGACCTGAGCCTGCAGGACGTCCCGGTGAAGCTGCTGCTGTGCTCGGCGGGCTCCGCGGGCTGCGTCGCGCACGCCTCGGACGTGAAGGTGGAGGAGCAGACCGGCGGCGGGTCCTGGCACACCGTGTCGGTCTCCGACGCCACGGCCACCAGCCCGATGTCCGCCACGGTGGTGCCGCAGCTGACGGTGCCGGCCGGCGGTTCGGCGCAGTTCCTGGTGCGGGTGACGGTCGGGGCGGGCGCCTTCGCGGCGCCGGGGCAGCCCACGGGCCAGCCGACGGGCCAGTCCTCCCCGGCCGCGGCGCAGCCGGTGTCGGTGGCGGTGGCGCTCAGCCCGGTCGGGCTGACGTTCGTCACGCAGCCCACCGTGTCCGGCACGCTCACGGTGCAGCCGCCGCCCGCCGCGCCCTCGACGCCGTCGAGCACGCCGAGCAGTTCGGCGACGTCGGCCACGTCGGCGCCCACGGCGACGCAGACCTCGACCGACGGCGCGACGGCGACGCCGGCCGCCTCGCCGACCCCGGACCCGGCCTCGACGACCGAGGCGGCGAGCACGCCCGACGCCGCGTCGTCGAGCAGCAACCCGACGATCCTGGTCGCGGCCGGGCTGCTCGCGGTGTGCCTGGCGCTGGTGCTCTGGTGGGTGCTGATGAAGCGGCGGGAGCGGATGGCGGCCGGCGTCGGCCACGCGCATGACGGGCACGAGTACGACCACGGTCATGACCACGAGCACGAGCAGGGTCACGACCACGGCGACGGGCAGGCGCACGACAGCGAGCAGTAGCCGGCGCCCGGGCGCGGTTGCGCGAGGGTGAGTGGTGAGTGGTGATTGGTGAGTGGCGCGGCCGGGCCGGAGGACCAGCCCGGCCGCGTCGGACCGGCGGCCACCGCCCCATGGCAGCCGCCGGTCGCCTGTGAGCCCGCTATGGGCCTGTCGTCGAGCCTGATTGTGCCCCCGCTACAAGCCCCGCTTGGCCAGTTCCTCCATGAGGTTGAGCTTGCGCGCGTGGGCCGAGCGCAGGCCCTCGATGTAGGCCACGGCCTCGGACTTGCGGTGCAGCCGCTGGTACGCCGCCTTCAGGTGCTGGAGGTAGCGGGCGGCCTCGGCGTAGTCGCGGCGGTTGCGGGCCGCTATCCGCGCCTCGATGTGCTTCTTGTAGACGGGGATGGCGCTGGCCGGATCGGTGAGCGCGCGCACGTCCGCCAGGCGCAGCTCGGTGTCGTTGACGTCGGCCCCGGGGGCGACCAGCTCGTCGACCCGGGCGGCGAGGTGGCGCCGCAGGTCGTGGTCGTCGTGCGCGCTGTCCAGCAGCAGGGCGATCAGGTCCTCGCGGTCCAGGATCCCCAGCAGCCGTCGGAGCCCGGCGATCTCCCGCTGCGCGGCGGCGAACTCCGCGCTCCGGGTCTTGGCGACGGGCCCGTCCAGGTACACCAGCCCGACCGCGACACAGTGCCGGCAGAAGACCCCCGTCATCCCGCGCGGGCAGTCGCAGGAGAAGTCCAGCCCGGCCGGCCGCCGGTCCAGCCGCACCTGCCACGGCTCCGACCCGTAGACGGTCGCGGTGATCTCCGCCCCCGATGTCCCGAGACTGTCGACGGCCGGGACGGAGGCGACCCCCCGCTGATAGGCGCGCGGCCCGGCCAGCCGCTCCAGATCCTTCTTGCTGAAGAATGCTGTCATACACACATTCTAGCGAGCGGGTCTGACAAAGTCGGGGCGCAATCGGACGCTCTATCCCAAACGCGGGTGGCGAAACCCGGGCGCATGGATCGTTGCCGAGGCGTTATGCGGACCCTGCGACGGCGGCCACGCACTCGCGGTGGCGGGCCGTACGGCGTCACGCGGGCGGCGCGCCACAGACCGCGACGACCTGAGCAGCGGTGACGGTCGCACCCGGCGGACGCTGCGCATCCCCGGGCTGGTCGTTGCCGACGCCGACGGTGACGGTCCCGTCGGCGTCGGGCGCCGCGATCCCGAGCTCGACCCACTCGCCGGCGTGCGAGGCCCCTGACATCGGGAACTGGCCGGCGCGACCGGCGAGCGCGTAGTCGCCGAACGCGAGGTTGGCAGGACTGGCCGCGTTGTAGGCGAACAGAGCACAGGCGGAGACGGCCGGGCCCGGAGTGAAGCTCCAGACGACCTGGGCGGTCGAGGACTCGCCGGGCGCCACGGTCGGGGCCACGAGGTCGGCTCCGTCGCAGGACCCGAAGGTGGCGCCACCGTGCACCGGATCGGTGGACCAGCCGGCGGACGCGGACAGCGCGTGCCCGGCGCCGCTCGGACATCCGGGCCCTGCGATAGCCGACCAGAGCCCGCCGCCGGACCAGGGCGCGGACGAGGCGGGGATGCGCAGGCCCTGGAACCAGGCGAGGTTCTGCCCGACGAGGCGTCCGGAGTAGCCGGCGAGCGCGTGGGGGAGCGGTGGGGGCTGGTCGGGGATGGCGGACGCGGAGCGGGACGCGGGCTGGTTCTGGTTGTGGTTCTGGTTCTGGTCTGGGCTTTGGTTTTGCTGCGTGGCCGAAGGCTGCGACCGGGTGGTGGGCGCCGGCGGAGACGCGGTCGACCCGCCGTTTGTCGCCAGGGCCAGGGCCACCGCCGCGGCCGCGATCAGGCCTCCGGCTGCCGTGCCGATGACAAGGCGCCGACGGCGTGGCGGGAAATCGCTGTTCTGGCGTGAATCGGCGGCTGGATCGGCGGCTGGATTGTGGACTGGATAGGCGCCTGGATTGGCGCCTGGATCGCCGGCGGGCACCGCGGTCGCGCCGACGACGACGATGCGCTCGGTCTCGGCCTGGCTGATGGTGCTGGAGTCCTCGGCGGCCTCGGCGAAACTCTCCATCCCGAACTCCGCCACCAACTCCGCCGCCGTCAGCCGCTCCCCGGCATCCTTCGCCAAGCACCGCAGCGTCACCGCCCGCAGGGCCTCGGGCATCGTCCCGAGGTCCGGTTCGGTGTGCACCGTCCGGTACATGAGCGTCGCGGGCGACCCGTCCCAGAAGGGGCTCGTCCCCGTCGTCGCGTAGACCAGGCACGCGCCGAGCGCGAAGACGTCCGCCGGCGGCCCGGTCGGGTGCCCCTCGACCTGCTCCGGCGCCATGTAGCCGGGGGTGCCCGGCAGGCGGCCGGTGGTGGTCAGGGAGGCCAGGTCGGCGGCGCGGGCGATGCCGAAGTCGATGACGCGCGGGCCGTCCGGGGCCAGCAGGATGTTCGAGGGCTTCAGGTCGCGGTGGACCAGGCCCGCGGCGTGCATCGCGGCCAGGGCCTCGGCGAGCCGGCAGGCCAGGGTGCCGGCGTCCTCGGCGGTGAGCGGCCCGAAGCGGGGTACCTGCTGCGCCAGCGTCCAGCAGCGGAAGTACTCCGTCGCCAGCCACGGCGGATCGGCGAGAACGTCGGCGTCGACCACGCGCGCGGTGTGCCGGTCCGGCACGCGGCGGGCCGCGGCCACCTCGCGGATGAAGCGGGCGCGGAACTCCTCGTGGTCGGCGAGGCCGGCGTGCACCAGCTTCAGCGCCACCTCCCGGCCGCCCGCGTCGCGCGCCAGGTAGGCCACACCCATCCCGCCGACCCCCAGCCGCCCGACGAGCGTGTACCCGCCGACCCGCTCCGGATCGCGGGGCCGCAGCGGCTCGGGCTCGGGCGGGTCCTGGAACCCGGCGGCCAGCGCGGCCCGCGGGTCGGACGCCCAGCCGTCAGCCGGTTCAGCCCGGCCCTTGGCCGGTTCAGCCCCGCCCCTAGCCGGTTCAGCCCAGCCATCAGCCGGCTCACCCTGCGCCACGCGAGTCACCTCCCGCCGCCGCAGCCTAAGAGCGATTCAGCAGCTTGAGAAGGCCACCAGCCAGCCGAACGCCCCGAGCCCGCCCGGCTCGGTCAGCTCAGCCGCGGCCGAGGCCCGGCTCAGCCCGCGCACGTACCCGAGCGGATCGGACGAGGCGAGCGCGAGATCGGGGCGCGCGCCGGAGACACCCAGGTCCCGGAGGAAGTCGCGCTGCGTGGTCAGCACGGTCTCCACCCCCGAACCCAGCGCCGCCGCACACGCGTCCAGAGCGACGTGCGCCGTGATGTCACAGGAACCGTCCGGCACCGCGGGCACCTGGTGTCCATCGCGGTAGCCGGTCAAGGTGCCGAAGCGCGGCCGGTCGGCGGCGCCGTGCGAGTAGTCGACGGCCACCGCCACGCCGCGGTCGAGCAGCTCCACCGCCGCGCGCCAGGCGGCGTCGCGGTCCAGGCCGATCTCGGCGCGGGTGCCCGCGGTCCGCTCCAGCGGCCACCACCGCGCCAGCCACTCCCGCTGCCCGGCGTCCGGCGCCGCGCCCAGCCGTTCCTCCCCGCTGGCCGTCTCTACCTCCACGATCCGCGCAGTCCCGTCCGCCCCGACCTCCGCGACGTCGCACACCACGTTGTCCAGCCACTCGTTCGCGAACAGCAGCCCGACCACCCCGCTCGGCGCCGCCGTCGCCCACTCCACCGCCTCCGGCAGCCCGTCCGGCCGCGGCCCGAGGTCCACCGCCACCGTCCGCAGCCGGCCGGCGACCTCCGGCGCCTCGGCCGCCAGCCACCGGACCACCCCGGACGCCAGCTCCCCGCGGCCGGCCGCCATGTCCACGAAGTCCAGCCGCGCCGGCGTGCCGAGCCGCTCGTCCACCCGCAGGAGCAGCCGGGCCACGGCCTCGGCGAACACCGGATTGTGCGCCGAGGTCCGGAAGTGCGCCGCGGGTCCGGCGCCCGGCCTGCGGTAGAACCCGTCGGGGCCGTACAGGGCCTGCTCCATCGCCGTGCGCCACGTCGTCCATTCCGTCACGGCCGTCACGCTACCGCCCAGGTCGTGCGACCTGAGGATGACCGCCGGATCATCCCGCGGCGCCATGCCCGGATCCGGAACGCCCACCTACGCTGAAAGCGTGTCTCGCGTCTACGCCTGGATCCAGCGCCATCCGAAGCTGATCGACAGCATCCCGGCTTTCATCCTGCTGGCGATCGGCCTGGCATCGCTGGCCGCCTCGGGCCATCCCGGCGGGGCGAAGCGCTGGCTGGTCGTGCCGCTGGTGATCGCGGCGACGGTTCCGCTGATCTTCCGGCGCCGCTGGCCGCGCGGCACGTTCACGGTGGCGGCCGTCGCGGCCTTCCTGAGCTTCTTCCTCGGGGCGGCGGCCTTCAACGCCGCCGACATGGCGTTCCTGATCTACCTCTACACGATCGCCGCCTACTGCCAGCGCCGCTGGTCGATCCCGGCGATGGGGCTGACCTACGTCGGCGCGCTGATCCAGTTCCAGCTGCTGCACATGTACGACGACCAGGCCCAGTGCGACCAGATCACCCAGCCCGCACAGCAGCGCCTGTGCTACCAGAACCAGGCCGGCTTCAACACCAACGGGCACTTCAACTGGGTCACCTTCCTGTTCGTGGCGGTCTTCGTCGCCGGACTGGTCGGGCTGGCCTGGGTCGGCGGCGACTCCATGCGCTACCGCCGGGCGTACTACGTGCGCCTGGAGGACCGCGCCCAGCGGCTGGAGCGCGAGCGCGACGCGCAGGCCCAGATCGCCGCGGCCGCCGAGCGCGCCCGCATCGCGCGCGAACTGCACGACGTGGTCGCGCACAACGTCTCGGTCATGGTGGTCCAGGCCGACGGCGCCACCTATGCCATGGACCAGGACCCCGAGGCGGCCCGCAAGGCGCTGCTGGCGATCGCCCAGACCGGCCGCACCGCCCTGACCGAGATGCGCCGCATGCTCGGCGTGCTGCGCTCGGCCGACGACGCCGGCACCTACGCCCCGCAGCCGGGCATCGAGCAGCTCGGCGACCTGCTGGAGCAGGTGCGCTCCAGCGGGCTGCCGGTGTCGCTGACCGTCGAGGGCGTGCCGCGGGAGATGCCGACCGGGCTGGCGCTGGCGGTGTACCGGATCGTGCAGGAGTCGCTGACCAACACCCGCAAGCACGGCGGAGCGCAGGTGAAGGCCTCGGTGGCGCTGATGTACACCGACGACTGCCTGGTCCTGCGCATCGTGGACAACGGCCGCGGCGCCCAGGCCCCCGGCGACGGCATGGGCCACGGCCTGGTCGGCATGCGCGAGCGGGTCACGGTCTTCGGCGGCACGCTCGTCACCGGCCCGCACGTCTCCGGCGGCTACGCTGTGGAGGCGATCCTGCCCTTCGCCGGCCCGGACCCCGCCGACCCGAGCGAACCGCAGCCCCAGTCCCAGGAGTCGTGACGTTGAGCCAGACCACGCCGGAACCGACCGCACCTGCCGGACAGGCCGGACCGGACGGCCGCGCCGAGGCCGCCGCCATCCGCATCGTCCTGGTCGACGACCAGGAACTGCTGCGCACGGGCTTCCGCATGGTCCTGAACAGCCAGCCCGACATGGCGGTGGTCGGCGAGGCCGGCGACGGCCAGGCGGCCCTGGACCTGCTGACCACCCTGTCGGCCGACGTGGTCCTGATGGACGTCCGCATGCCCCGCCTGGACGGCGTCGCCGCCACCCGCGAGATCGTGGTCCGCGGCGAGCGCCCCCGGGTCCTGATGCTCACCACCTTCGACCTCGACGAGTACGCCTTCACCGCCCTCAAGGCCGGCGCCAGCGGCTTCCTGCTGAAGGACGTCCCGCCCCCGGACCTGCTGGCCGCCATCCGCGCGGTCCACAGCGGCGAGGCCGTGGTCGCCCCCTCGACCACCCGCCGCCTGCTCGACAAGTTCGCCCCGCTGCTGCCATCCGAGAGCGAGCCGGCGCCCCCGGAACTGGACGTCCTGACCGACCGCGAGCACGAGGTGCTCCTACTGGTCGCGCAGGGGATGTCGAACGCGGAGATCGCCTCGAAGCTGTTCCTGTCCGAGGCCACGGTCAAGACCCACGTCGGCCGCATCCTGATGAAGCTCGGCCTGCGCGACCGGGTGCAGGCGGTGGTGCTGGCGTACGAGACGGGGCTGGTGAAGGCGCGGGGGCGGTAGGGCGCGGGGTCCGAGCCCCCGCCCCAGCCGACCCGCTACTCGATCCCCAGCGCCTGCTTGATCGGATCCAGCGCGAAGTACACCACGAAGAACGCCGCCACGATCCACATCAGCCAGTTGACGTCCCGGGCCTTGCCGAGCACCACCTTCAGCACGCAGAACATGATGAACCCGGCCCCGATCCCGTTCGTGATCGAGTACGTGAACGGCATCAGCGCGATCGTCAGGAACGCCGGGACCGCGATCTCCCAGTCGTCCCAGTCGATGTCCTTGGCCTGCGTCATCATCAGGAATCCGACCGCGACCAGGGCCGGGGCCGCAGCCTGCGACGGTACGATGGTCAGCACCGGGGTCAGGAACGCGGCCAGGAACAGCAGCGCGCCGGTGACGATGTTCGCCAGCCCGGTACGCGCGCCCTCGCCGACGCCGGCCGCGGACTCCACGAAGCAGGTGTTGGACGAGGCCGAGCCCGCGCCGCCGGCGGAGGCGGCCAGGCCGTCGATGAACAGCACCCGGCCGATGCTGGGCAGCCGGCCGTTCTCGTCGAGCAGGCCGGCCTCGCCGCTGATGCCGATGATGGTGCCCATCGCGTCGAAGAAGTCGGCCAGGATCAGCGTGAAGACGAACACGATCGCGGTCATCACGCCGGCGTCGTGGAAGCCGCCGAACAGGCTGAACTTGCCGAGCAGGCCGAAGTCCGGGTGCGCGACCACGCCGTGCGGGACCTTCGGGGCGATGGTGCCCCAGGCCGCGTCCGGGACCGTGGCGATCTCGTTCACCACGATGGCCAGCACCGTGGTGCTGACGATCGAGATCAGCAGGCCGCCGGGGACCCGCCGCACCAGCAGGCACAGGGTCAGCAGCACGCCGAAGCAGAACACGAACATCGGCCAGCCCTTGAGCGTGCCGCCGGCGCCCAGGGTCACCGGGGTGCCCGAGCCCTTGCCGACGAAGCCGGCGTCGACCAGGCCGATGAAGGCGATGAACAGCCCGATGCCGACGCCGATCGCCTTCTTCATGGCCAGCGGGATGGCGTCCATGATCTTCTGCCGCAGCCCGGTGACCACCAGCAGGCAGATGCCCAGCCCTTCCAGCATCACCAGGCCCATCGCGTCCGGCCAGGACATGGTCGGGGCCAGGGTGAAGGCCACGACGCCGTTCAGCCCCAGGCCCGCGGCGATGGCCAGCGGCAGGTTCCCGCCGATGCCCATGATCACGGTCATCACCCCGGCCACCACCGCGGTGGAGGTGACCAGCTGGGTGTGGCTCAGGACGTGGCCGTACTTGTCCTTGGCGCCGCCCAGGATGATCGGGTTCAAGACCAGGATGTAGGCCATGGTGAAGAAGGTGGCCAGCCCGCCGCGGACCTCGCGGACGTAGGACGATCCCCGTTCGTGCACCTTGAAGGCACGTTCCAGAAGGCCCACCCCGCCGGGACCGCCTGCGCCTCCGGTCTCAACTGACAAGCTCCCACTCCTCTGGTGATCCGTACCGCAGCTGGAAAGTCTCTGACCGCCGATATCCTGTCCACATGACAACCCAGGGCCGCAGGCGCAGAGCGGACGAACCGGAGGGCACGCCGGAGCGTGACACTTCCGGGCGCACCGCCCCGAAAGGCCGCGCCGGCCGGCCCAAACTGGAGCCGATGCAGATCAACGAGGCAAAGGTTATCTGGATCGGCATCGGCCTGTGGGCTGCTGCTTTCCTCATTTTGTTGCCTTTTCGTAAAACCCTGATCGCCGACGGGCACGGCTGGTGGCTCTACACCCCGCTGGCCGGGGCCGGCCTGGGCATGCTGGGCCTGCCGATGGTCGGCCGCCGCAAGGCGGTCATCCACCGCGAGACCGAGCACGGCCGCCAGGCCGGACACGAAGAAGGCGGTCGCGAGCGCAAGGGCAAGGCGCGCGACGGGGGCCGGGACCAGGAACGCGACGCTGGTCGCGACAGCGGTCGCGATGCCGGCCGGGATGCCGGCCGGGACGGCGGTCGTGATGCCGGTCGCGACGACGGCCGGGACAAGGGCCGGGGCCGAGGCCGCCGCTGATCCGGCCGCACCGCCGGACCCCCGCTCGGGATCCACTCGTCGAATCGTCGGACCATACGCTTTCCTCGTGACTCCAGCACCGGCCGGCTCGTTCACCATGCGTGATCGCTCCCTTATCGGTCCCCTACAGGGACGTCCGTGCCTCGGAGCTGTCGTGGTCCCTGGAGGCCCCTGACCAGCCCTCCCTGCACAGCCGCCGGCATCCGGTCGGCGGCCTCGACGTGGAGGTCCGCATCCTCGGCGCCTCGCACCAGATCCTGGTCCGCGCCGCCGACGCCGAGCCGGCCCGCCTGGTCTGCCGCGAGACCGTCGCCTGCCGCGAGGCTGCCGCCGGTCCGCTGCCGATAGCCATAGAGCGCGAGCTCGACGACGGCTACCACTACGAAGTGCGCTGCGAAGTCCGCGAAGTGGCCGCCGACCACTTCCCGGCCTGGGCCAGCGCCCTGCGCGACTACGCCGGCGTCCTGCCCGACGCCACCGTCGCGGTGTTCCCCGCGAACCCCGACGCCGTCACCGCGGTGGTCGTCGAACCGCTCCCGGCCCGGCTGTGCGGGGTGCTGTGGCGCACGTGGCACACCTACCCGCACACCGGCGGCGGCGGGGACGTGGTCGCCACCAGGACCGTCCTGTACCTGGCACCCCCCTCTGGTGGCGCCGGAGGGGGCATGCCAGGCTTGAGGCCATGACGACGGCCTTGATTACCGGGGCGACGGCCGGCATCGGTGCCGCGTTCGCCCGCCGTTTCGCGGCGGCCCGCTATGACCTGGTGCTCGTGGCCCGGAACGTCGAGCGTCTGCAAGACGCCGCCGCCGAGCTCACTCTGCTGGGGGCCGGCACGGTCGAGGTCGTCTCCGCGGACCTGGCCACGGTTCAGGGCCGGGCGGTCGTCGAGGACCGTCTCGCCGACCCGCTGCGCGGCATCGACGTCCTGGTCAACAACGCCGGCTTCGGCCAGGGCAGCGCCTTCCTGTCGCACCCGGTCGAGGACGAGGAGCAGATGCTCGACGTGATGGTGCGCGCCGTCCTGCGGCTGACCCGCGCGGCGCTGCCGGGCATGATCGAGCGCGGCAAGGGCGCGGTCATCAACGTCTCCTCGGTCGCCGGCTTCGTCCCGCGCGGCACCTACAGCTCGGCCAAGGCCTGGGTCACCAACTTCAGCGAGTCCGTCGCCGCCGAGGTGTACGGGACCGGCGTGCGGGTGATGGCGGTCTGTCCGGGCTTCACCCACACCGAGTTCCACGAGCGCGCGGACATCGACACCGCCGACGTCCCCGGGTGGATGTGGCTGGAGGCCGACGAGATCGTCGAGGGCGCTCTGCACGACCTGCGGCGGGGTCTGGCGGTGAGCGTGCCGAGCATGCAGTACAAGGCGATCACCGCCGTGGCCAAGCTCGTCCCCCGGAATCTGGTGACCAAGGTCAGCCGCGGGATGTCCAAGCGCTGGTAACGTGCCACCAGGCACGCGGTCCGCACGATGGCGGGCACGCGGGTGACTTCCCGGCGAGGGGGTGGGTACGCGATGGCGTTCGAAGTCGAGGTGCCAGTGCGGCACCGGACTATGTGGCTGGCGTTCACCGATCCCGAGAAGATGGCGCGCGCCGTGCCCGGGCTGGTCGTCGACGCGGTGCACGCGGTGCCGCCGGCCGACGGGCCCGAGGGGGTCGCCGGGGACGTCGTCGCCGGCCGCCTGAAGCTGCGGGTGGGTGCCGGCGGGGCCGGGACCGGGGCCGCCATCACGTACCGGGGCACCGCGTGCATAGCGGGAGCCGAGGCGCACAAGGGCACGCTGGACATCGCGATCGACGCCGCGCAGGCGCGGGGCAGCGGCGCGCTGGCCGGGTACCTGCGGGTCACGCTGGCGCCGGCCGGGGACGCCGGTGAACGGACCCTGATCTCCGTGGTGCCGGAGCTGGAGCTGACCGGGCGGGCCCTGGAGTTCACGCGGGATGACTGGCACGGCGCCGTCGCGGCGCTGGGCACGGCCTGGATCGAGGCGCTGGCCGCCGACTATCGGGACGCGGAGCATGAGGGTTCTGCGGTCGAGACGGTCCAGGTGGTGGAGACGGTTCAAACCGTCGAGGCGGTCGAGGCGCGCGAGACGGTCCAGCCTGTCGAGGTGCCCGAAGCGGCTGAAACCGCCGAGGCGCCCGCAATCGCTGAAGCCCTTGATGTCGTCGCAGCAGCCGAGGCGGCCGAAGTGGCCGAACCCGCGGCGGAGCCGGCGAATAAAAGCACGGAATCCGTGCCGGAGAAGATCGCCGATCCGCTTTCCGAGGACCCGTTGGCCGCCGTCTGGAACGGCCGCTATGAGAAGAACCGCTGGTTCCCGGCGATCGCGGCTCTGACATTGTTCCTGCTGATCAAGCGCAGGCGGCGCCACCGCGCCGGGAAGCCGGGCGCGGATTCATCATTTAGGATGGAATAGCCCTCAGATAGCTGCCTTGAGTGGACCTCGGCTCGTATGTTGGCGCGCAAGTCGGTACATCACACCGGATGCCTGGACGCCGGGCAGACCCGCGCGGCGGCCAGTGACGCAGCAGCACATCGAGGAGCACCAGCAGCATGTATGTCGAGGGATGGAACGTCCACCGGGTCATCCGGCCCGCCCGCCTCGCCAACGCCGTCGTCGAGCGGCTGCTGCTGCGCATACTGGAAGGCGAGTTCCCGCCGGGCACCGATCTGCCACCGGAGGCGGCGCTCGCGGCCGAGTTCGCGGTCAGCCGCACCATCCTGCGCGAGGCGCTCAAGGCCCTGGAGGAGAAGCGCGTCCTGCGCATCCGCCACGGCCGCGGCACCACCGTCCGCCCCAAGGCCGAGTGGAACCTGCTCGACCCGCTGGTCCTGAGCGTGCAGCTGGAGTACGAATCCTCCCCGGAGCTGGTCGCCGAGCTCGGCGAGGTCCGCACGGCCCTGCTCACGCTGATGGCCGAGCTGGCCGCCCGCCGCATCCACCCGCCCCAGCGCGAACAGCTGGCGGCGTCCCTGGAGCGTATGCGCGCGGCCGTGGAGGACCCGGGCCCGTTCCACGACGCGGCGTCGGTCTTCACCCGCACCCTGGCCGAGGCGGCGGGCAACGAGGTGGCGCGCTGCGTCATCGAGACCATCGACGTCCCCTACGGCGGCCAGGAGGACAACCCGGCCAAGCTCGCCGAGATGATGAAGCTCCGCCTGCTCCTGGCCGAGGCGGCGCACGCCACGGTCGCCGCGGGCCCGGGCGCCCCGGCCGGCTCGCTGCCGGTCCCGGCCCCGGCCGGGTCGGGGGCGTCCTCGTCGCCGGCGGCCCCGGGCGCCCCGGTCCCGGCCCCCGCCACCGCCCCCGGCGCGCAGCCGCTGCGCCAGGGCCAGGTCGCGACGGTCCCGCTGAACCGGCACGGCGTCCGGGCGCCGATGCAGTCGGCCCGGGTGTAGGCAGGCAGGCCCTCCTGCCGATCGGGGGATCGAAGTGAAGAGCGCGCATACGGCCCCGCCGGATTGACTGATCCTGCGGGGCTTTGCGTGGGCCGGCCAGGGGGCGCCGGTGCGACGGTGCTGTCAGCCCGCTGACCTGGTCAGTTCGCCGGTCTGGTCGGCTCGCGGCCCGGTCAGCTCCTCGAGCTCGCCAGCAGCCGCCGCACGGCCCCCGGCGTGTGCCCGACGTGGTCGCGCACGGTCCGGGTCAGATGCGCCTGGTCGGCGAATCCGAGCTCGCACGCGAGGTCGGCGAGCGCCGTCTCACCGTCCGTGAGACGGTCCATCGCGCGGCCGACGCGGACCCGGTTGCGATAGCGGGTCAAGGAAACCCCGGTCTCCCGAGAGAAGACACGGCTCAGCCTGAACGGCGAGATCCCCAACAGCCCCGCCAGCCCGCAGAGTGTCGCGGCTTGAGGGACATCGGCCAGGATCGCCTCACGGGCGGCTGCCGCCAATACGCCATCCCCGATCACGGATTTCGATGTGTAGCCGGCAGCAAGCGCGACAAGCTTTAAGAGTTCTTCGGCAGTCGCGTAGTCCGCATCTCCTGTAGCGGCCGCCGCCAGTAGCCGCCTATGTGCGAACTCAATGCGCGCGTCTACATATACGGGGCTTCCTATAGGAAGCCGTCCCCAGAGATCTCCGGAGAATCCCACGGATGTGCAGACATCCCCACCTGCCGGATGCGCGAAGCGTTCCTCTTCACCCGGCGCCGTCATGTAGGCGCTAGTACGGTCCAGATCGGTCGCGACTCCGTTGGCCCAGCGCCGGAAGCGCCCTTGGCGGATCAGCACCAGCCGCCGCGCTCTGTGTTCCTCGGCATCCGACCAACCGACGCCCCCACCCAGGCAGTCAACCGTGTGCACCGAGAACTCGGGCCGGGCTGCGAGCGTCGTGGCGGTCTGCACGAGGCCGACGCTACGTGCCGGCACCGACAGTCCCGCACCCGCAAGAATCTTCAATACGGCACCCGCCGACACGGCGCATCCTCGTCCCCATGAACGCACCGCTGACCCTCACCACGATCATGTTCGACAGCGCCGACCCGGCCGCCCTCGCCGCCTTCTACAGCACCGCCACCGGGTGGCCGATCACCGACACCGACGACACCTTCGTCTACGTCGGCGAAGGCCCCGTCACCCTCGCCTTCCAGCACGTCCCCGACTACCGGCCGCCGTCCTGGCCCGACCCGGCCAAGCACGCCCACCTGGACTTCAAGGCCGCCGACAAGGCCCAGGCCGTCCAGGACCTGCTGGCCGCCGGCGCGAAGCAGCCCGACTTCCAGCCCGGCGGCGACAGCTGGACGGTGCTGACGGACCCCGAGGGGCATCCCTTCTGCGTCGCGGCGGCGTGATCGGTGGGTGATTTTCGGGCGACGTCAGTAATGGGAGCCCTATAGCGTTCGGATCCATGCGGCCAATGCTGTTGATCGACGTGGACGGACCGTTGAATCCGTATGCGGCCAAACGGACCCGCCGTCCGGAGGGCTACACGACACACCGGCTACTGCCCCCAAGCTGGGCCGAGGAGCGGAGGGCTCTGCTGGACCTGCTGGGCATGCCCGACAAAGAGGTCAAGCCACTGCGGGTCTGGCTCAATCCGGACCACGGCCCGGCGCTGGCGGCTCTGCCCTTCACCCTGATCTGGGCCACCACCTGGCAACACGAGGCGAACGAATTCATAGGCCCGGTCCTCGGCCTTCCCGAGCTGCCGGTCATCACCTGGCCCGAGGAGCGCACCATGCCGGATGGCGGTCTCTGCTGGAAGACCCCTGAAATCCTCACCTGGGCGGCCGGTCGCCCGTTCGCATGGATCGACGACGACATCACCGACGCAGACCTCGACTGGGTCCGCGCCCACCACGAAGGTCCGGCCCTCCTGCGCCGCATCGACCCGGCGATCGGTCTGGTGGCCGATGACTTCGAAGCCTTGGCGACATGGGCAGATGCCCTGGGCACGGCTGCGGGCTGACGCACAGCGAAACGGCCCTGTGGGATTCCCTTAGCGAATCCCGCAGGGCCGTTCTCGCGTCCCACCCCCTCCAGCCGGTCAAACAGCGCTCCACGTCTGCGGCACGACCGGGGCCTGGGCCGGTTGCGCCGCGTCCCGGCCGCGGCGGCCGGCCATCAGCAGCGCCCGCGCCAGGCAGGCCGCGGCGCCCGTGCTGAGCAGCGCCCTTGCGACGTTCCACATGTTCCACGTGTCCTCGAAGTGGGCGCGGACGGCGGCCGGGTCCTTGATCGCCGCCGCGGTGCCGGCGGCGGCCAGCTGGTTGTTCAGCGGGATGTTGACCGCCATCGTGGTCAGCAGGCCGACCGTGTAGAGCGCGAGTCCGGCGGCGATCCACAGGCGCAGCTCGCGGTCGCGGCGGAAGGTGCGCAGGGCCCAGGCCGGGAGGACCAGGGCGCCGAAGAAGGTCAGGAAGAACACCGGGTTCTCGATCTTCTTGTTGATGTTCTGCATCGCCTCGATGAAGGTCCGGTCCCCGGAGGCGCCCAAGCCCAGCATCACCGAGCAGGCGAAGGCGTAGTAGACCCCGGCGATGAGCCCGGTCACCACCGTCGCGGCTGCCAGGACGCCGCTGCCGTTCATGCGTGTCTTCACTTCCAGACTCCGTTCTCGGCGGCGGCGCGTGCGTACTCCGTGAAGTCCCGCGGCGGTCTCCCTATAGCGCGACTCACTCCGTCGGCCACATAGGCGTTGCGGCCGTCCAGGACCTCCGTGAAGAGGTACGTGAAGATCTCGATCGCCGCCGGGTCCTCGCCTGCCTCCGCGAGGTACGCGGTGAACGCTTCAAGCGGAACCGACGTGAAGGCGATATCGCGCCCTGAGGACTCCGCTATAGCGTTCACCGCCTCCGCGAAGGTCAGCAGACGCGGCCCGGTGACCTCGTAGACCTGCCCGTGGTGCCCGTCCCCGGTGAGTGCGGCGACCGCGACGTCGGCGATGTCCTCGACGTCGATGAACGGCTCCCGGACGTCCCCGACCGGCAGCACCACCTCGCCCGACAGCACCGACTCCAGGAAGGAGCCCTCGGAGAAGTTCTGCGCGAACCAGCTGGAGCGCACCACCGTCCACTCCAACCCCGACTCCGCGACGGCCTCCTCGGCCCGCTGCGCCTCCTTCTCGCCGCGTCCCGACAGCAGCACCATGCGCCGCACTCCGGCCCGCCGGGCCTCCGTGCCGAACGCCGCCACCGCCTCGGGCGCCCCCGGCACGGCCAGGTCCGGGAAGAAGGACACGTAGACGCTCGTGACGCCCTCCAGCACCGAGGGCCACGTCGCCGTGTCCTCCCAGTCGAAGGCCGGGCTCGCCGAGCGGGAGCCGCGCCGCACGGCCACGCCGGCCGCCTCCAGCCGGTCGGCCACCCGGCGCCCGGTCTTGCCGGAGGCGCCGAGGACCAGGACCCGACCCGTGGCCGGATTCTCGTTTCCCGTGTTCTCGTTCGTGTTCATGACTCCAGTACAGCGGCCGCCGGTGAGATCCAGAATGGTCCAGACTCCACATATCCATACGCGATCGTCTACAGTCGAAGCATGGACGTCATAGCCGGGTTGCTCAACGGACCGCGTGCCGACGGTGCCTTCCTGCTGCGTTCCCTGCTCACCCCGCCGTGGTCGCTGCGGGTGCAGGACCAGGCGCCGCTGACCCTGGTCGCGGTGGTCTCGGGCACTGCGTGGGTGGTCCCGGAGCGCGTTCCCTCCACCGCCGGTGCGGTGACCGTCACCGGCGCGCCGACCCGCTTGTGCCGGGGCGACCTGGCGATCCTGCGCGGCCCGGACCCGTACGTCTTCGCCGACGACCCCGCGACCGAGCCGCAGGCCGTCATCCACCCCGGCCAGCGCTGCACCACGCCGGACGGCGAGGACCTCGGCGACCTCCGCGCTCTCGGCACGCGCAGCTGGGGCAACGCCCCCGACGGCGCCACCGTCCTGGTCACCGGCACGTATCAGGTCCTCAGCGAGATCTGCGCACCGCTGTTGTCCGCGCTCCCGCCGCTGGCCGTACTGCGCGACGGAGAGTGCGACACGCCGCTGATCCCGCTGCTGGCCGACGAGGTGGCCCGCGACACCCCCGGCCAGGACGCGGTCCTGGACCGGCTCCTCGACCTGCTGACGGTGGTCGCGCTGCGGACCTGGCTCGCGCGTCCCGACGTGGAGACCCCCGCCTGGTACCGCGCGCAGGACGACCCGGTGGTCGGGACTGCGCTGCACCTGATCCACGACGACCCCGCGCATCCCTGGACCGTCGCAGGCCTCGCGGATGCGGCGCACGTGTCGCGTGCCGCCCTCGCGAGGCGCTTCACAGCGGAGGTGGGGGAGCCGCCGATGGCGTACTTGGCGAACTGGCGGCTCGCGCTGTCCGCGGACCTGCTGCGTGACCCCGCGGCGACCATCGCATCAGTGGCCGAACAAGTCGGGTACGGCAGTGCGTTCGCGCTGAGCGCCGCCTTCAAGAGAGTGCGCGGCATCAGTCCTAAGGAACACCGGGAACGGGCCGCCCGCGAAGCGATTCCCGTGGCGGCAGTGCGGCCATGGCGTGTGGCCGTATAGCGAACCTCTACTAGAGACTCACTGTCGTTCCTCGCGAAAGCGTCTCTACCGGAGACTCACAGCCATAGCCTCCACCGCGAGGAGCGGAGCCACGTTCCGCTCCACCGCCTTCCGGCACGCCAGCACCGCCTCGATCCGTCGCAGCGTCGCCTCAGGCGTCCCCGACGCGGCGATCTTGCGCACGGCCGCGTACTGGTCGTCGTGGATCGGCTCGCTGACGTCGCCGCCCGCCCCGCCGATCGCGCCGAGCTGTACGGCCAGCACGTCCCGATAGAACGCCGCGAGGTCCACCAGCGCCAGGTCGAGCGCGTCGCGCTGCATCCGGGTCGCGCGCTTCTTCTGCCGCGACTCCAGATCCTTCAGTGCGCCGGCCGCGCCCGGTACCGCTTTGCGCGACCCTTCCTGGAACCCCAGGGCGAGTCGCATCTCCGCCGTCTCTATAGCGTTGCGCTCCTCGGCATCGCGCTTGGCCTCGGAGACGGTCGCGTCGACCAGCTTCTGCGCCGCTGCCAGGGCCGAACCCAAGTCGGTCAGGGACGAGGTCAGAGCCAGCACCTCGGTGCGCTTGGACCGTGCCTCGTCGTCCGTCGCCAACCGCTTAGCGCGCCCGATGTGACCCTGCGCCGCGCGGGCCGCCTCGCGGGCGCGGATCGGGTCCACTCCGTCGCGGCGCACCAGGATCTCCGCGACAGCCGCCGACGGCGGCGTGCGCAGCAGCAGGTGGCGGCAGCGGGAGCGGATTGTGGGCAGCATGTCGTCGCGCCCGGGGGCGCACAGGATCCACACCGTGCGGGGCGAGGGTTCCTCGACGGCCTTCAGCAGCACGTTGCCGGCCGCCTCGGTGAGCCGGTCGGCGTCCTCGATCAACAGCACCTGCCACCGGCCCGAGGCCGGGGTCATCGACGAGCGCCGCACCAGGCCTCGGGTGTCGGCCACGCCGATCGAGAGCTGGTCGGTGGCCAGCTGCAGCACGTCGGGGTGAGTGCCTTCCAGAACGGTCCGGCAGCCCAGACAGTGGCCGCAGCCGGGCTCGCTCTCCGTCGTGCACTGCAGGGCCGCCGCGAACGCGCGCGCCGCCGTGGAGCGGCCCGAGCCGGGCGGTCCGGTCAGCAGCCAGGCGTGCGTCATGCCGTTGCCGAGTGCGGCCTGCGACAGCTCGGCGCTGACGTGGTCCTGGCCGACCAGGTCGGTCCAGACGCCGTACGGCTGGAACCCCGCGCCCTCGCCGCTCATGCGTCGTCCCCGCTGTGCCGCGACTGGTGCCGGGCCCCGAACAGTTCGTCCGCCATCGACAGCGCGTCCTGTTCCGGTTCCTCGTCGAACTCCGGCTGCGCGACGTAGTCCGGGACTTCCCATTCGCCGCGGACGGGAGGCGCTGTGATGTCCTCGGCCCGCGAAGACGGAGAGGAGGCAGGGGACGAAGGCGACGCCGAAGCCGAAGCCGAACTCGAAGGCGAAGCCGAGGCACCCGGCCCGGCGGCGCGCGGCGGCGCGGCCGCATCGGACGCCTGCCCCGGCCGCGGCGTCGGCCGGTCGGTCGGTGCTGCCGGTGCTGCCGGTGCGGTCGGTGCGAGCCGCGAGGACAGATCCCCGGCCCCCTGCACCCCCTGTGCCCGGTCCCGCGCCGCCCGCTCGGCCTTGGCGGCGTCCTCCTCCAGCCGCCGCCGGTGCTCCTGCCGCGCGGCCTCCCGCGCCTCCTGCTCCCGCTGTGCCTGGTCGCGCTGCTCGGCCTCGGCCTCGGCCCGCCGGCGCTCGGCGTCGGAGAGCTCGGCCATCTGCACGGCGCGATCCGCGGCCGCCTTGCGCCGCTCTGCCTCGCGCCGCTCCGCCTCCTCGGTCCGCTGCTGGCGCGACAGGTGGATCCGGCCCTCCAGCCGGGCCCGGATGCGCCCGGAGATCTGCTCGATCGGCTCCAAGGCGTTGATCACGACGAACCGCTCCGGCTCGGCCGTGGCCAGCTCCAGGTAGCGGTTGCGGACCCGCCGGTGGAAGTCCACCGACTCCAGCTCCAGGCGGTCCGCCGGAGTCTTGCGGCGCCGCGCGGCCTCGATCGGGTCCAGGTCCATCAGGATCGTGACGTCCGGCATCAGCCCCTGCGTGGCCCACTGCGAGAGCAGCTCGACCTCCCGGGCCGACAGTGCACGGCCGGCGCCCTGATAGGCCAGCGAGGAGTCGACGTAGCGGTCGGTGATGACCACCGCGCCGCGCTCCAGCGCCGGCCGGATCACCCGCTCGACGTGGTCGGCGCGGTCCGCGGCGTAGATGAGGGCCTCGGCGCGCGGAGAGATGACGTCGGCGTTCCGCGCGTCCAGGACGATGTGCCGCAGCTTGGTGCCCAGCGGGGTGCCCCCGGGCTCGCGGGTGACCACCACCTCGTGGCCCTGCGCGCGCAGCCAGTCGGCCAGCAGGTCCAGCTGCGTGGACTTGCCGCTGCCGTCGCCGCCCTCGAACGACAGGAAGGTGCCGGTATAGGTGTGTGCGGTTCTTTCCATCCCACCCCGGTCGGGCAGCGCTTCCCCGCCGGTTTCGGTCGCCGCCGGTCCGGAGGTGATCCCCGACTCCGCCACGCCCCCGGCGCGCGTCGGAGCGGCGGAGCGCTTAAGCGCCGCCTTCAGTTCGTTCCGCAACGATTTCCCTGGCACGGTGTCCATCATCCTGTACGCCACCCACCCGACGCCCGCCGCCAGGAGTCCCGCGCCGAAAAGGGTGATGGCCGCGCCACCATAGGTGACCGACAGGCCGGGAAGGCTTAGCGTGTGCGCGCCGAATATCCCGGCCACCGCCGGGGACACGGCCAGGATCAGCACCAGCGTCACCCTGATCAGCGACTGCACGAAGGCGAACGTCCGGCCGCGCAGCTCGTCGGCCACCTCACGGCCCAGCATCGTCTGCCCGATGATCCACGCGGTCCCGCCGAGGAAGCCGATGACCAGCGCGCACAGCACGCTGAGCAGCAGGACCGGCACCAGGGCGAACACGCACAGCACGATCCCGGCGGCGAAGATCACCGAGCCGAACAGCCGCTCCCGCGACACCACGGCCAGCACCCGCGATCCGGAGAACATCCCGGCGGCCAGCCCGAGGAAGACTGTGCCGAACAGGACGCCGTAGGCGGCCTGACCGGCGTGCAGGTCGCCGACGTAGGTCCGGGCCAGCCCGACCACGGCGCCGCCGGCAGCGAAGGCGCCGGTTGTGCCGATGATCACACCGCGGATCTTCCGGTCGTTCCCGAGATAGCGCCAGCCGTCGATCAGGGTCCGGAGCGGGGAACGGGTGTCGCTGGTGTGCCGGCGCTCCGCTGCGCGCTCTGTGGCGGACCGCGCGGGGATGCTCTTAAGGCGCGCGATGGTAAGGGCGGAGAACAGGAAGGTGAGTGCGTCGAAGTAGAGAGCCAGACTGACCGGCTTCGCGGTGAAGAACGCCCACTGATTCGCCAGTGCTCTGGTGATCAGCGACAGGACAGTGAACACCCCCGCCGCGATAGGGGCGGTCCCGTAGGCGGTCAGCAACGACACCTGGTTCGCCGGCTCCAGAAGCCGCGGCGGCACCAGGTTCGGGACCGTGGCCTCCTTGGCGGGGATCCAGAACATCGCCGCGATCTCGATCAGGAAGGTCGCCGCGAACAGCCACCACAGCGTTCCCACCACGGGGATCGACACAAAGAACAGGCAGCGCGCGCTGTCGCCGGCCACCATCGTCCAGCGCCGGTCCAGCCGGTCGGCGACCACCCCGGCGATCGGGCCGAACAACACCGCCGGGATCAGCCGGACCACGAAGACTCCGGCCACCGCATAGGAGCGCCCGGCGTACCCGCCCCCGGCGAGGGTCGCCGCCAGGGAGGACTGCGCGAGCAACCCGAGCCAGTCGCCGAGGCTGGACAGCGACAGCGCCGTCCACAGCCGGCGGAAGTCGGGGATGGCGAGGACCTCGCGGATCCCGGCCGATGCTGACTCCATGCAACCACGGTAATGCTGTGCGTTTTCGAACGGGGCGGACAGGCACCGTGGTTCGGCGGCGCGGGTGATTCTCCGTACCGCCGGACCACGGATGTCCGACCTTCCTCCCCTGCCCGTCACCGGCCCGCCGGGACGTCACCAGGCGATGGCGCTCTGAAGATCCGACTGCCAGTAGGTGACGAACGCCTTGTCCATGTCGACATAGGTACCGCCGGGCAGGGGCAGCGTCATGGAACCCGGCAGGGAGCCGGACTGGTCCCGCGTCTCCAGGAACACCTCGACCTGCTTCTCGAGCACCGGGGTGCCGCCGGAGCCGTCGGCCGCGGAGGTGCCGATCGCGGCGTACGCCGACTCGCCGGGGGCGATGGTGACCACGGCCTGCGGCTTGCTGTCCTCCACGGCCTGGGTGACGGACTGCTGGTCGGCGTCCAGGCGCAGGCCGGGGTAGTAGTACAGGTTGCACGTGGTGCTGCCGGTGTTGGTCACGGTGAGCAGGACGTGGTTGACGGGGCGGGTGAGGCTGGTCACGGTGCCCTTGAGGTGCCCGACGGCGCAGTCGCCGGGAAGGTCCGCGCCGGAGTCGTCGCTCGTGGTCGAGGGCTTCGAGGCGGGCTTGGCGGCGTTGGCGCTCGTCTTCGGCGCGGCGGGCGCCTGCGCCTGGGTGGAGGTCTGTATCTGATTTGAAGGCTGTGCCGGCGTCTGGGTCTCGGTCGGCGCGGCGGGTGCGGCCGGCTGGGAGATGCTCGGCGCGCCGCCCGGCTGGCTCGTGCCCGGGGCGCTCACGGCGGTGGTGTTCGTCCCCGCGGCCGCCGCGGAGGGCTTCGCAACGGTGCTGCCACAGGCGGCCATGCTCATCAGAGCGGAGAGGGTGAGGGTGGCCGGCAGGAGCGGCTTGGCGATGTGAGTGATGCGCTTCGTCATGCTTCGGAGCCTGTCCGTTCCGGGGCCGCGCCCGTTGGGGGTGGAAGGCTTCCGGAGTGTGCGCGGGACGGTTTCCCGTAGCATGAGCTGCGGATTAGGGGCCGGGACGGGACGCCGATCCGGGACGGGAGGGAGCCGCGTGGTGTCGGTGTCTGAGGATTTCGCCGCTCTGCTGAGGGATCTGAAGGAGCGTTCGGGGCTCAGCTACGGGGTTCTGGCGAAGCGGTTGCACGTGGGGACCTCGACGCTGCATCGGTATGTGCAGGGGGAGACGGTGCCCCCGGAGTACGGCGTCATAGAGAAGTTCGCGCGGTTGACCGGAGCTTCCGCCACGGAGATGGCGACGCTGTATCGGTTGTGGATGGCGGCGGTTGAGGCGCGTTCCTCAACGAGTGCTGAGGCGGTTCCGGAGACGGTCTCGGAGCCGGTTCCGGAGGCGGCGGTCTCTGCCTCTGAAGAGCCGCCTGCGTCTGAGCCTTCGTCTCCACCTCCGTCTCCTTCTCTGCTGCCTTCCCCTTCCTTCTCTCCGCAGCGTCGGCGGCGGCTTCTTCCCGCAGTGGCTGTGCTCGCGGTCCTCGGGGTCGGGGCTGCTGTAGCGGGCGTCGCTTTCGCGTCGTCGGGATCCAGTCCTCAGGGGACTGCGGGCCCTAAGGCGGGTTCAGTGCCGAGTTCTCTACAGAGTTCGCCGAGCCTTCCCGCTACTAGCGGTTCCCCTACAACAGCCTCCACCAGCACCACCACTTCTCCCGCTTCCGCGACTTCCCCTACGTCCCCGCCCTCATCCGCGTCCTCTGCTTCCTCCGCTCCCTCCGCTTCTTCCGCTCCGCCCATTGCGGTGACCATCCGTCCCTACCAGTGGGAGGACAAGTGCCTGCAGTGGTACCTGCTCAACAGGAAGCCCGGCGAGGTTCCTCCGCCGCCGACCGAGCAGGACGCGCGCGGATGGGCCAGCGCACTGGGCGCCGTGCCGGCCGGGACCATGAAGATCGAGCTGTCGGTCCAGGGGACGTCCTCGGACACGGTGGTGCTGCAGGGACTGCACATTCGGACCGTCAGTAGGGCCGCTCCGTTGCCGTGGACCGCGTACTCCATGGCGCAGGGATGCGGCGACGGCATAGTGCCGGCCGCGTTCAACATCAACCTGGACGCCGACCGTCCGCTCGCGCACGCCACGCCCGGCCAGCAAGGCGACACGACGACCCCCGCTGTCGACTTCCCCTTTAAGGTCTCCGAGTCCAACCCGCAGGTGCTGACCATATATGCGCACGCGCATAGCGTGAACGTCGCCTGGTACCTGGAGCTGGACTGGAGCAGCGGTTCCCGGTCCGGGACCGTCCGGATCGACGACCACGGCAAGCCGTTCCAGACCAGCGGCGCACAGGGGCGTCCGATCTACGACTACGACACGGACTCGAACAGCTGGTTGATCGACACCACGGCCGTCATACAGTGAGGCACTGGCAGGGGCGTTACTCGGACCCGGGGCCGGTGCCCGCTTCCAGCGTCTCGGCGGCTTTCTTCAAGCCCTCGGCTTCCATGACGACGTACTGCCGGGTGAGCTTGCCGTAGAACAGGGAGATGAGCCCGCTGAGCGCGCCGGTCTGCTCCACGCCGAGCGTCATGCGTGCCCCGCCCTCGCCCCGGTCCTCCACGAAGTGGACGGCGCGGACCTTGACCCCGGTGGCCTTCATCTCCCAGACGAAGGACTTGCCGGGCTCGCACTCGGTGACGGTGTAGACGGCGGCTTTCAGCTTCGGCTGGGTGACCCGCGCACTGCTGCCGACGTCCAGTTCCCCCTGCTGGAGGCGTTCGACCGTGGTCATGGAGGCGGACCACTTCGGCCAGGACTCCACGTCGGTCAGGGTGCGCCACACGGTGGCCGGGGCGGCGTCGATGTCGATCGCGGTCTGGAACTTCATCAGGATTCCCTCCCTACGCTCCCATCCCTTTGTACCGCAGAGCCTTTACTCCCCTGCCGAGGGGTATCCGTCCTAACGCTAAGAGTCCTCCCGCAGACGCTTGAGCAGGACCGGCACATGGCTGTGGTCGACGTCCTTGGCGGCGGTGATGAGGGTGACGGTGTGCGCGGCGTGCAGATCGCGGATCTCCTTGAGCGCGGCCTGCTCCGTGTCTCCGTCCAACTCGGCGTTATAGCGCGCCTCGAACTCGGCGTACTCATCGCGATGCGCGTGCAGCCACTTCCGCAGATCATTGGAGGGCGTCGCGTCCTTGGCCCACAGATCGAGCGCGGCCTCCTCCCGACTCACTCCCCGTGGCCATAAGCGGTCGACGAGAACGCGCTTCCCGTCAGCCTCGGCCGCCGCCTCATAAGCCCGCTTCACCCGATAGTCACCACTCATGCCGCCAGGCTATTAGTCCCCCACCCGCCCGACCGGTCTGCAAGGCTGACCGTGTGACCATCTGGGACGACACCGCGGACAGCACCAAAGAGCTCATGTTCACCTCACTGGACTACGCCCTGGAGAACGCCCAACTCTCCGACCAGCCCTTCACCCCCTTCTCCTTCGCACACCACGAGGACGGCACCGCCACCCTCACCCGCTTCGCGGTGCCGCCGGACGCCGACGTCCCCGAGACGCTGGAAGCGGCCCGCGCGCACCTGGAGACCGCGCACCCGGGCACCACGGCGATCACCCTTGCGTACGACGGCTACACCACCTACGAGGGCGAACGCACCGAAGCCGTCTTCGTCGAGACCCACCAACTCGACCTCCCCCGCACCCTCATCCTGGCCCAGCGCTACCTCCGCGACACCGGCGAACTGCAGCCCCTCGGTGACCCGATGCTGCAGGCGGAGACGGACCCGCTGGTGCTGCGGGTGGCGGAGGACGAGGACGCGGGCCAGGGCGAGGTGGAGTAGCCGCTAGCTCGGTCGCTAGCTGTGGCTGCCGGCCGCCGGCCGCTGACCGCCGACCGCTACCCGGTCGTCGCGAAGGCGATGGCCGGCACGACCACGGACCACGTCGGCCGCGGCGGCGCCTGATGACCCACCCCGTCCAGCACCAGCAACTCGGCCCCCGGAATCGCCTCGGCGACCGCGGCCCCGTGCTCCGACGGGAACATCGGGTCCGCGGCCCCGTGAATGACAATCGTCGGCACACTGACCGCACTAAGCAGTGCCAGCATGTCCCGCTCGGGCCCATCCGCCCGCTTCATCACATTGTGGTTCCCGGTGGTCCGCAGGTCAGGGCTCCGGTCATAAATACGCCCGGCCGCCTCGCGAACAACACCCTCATCGAACCCCAACGGCCCCCAGTGAATCCGAGCCCCCCGCACAAGGTGCTCAACGACCGCCTCCCGATCACCCCAGTCCGGATCAGTCATAGCGCCATAGGCCTCAAGAAGCTGCGCCGTCAGCGGCGGCAACTCAGCAGGGAACACCGGACTGGTCGAGATCAACGCGAGCGAAGCCACCTTCTCCGCATGATCAACCGCCATGTACTGCCCAATCGCCCCACCCATCGACAACCCCGCGACCCCCGCCCGCCCACCACCGAACACCTCGACCAACCCCACCGCATCCCCCACCAAGTCGAGGAACCCATACCCCGGCGCCCCCACCGGATACGAAACAGACCGCCCAGTGTCACGCAGGTCGTACCGAATCACGAACCGCCCAACCCCGGCCAACGCCAAACAGAAATCGGCCTCCCACGTCTCCATCGACCCACCAGCCCCCGGTATGAGAAGCAGCGCGGAATCGGCCGGATCACCGAAGGTCTCGACACAGAGCTCGACCCCGTTAACACCCACCATTTGCTCGGTCATGGATACCAACGTAGGGGGAATTCGGCCCCGTCGGCTGCTCGGCCAGGTACTGCCGCGCGGCGCGCCAGTTGCCGAAGGCGCGCGGACCGGTTTCAGGATCTTCCGTCAGCCTGAGACACAGATCGACTATTCGAACGGACAAGGTCATGTATTCCGTCGCGATACGCTCAATGTCACCGATGGTGAAGGGCCGCTCGTCGTCGTAACGCCGCACGCGACTCCGAAGGCAGAAATAGGCCCCATCCAGGGGCCCGCCCCAATACCTGGGCTTCGCGCCTTCCCCCAACGTGCTGGTCTCCGACCACACCCCGTGGATCACCGCGTTACGCAGGGCGGAAAGCGGCCGGGCTTCGTCGAGCAGGCGCATAAGGGCTTCATGGCCCTCCGCGCCAAACTTCTGCATCCCGTGGTCAGAGTATTTGAGCAACGTCTTAGTGGTATCGATCAGCCACTCTGTCGACTGACCTTCCAACAGAATCCACGTATAGCTGTCGTCGTAGAAAAGCTCATCGATCGCTTGCCGCAGCACGTCATCAAGCACAGCACTCTCGTAAGCAACAAGGCCGATCGCCTCGGAGAGCGCGGGATCGTAGGGGTGCGGCCTGCTCCAGTCCATGGCGGAAGTGTCGTTGCGCGCCGCATGCCGGGCAACAGGCTTTCGCTACCCGCTCAGCCAACGAAAAAGCCCAGGCCAGACATCGTCTGACCTGGGCTTCGCCTGAGCCTCCTGTCGGAATCGAACCGACGACCTACGCATTACGAGTGCGTCGCTCTGGCCGACTGAGCTAAGGAGGCCCGACCCGTCAGCATGCACCGCGGGCCGGGGCACGAGTGTACCTGACGCTAGGGGCTGACGTCACAAGTGATCCCTGGCGGGGGGACTGTGCCTTGGAGGAGGTAGGCGTCGACTGCGTTGTCGATGCACTGGGAGCCTCGGGTGTAGGCGGTGTGGCCGCTTCCGTTGAAGGTGAGGAGGTGGCCGTTCTGGAGTTGTTTGGCCAGGCCCTGGGCCCAGGGGTAGGGGGTGGCGGGGTCGTCTTTTGTGCCCACTACGAGGATGGGGGCGCTGCCTGGGGCGGTGATGGGGGCGGGCTTGGATTCGGGTTTTACGGGCCAGGTGGCGCAGGAGAGGTCGGCCCAGGCGAGCATTTCGCCGAGGAGGGGGGCTTGGGACTTGTAGTCCGGGACTTCTTTGGCCTCGATTTGTTGGGCGTTCTCGGCGTCGGGGTCGGGGCGGTCGAGGCAGTTGATGGCGATGTTGGCGTCTGTCTGGTTGTCGTATGTGCCGTCGGTGCGGTCGTTGTAGAGGTCCGCCCACTGGAGGAGGCGGGTGCCGTCGCCGTTCATGGCGGCGCTGAGGGCGTCGCGGAGGTCTCCCCAGTACTGGGGGACGTACATGACCTGGAGGACCGCTGTGAGGGCCAGGCCGTAGTTCACTGTGCGGTTGGCGTCGTGGGTGGGGACGGGGTGGTCCTGGAGGGACTGGAGGTAGGTCATCAGTTTGTCGACTGCTGTGGCGCTGTCGGTGCCGAGGGGGCAGCCGGAGTGGGTGACGCAGTCGGCGGCGAATTCGCGGATCAGTTTCTCGAAGCCCTGGGCCTGGGCGATGTTCATCTGCTTGGCGGTCAGGGTCGGGTCGATGGCGCCGTCCAGGACCAGGCGGCCGGTGTTCTGGGGGAACAGGCCCGCGTAGACGGCGCCCAGGTAGGTGCCGTAGGACTTGCCGAGGTAGTGCAGCTTGGTGTCGCCGACGACGGCGCGGATGACGTCCATGTCGCGGGCCGCGTTGGGGGTGCCGACGTAGGGCAGCAGGCGGGCCGACTTCTGCTCGCAGGCCTTGCCGATGGCCTGGGACTCCTTCACGACCTCCGCGACCTGGGCGTCGGTGCGGGGCATCGGGTCGGCCGAGACGAACTCGTCCATGGCCGCGGTGTCGTTCGACAGGCAGCGGATCGGGTCCGACTGGCCGACGCCGCGGGGGTCGAAGCCGATGAGGTCGTAGTGGGCCGCGACGTTCTTGGTGACGACGCTCGGGTCCTGCGCGTAGGCGATGCCCGCGCCGCCGGGGCCGCCGGGGTTCAGCAGCAGGGAGCCCACGCGCTGGTCCGCGGGGCCGGTGGCGGCTTTGCGGGTCGCCATGATGTACGTCGTGCCCTTGGACGGGTCCGAGTAGTCCAGCGGCACCGTGATCTTCGCGCAGGTCCAGCCGGGGCCGCTGCTGTCCGAGGTGCAGGACGCCCACGTCGGCTTCTGGTCGTAGAACTGCTGCAGGTCCGCCGGGACGGCGTCGGTGGTGGCGGCCGCGGGGGCGGGCGCGTTGGCGGAGGTGCTGCCCGAGGCGCCGCGTCCCCCCGGGGTCGGAGGCTTCTGCGACGCATGCGAGCTGCTGCTGCTGCACCCAGTGGTCAGGAGAAGGCCGGCGACGGCCACCGCTACGGCCCGCCGTGCTGTCGGACTGGGGTTCACGGGCAGTTCTCCTCCTGCGGCGCGGGGTGTCGTTTGTGACTAGCTATCCATAAACGTCCGATTCCACACCACGTCACGGCCAGCAGGGGGAGGTTCACTCCGCCACAATGCGTGCTGTGGGGCTAATAGAACCAGGACTGCTTGATGAAGCGGGACTGGCCGTGACGAAGGTCGTGCAACCGCATCTCCGGGCGCCGATGGTGGCCCGGCTCTCGGCGCTGCGCACAGGTGTTGCTCCCGAGGTCGCCGCGGACGAGTCGGCCGACGCGATCGCTGTGGCGACCGCCATCGATGATCTCTATGTTCGCTCTTTCACCCTCGCCAAGGTCTCGGCAGGCCTCGCGGTCGCTGACGCGCCGGCCGCATTGCGGGCAGCGCGCGCTGCCTGGCGGGCGGCGAAGGCCATACCGGACATGCACTCGAAGACCATTGCGCTTGCTGAGGCGGGTGGTGCGCTCAGTGCGGTCGACCGGACGCGTGCCGATCGTGCCCTGGCCGAGGCCGAGAGTCTTGCGGACGCGGCGTGCTCTTGCCGCCGGCGGTGCCTGCTCGCCGCTGTCCTCGAACGGGTTGCTTCGCAGAACCCGGAGGATGCGCTGGCGAAAGCGGATCTGGTACCAGACCCACAGCTCAGAGGGCGCGTCCTGGCTCGTGCCATTCCCCGGCTGGCAGCCGTTGATCCCCGGCGTGCCGTGGCCTTGATGGAACACGTGCCCGATCTCCACGAGCAGATCGAGGGGTGGGTCTCTTTGTGTGATGTCTTCTCGGGTACGGATTCTGAGCTTGCAGTCTTCGCCGCTGAATGCGCTGAGGCGGACGCCGGCTTCTCACACAACAAGCTGGTCCGACTTATGACGCTCGCACGGGTGGCGCGGTCCGTTCACCGGGCCGACCCTGTCCGCGCCCGGGTGATCCTGACCGCCGCGGAGACGGCGTTCGCGGACGTCGAGCACAGCCACCAGCGGTCTGTCGCGGCGGCTGAGCTGGCACGGGCCCAGGCGGTGTCCGATCTGGACGCAGGGCTGAGAACCGCGCGACAGATCGTGCACGTGGACGTCCACGCGGACGCCCTCCTGCGGCTCGCCGAGGACTTGAAGAGCCCTACTGGCCGCCTTCGTCCGCCTCCGCGTCCCACCGCATAGAACCGTCCTTACGTGAGGACTCATAGTCCTGACGCGAACCGCAGACCGAAGCGAGCGAGCACGAGCATGTCCGCCCCGTCTCGTCCAGCCGCACCTTCACCGTCTCCGACGGCACGTTCAGCCCGACGACCCGCCCCGGACCCTCCGGCGTCACCACCTTCTCGCCGCGCGCGGGCGCCTTGGCCTTGGTCTCGACATAGAGCGGGTGCTCATACTTGAGACAACACATAAGCCGCCCGCAGGCGCCGGAGATCTTCAGCGGGTTCACCGGCAGGTCCTGGTCCTTGGCCATGCGGACCGACACAGGCTCGAAGTCCTTAAGGAACGTCGAGCAGCAGGTGTCGCGTCCGCACGGGCCGATTCCGCCCTGGATCCGTGCCTCGTCGCGGGCGCCGAGTTGGCGGAGCTCGATGCGGGCGTCCAGTTCGCGGGCGAGGGTTCGGACCAGTTCGCGGAAGTCCACGTACTGCGGGGCGGAGAAGTAGACGGTGATCTGCTTCTCCGACTCCACGAAGTCGACGCCGACCACCTTCATCGGCAGTCCCTGCTCGCGGATCTGGCGCTTGGCGACGACCCGGGCGCGGGCCCGGCGTTCCCGGCTGCGCTCGTCGCGGGCCAGGTCGTCCGGGGTGGGGAAGCCGACGAGGTCGTCCAGGCCGCCGATCTCCGCGTCGTCCTGGGTGTCGACCCACTGCGGTGCCCAGATGCACTCCGCCACCTCGGGGCCCGCGGAGGTGGGCACCAGCACCTTGTCGCCGACCTTCGGGCTGATCGGCCCGGGGGCGTAGTAATACAGACGGCCGTAGCGGGTGAAGCTGACGGCACAGATCATCGCCACAGACGGCTCCCAAAACTGGCGACAGCACACGGCTCGGACACGACGCTCACCCTGTTGAGCCTAAGCGCAGTCCTCGGCCCGAGGCGAGAGGCTGAGGAACGCGATCGGCGGCGGCGCCGGGTTGGCTACCCTTGGGGGCATGTCCAACGCGCCGATCGTCGCCCAGCCCAGCCCCGCCCGTGATGCCCTCCTGAAGGAGATCCAGGCCAAGGCGGTGGTGCGCGGGGAGGTCACGCTGTCCTCCGGGCTCAAGGCCGACTGGTACCTGGACCTGCGGCGGATCACGCTGGACGGGACGGCCGCGCCGCTGGTCGGGACCGCGATGCTGGAGCTGACGCGGGAGCTGGACTTCGACGCGGTCGGCGGGCTGACGATGGGCGCGGACCCGGTCGCGACCGCGATGCTGCACGCCGCAGCCGCCGGCGGGTCCACGCTGGACGCGTTCGTGGTGCGCAAGGCGGCCAAGGCGCACGGCATGCAGCGCCGCATCGAGGGGCCGGAGGTCGCCGGGCGGCGCGTGCTCGCGGTCGAGGACACCTCCACGACCGGCGGTTCTCCGCTGGAAGCGGTGCGCGCGCTGAGGGAGGCCGGAGCCGAAGTGGTGGCAGTGGCTACCATCGTGGACCGGGCCACGGGCGCCGCGGAGGCGATCGCGGCGGAGGGGCTGCCGTACTACACCGTCTATACGCTGGGGGATCTTAATGTCTGACACACATCGCGTCGTGTAGACAGAGGAGGTCGCGCGCGCTGTGAGGCGTTCGCGATTATGGCCGTGGATCAGACGCAACCAGCGTGGTGGTTCGCGCGTCTACCTGCCAGAACCTAATCAGGTGTCAACACTTTGGGGTGCGGGCTGTGGAAGAGCGGGACGAGCTAGAGATCGAGACGAGGCTACGTGCTGCGCTGCAGGCACGCAGTGAACTCGTCACGCATTCCACGCTCCGGCCCGGTATCCCGCCGAACGAGCACACGGCGGGGGTGCGGGCCAAGCGGGACGCCTGGTGGTCGTGGCGCCGGATGTGGGTGCCCGTCACCGTCGCCGCCGCGCTGGCCGGCGGCGTTTTCGCGGGTGCGCAGCTGCCGTCGGGCTCCGGCAAGGGGACGGTCAGCGCGGGTTCGTCCGGCGGCGAGTCCAGCGTCCAGGGCGCCGTTACCGGCACCCCGACCGGCTCGGCCCCGACGCCGGGCCTGAGCGCGGCGTCGGGTACCGCCTCGAGCGTGGGCACGCTCGACTTCACCCTGGCCGACGGCTGGCAGCTGACCAAGATCTCCGGCACCGCCGGCTGCGTGACGCCGGCGACCAGCCCGGCTCCGAACCCGGCGGCCGCCGGCACGGACACGCTGCCCTGCGGTGTGGACGGTCTCTACCTCAAGTCGGACGCCACGGCGACCTCCTGGCCGCTGAGCACCGCGACCAAGGACACCGGCTGGTGGCCGGGCGAGGCGGCCTCCGCCTCCGCCATCACCTGCCCGGCGGTGAAGCCCGGCGGTTCCGGCATGGTGAAGGCCTCGATGGTCCTGCGGTCCTCGGCCAAGTACGCGCTCGCGGGGCAGGCCACGGCCGAATATCATGAATGGGCGGTGACCTGCGACAACGGGCCCGGCGTGCAGCCCATGCTGTGGAAGCTCAACGCCGCCCCCGGCGCCGCGGCACCGGCCGCGTCCGGCGTGGCCGCGGTGGTCTCCTCGGACCCGCAGTACGACTCGGCGCTGCTCGGTATGGTGGGCTCGCTGCACCAGTCGAGCTGACCGGCGCCGAGAGGCTGCCCAGAGGCTGCCCCGCGCACCGGTCGTCCAAGCTCATAGCGTCGCTGTGCTCCCGGCCCGATCAGGTCCGACCAGGGTCTGAACAGGGTCCGACCCGGGTCTGACCAGGCCGGGAGCCGTCCGGGACGCCGTCAACTGCCACACGCTGTAGTAACGACAAGGTAGCCTCAGTCCTGTGACCTCCACCATGGCCCACTTCCTGGCCTTCAATCCGATCTCCGCGACGGACTGGATCAACGCGCTCGGCAACTTCGCCGTGCTCGGCGTCTGCGCGATCATCTTCGCCGAAACCGGTCTGATGATCGGGTTCGTCCTGCCCGGCGACTCGCTGCTGTTCATCGCCGGCCTGCTCACGCTGTCGGGCAAGTCCTCGGCCGGCGTGACCAACACCCACCACCTGTCGCTGCCGCTGCTGCTGCTGGCCGTGCCGATCTGCGCCGTGGCCGGCGCCCAGCTCGGGCACTACCTCGGCGCGCGCTTCGGCCGACCGCTGTTCGACAAGCCGGACAGCCGGCTGTTCAAGCGCGAGCACGTGGACAAGGCCGAGGAGGTGTTCAACAACTACGGCGAGACCAAGGCCGTGGTGCTGGCGCGCTTCATCCCGATCGTGCGCACCTTCATGAACCCGGTCGCCGGTGTGCTGGAGATGCCCGCCAAGAAGTTCTTCATGGCGAACCTGGTCGGCGGTGTTATCTGGGCCGACGGCGTGCTGCTGCTGGGCCGCCTGGCCTCCAACGCGATCAGCGCGGACAAGGTCGACAAGTACATCATCCCGATCACCCTGGTCATCGTGGCGCTGTCGCTGCTGCCGATCTTCTTCGAGTGGCGCAAGACCAAGAAGGCCCAGAAGGCCCAGAAGGCCGGGGGCGCCGGTCCTGCCGCTTATCCGCAGAGCGACCAGGATTCGGTCGCTTCGAGCGGTCGGCACCGCAGCCGGTAAACTGCGCCCCAGCAGCGCTAATCCGAGTGCGACCGTCCCACCCAAGGAGACAACAGCGATGGCTATCGCGACCCCTGAGGTCTACCGCGAGATGCTGGACCGGGCCAAGGCCGGCCGGTTCGCCTACCCCGCGATCAACGTGACCTCCTCCCAGACGCTGAACGCCGCCCTGCGCGGCTTCGCCGAGGCCGAGAGCGACGGCATCCTGCAGATCTCCACCGGTGGTGCGGAGTACCTGTCCGGCTCCGTCAAGGACATGGTCACCGGCTCGGTGGCGCTGGCGGAGTTCGCGCACGTGGTCGCGGCCAAGTACGACATCACGGTGGCCCTGCACACCGACCACTGCCCGAAGGACAAGCTCGACGGCTTCATGCGGCCGCTCATCGAGGTCTCGGCCGAGCGGGTCAAGGCCGGGCAGCAGCCGCTGTTCCAGTCCCACATGTGGGACGGCTCGGCGGTGCCGCTGGACGAGAACCTGCAGATCGCGCAGGAGCTGCTCGCCAAGTGCGCCGCGGCGAACATCATCATGGAGCTGGAGATCGGCGTCGTCGGCGGCGAGGAGGACGGTGTCGCCAACGAGATCAACGAGAAGCTCTACACCACCGCCGAGGACGTGCTGAAGACCGTCGACGCGATCGGCCTGGGCGAGAAGGGCCGCTACCTGCTGGCGGCCACGTTCGGCAACGTGCACGGCGTGTACAAGCCGGGCAACGTCAAGCTGCGCCCGAGCATCCTGCACGACATCCAGGAGGCCGTCGCGGCCAAGCACGCCGGCCACGGCGACAAGCCGTTCGACCTGGTCTTCCACGGCGGCTCCGGCTCCACCCTGGAGGAGATCCGCGAGGCCCTGGACTACGGCGTGGTGAAGATGAACATCGACACCGACACGCAGTACGCGTTCACCCGGCCGATCGTCGACCACATGTTCAAGAACTACGACGGCGTCCTGAAGGTCGACGGCGAGGTCGGCAACAAGAAGACCTACGACCCGCGCACCTACGGCAAGTCGGCCGAGGGCGGCATGGCCGCGCGCGTCGTCGAGGCGTGCACGGACCTGCGTTCGGTGGGGACGAAGCTGAAGTAGTCCGCTGACAGCGCATAGTGGGGCGCACTCCTTGTATAGGGAGTGCGCCCCACTTGTCTGTTCTCGGAACGTATAGCGCTCGGAACGTATAGCGCTCAGAACGTATAGCGCGCCCGCCCCGAGAAGCGCTCGAACCCCAACCGCCGGTACACCGGCGCACCCAGCGCTGTAGCGGTCAGCGTCGCGCTCTTGGCCCCGGCCCGGAACGCGCCGTCGATGGCGGCGGCGGACACCAGCGCGCCGAGCCCGCGATTGCGCGCGGAGGTCTTGGTGGCGACCCAGAACAGCCCGGCGGAGTCCTCGTGCCGGAATGCCAAAGCGGCCGCAGCCGGCTTACGCTCCGCATAGGCGACGAACGCGTGGACCCGCGGGTCCAGCAGCACCGCGTGCGAGGCGAAGTGCGACACCGTCTCCGGGTCCTGCTCCGCCTCGATCCGCAGAGCGCGGTGCACGTCCGCGAACGAGTCGGCCTCCTCGGCGTCGCGGACCTCGGCGAGTTCGACGTCGAACCCCGGCGTCGGGACGGCCGGCGCCGACGCGATCCCCATGTCCTCCAGCTCAATGCCGCGGGTCATCCCCGCCGCTTCGGCCGCGGCTATGAGATCCGCGTCCCCGTCGACCGAGGCCCAGAGGTTCAGCCGCTGACCGTGCTCCTCGCCGAAGGACCGGACCGCCTCGACCGACTTCTCCGCCGGGACCCCGCGGTCGAACCGCCGCGCGGAGCTGTAGAACAGCGATCGGAGGAAGGGGCGTGCCGACGCCACCATCAGCATCCCCGCGTCCTCGCCGACGACGGCGCCGTCCTCGCGCTCCGCGAACAGGCGCGCGGCGGCCAGTGTGGTCCGGTCGCTCTGGTCCAGGAAAGTCATACCGCGCATCATCCTTCAGTTCCGTGGGACTGTGCGTGGTGAAAACAACCCGCTTATAGTCGGCTACTCAGGTAGACGCGCTGGGCACCGGTGCGGGGAGGATCTCGGGGATGGCCAGGACGTGCGGGCCCTCCACCGGGTCGAGTTCGTAGAGCATCCGCCGCCCCTCGTCCAGGAGCGAGCCGTGCACCGACCACTTCTCCACCGCGTACGCCCCTATGGGGAGCATGTCCTCTATCGCCGAGAGCTGATGGTCCGCGGCGGCGGTGATGATGACCTTCAGCTCCTCCAGGACCTGGCGGCTGTCCCGGTCCGGGATCTGCAGGCGGCCGAACCGGTTCAGGGCGCGGCCGACGTCCAGCAGCAGTATCGCCAGGGCCCCGGGGACCTCGGTGGTGGCCGGCAGGCCACGGGCGCCGTTGGCGAGGTCGGACAGGCCCCGGAGCATGCTGTTCAGCTGCGAGGAGACGTGGCTCAGGCAGATCGCCGCCTGGTCGACGCGGTTGACCTCCTGCTCCAGGGACGAGCGCCGGGGGTGGTAGCGGACGGCCTCCTCGGCCTGGTCCGCGATGTCCTCGGCGTCGGCGCTGTCGCCCTTCAGCGCGCGGGAGCGTTCGAGCCACTTCTTGGCGTCGGCCGCGGACCACTTGGTGCTCAGCGCCTTCGAGACGTCCCGGCACAGCTGCGCCAGGTCGTCGGCCAGGTCCGCCAGGTCCTTGGCGGCGGTGTCGCTGTAGGTCGGCGGGGCGATCAGCGCGTTGGCGACGACGCCGACCGCGGCGCCGACGAGGGTGTCGTAGATGCGCTCCATGCCGTAGCCCCGGCCCAGGCTGTAGACCAGCAGCGAGGTGGTCGCGACCTGGTTGACCTGGGTCCCCAGCCGCAGGGTCCGGCCGATCATCAGCGCGACGATCACCAGGAGCGAGAGCGTGAACCAGGTCAGCTCCACGAACCGGCCGATGATCAGGGCGGCGATGACCCCCAGAAGGACCGCCGCGACCTGTTGCAGGCCGCGCCGGAAGGTCTGGTAGATGGTGACCTGCATGGTGATCAACACGGCCACCGGCGCCAGGACGGCATGGAACTGCGGGTGGCCGTGGTAGATCACCCGCTTGGCGATCTCCCAGGCGACCGCACAAGCCAGGGCGGTCTTGAGTGTCTGTATGAACGCTTCACGTTCGCGGCGGTACCAGTGGCGTACGCCGTGCAGCTGAAGGACGCGCACCGAGTGCTCGATCCCGGAGCGCAGGGTGGTGTGGCCACGGTCGAGCATCTCCCGGGTGAACTCGGCGACCGAGTCCGTGGAGCGTGGCATGGGGGAATCATGGCAGACCCGCACTGGTGGGAGCGCTAGGCGGCGCGTATGTGAGATCGCACATGGTGACCGCGACACGGGTGACGGGATACCCTGATCGCGCCATCATTTTGATACGACTGGTACCCGCAGAGGACTGGATCGTAGAAAGATAACGGGAGCCCATGGATTCCGCAGAGTCCCGCCTGGCGGTCGGGGTCGTCGGCACCGGCCGCGTCGGCTCGGCCCTCGGCGCAGCGTTGCAGCGCGTCGGCCATCACGTGGTCGCCGCCTCCGGCGTCTCCGAGCAGTCGGTCCGCCGAGCCGACAAACTTCTTCCCGGCGTCCCCCTCCTGCCCCCGCAGGAGGTGCTGGCCGTCGCCGACCTGGCGTTGCTCACCGTCCCCGACGACGCCCTGCCGGGCCTGGTCGAGGGCCTGGTGGCGACCGGGTCGATCAAGCCGGGCACGATACTGGCCCACACCTCGGGCCGCTTCGGCTACACCGTCCTGGACGCCGCCACCCGCGCCGGGGCCCTGCCGCTGGCGCTGCATCCGGCCATGACCTTCACCGGCACCGAGGTGGACGTGGCGCGGCTGGCCGGGTGCTCCTTCGGGGTGACCGCGCCGGACCCGCTCCGCCCCATCGCCGAGGCCCTGGTGGTGGAGATGGGCGGAGAGCCGGAGTGGATCGAGGAGTCGGCGCGGCCGCTGTACCACGCGGCCCTCGCGTACGGCTCGAACTACCTGGTCACCCTGGTCGCGCAGGCCCAGGACCTGCTCGCGGCGGCCGGCGTCCGGGAACCGGGCCGCATGCTCGGCCCGCTGCTGGGCGCCGCGCTGGACAACGCCCTGCGCTCCGGCGACCTGGCGCTCACCGGGCCCGTGGCGCGCGGCGACGCCGGGACGGTGGCCGCGCACCTGGAGGTGCTGGCCGACCGCGACCCGCAGGCCGCCCGCGGCTACCGCGCCCTGGGCCGCCTCACCGCGGACCGCGCCCTGGCCTCCGGACTGCTCTCCGCCGAGAAAGCCGAACCCCTGCTCGGAGTTCTGAACAAGGAGCCTGAAGCATGACAGCGCTCGTCCACACCCGCGCCGACCTGCAGCCCTTCCTGGACGGCTTCGCCAACGGCAAGCGCGGCGTGGTCATGACCATGGGGGCGCTCCACGAGGGGCACCTGGCGCTGCTGAAGCAGGCCCGCCACGACTGCGACCTGGTCGTGGCCACCATCTTCGTGAACCCGCTGCAGTTCGGCCCGAACGAGGACTTCGACCGCTACCCGCGGACGATCGACGACGACCTGAAGCTCTGCGCGGAAGCCGGAGTGGACGTCGTCTACGCGCCGGCCGTGGAGGAGGTCTACCCCGGCGGGCAGCCGATCGTGAAGGTCACCCCGGGCCTGATGGGGGAGGTCCTGGAGGGCGCGTTCCGCCCCGGCTTCTTCACCGGCGTCCTGACCGTCGTGAACAAGCTGCTCAACCTGACCGGTCCGGACATGGCGTTCTTCGGGCAGAAGGACGCGCAGCAGCTCGCTCTTGTGCGGCGCATGGTGCTGGACCTGAACATGCCGGTCGAGATCGTCGGCGTCCCCACGGTCCGGGACGAGGACGGCCTGGCCAAGTCCAGCCGCAACCGCTACCTCAGCCCTGAGGAGCGCTCTACTGCGCTCACCCTGTCGCGCGCACTGTTCGCCGGACAGGAGAAGGCCGCAGAGGGCGTCGACGCAGTCCGCGACGCCGCCAACGCGGTCCTGGAGCAGTTCGGCGCCGCCGGCGGCCTGGCTGTGGACTACCTCGCACTCGTCGACCCGCGGGACTTCTCGGAGGCCCCGCCGGCGTTCACCGGACAGGCCGTGCTCGCGGTGGCGGCGCACGTAGGCACCACCCGCCTCATCGACAACCTCCCCCTCACCCTCACCACCCACGGAGCCCGCTGATGTACCGCACGATGCTCAAGTCCAAGATCCATCGGGCCACGGTCACCCAGGCCGACCTGCACTACGTGGGCTCCGTGACGATCGACGAGGACCTGATGGACGCCGCCGACCTGCTGTCCGGCGAGCAGGTCGCGATCGTCGACATCGACAACGGCGCCCGCCTTGAGACCTACGTCATACCCGGGCAGCGGGGCACCGGCGTGATCGGCATCAACGGTGCCGCCGCGCGTCTGGTGCACCCCGGGGACCTGGTCATCCTGATCTCCTACATGCAGGTGGACGACGTGGAGGCGCGTAGTCTTCAGCCGAAGGTGGTGCACGTCGACACCGAGAACCGGATCGTGGCCCTCGGGGCCGATCCGGCGGAGCCGGTGCCGGGCTCACAGGTACTGAGCCGGGGCGACGTCACCGCGAACTAAGGGGTACCGGAACTGGCGGTACGTGAGGGGCAGATGACATGGTCCAGCGGCTGAGGGCACCCCATCCGGGGTGGCGGGCATACGCGGACACCGTGGTGGTCGGATCCGGCGTGGCCGGCATCACGGCGGCGCTGGCCGCACGGCAGGCCGGCAGCGTGCTGCTGGTGACGAAGGCGCGCCTGCAGGACGGCTCGACGCGGTGGGCGCAGGGCGGCATCGCCGCGGCGCTCGGTGTCGGGGACACTCCGGAGGCGCACCTGCAGGACACGCTGGTGGCCGGCGCGGGCGTCTGCGACGAGGACGCGGTGCGGGCCCTGGTGACCGAGGGCCCGGCGGCGGTCCGCCGGCTGATCGCCCTGGGCGCGGAGTTCGACAAGAACGCGGACGGCGACATAGCGCTGGGCCGCGAGGGCGGGCATCTGGCCCGACGCATCGCGCACGCCGGCGGTGACGCCACCGGCAAGGAGGTCTCGCGCGCGCTGATCGCGGCGCTGGAGCACACCATCGGCGAGATCGAGGTCATCGACCACGCGCTGGTCCTGGACCTGCTCAAGGACGAACACGGCGGCGCCGCCGGCGTCACGCTGCACGTCATGGGCGAGGGCGCGCGCGACGGCGTCGGCGCGGTCCACGCCAAGGCCGTGGTGCTGGCCACCGGCGGCATGGGGCAGGTCTTCGACGCCACCACGAACCCCTCCGTCGCCACCGGGGACGGCGTCGCCCTGGCGCTGCGAGCCGGTGCGGCGGTCGCGGACCTGGAGTTCGTGCAGTTCCACCCGACGGTGATGTGGCTCGGCGGCGCCGCGCGCGGCCAGCAGCCGCTGATCTCCGAGGCGGTCCGCGGCGAGGGCGCGTACCTGGTGGACGGCAGCGGCGTCCGCTTCATGGTCGGACAGCATCCGCTGGCTGAACTGGCGCCGCGCGACGTGGTCGCCAAGGGCATCATGCGGCGTATGGCCGAGACCGGGGAGCCGCACGTGTGGCTCGACGCGCGGACCGGCGTGGGCGAGTTCTCCGACGAGTACTGGCGGACCCGGTTCCCCACCATCCGCGAATCCTGCCTCCAGCACGGGATCGACCCGGCCAAGGACCTGATCCCGGTCGCTCCGGCGGAACACTTCGCGTCCGGCGGAGTCCGCACCGACATCTGGGGACGTACTTCCATTCCGCGCCTGTACGCGTGCGGAGAGGTCGCCTGTACCGGAGTGCACGGAGCGAACCGCCTGGCGTCCAACTCCTTGCTGGAGGGCCTGGTCTTCGCCGAGCGCATCGGGGCGGACCTGGGCAAGCGGCTGCCGTGGACCGAGACGCCGGTCCCGGTCGAGGCGCCGGAGGACGTGGTGGACGTGCTGTTGGAGCCCTCGGTGATGGCCGAGGTGCAGCACACCATGACCGCCGGCGCGGGCGTGCTGCGCACCGCGGAGTTGCTGGACCGCACCGCCGACGAGCTGGAGCGGCTCGCCGAGCGCGGCGCCGAGGCCCCGCACCTGGAGGCGTGGGAGGCGACCAACCTGCACCTGCTCGCCAGCGCGCTGGTGAAGGGCGCGGCGCTGCGGACCGAGACCCGCGGATCCCACTGGCGTGAGGACTACCCGGAGAGCGCGGACCGCTGGCTGGTGCGCCTGGCGACCCGCCTGGACCCCGCGACCGGGAACCTGATCACCGAGAAGCAGCCGCTGCGCAGCGCTGAGATGGATGGAGTGAAGCCCTGATGAGCTCGTTGTCCCCGGACATCGCCAAAGCTTTGACCGACGGCGGCCTGGACCCGGATTACGTGACGTCGGTGATCATGATGGCCCTGGACGAGGACCTGGCCGACGGGCCGGACGTCACCACCGAGGCCACGGTCTCCGCGGACGCCACCGACACCGCGGACTTCGCCGCGCGCGCGAACGGCGTCGCCGCCGGCGTCCCGGTCGCCGCCGCGGTCTTCGACCTGGTATCGCAGGGCACGGCGAAGATCCGGCAGGCGGTGAAGGACGGCGAGCGGGTCGAGCCGGGCACCGTCCTGCTCACCGTCACCGGCGCTACGCGGGATCTCCTTACCGGGGAACGCACAGCGTTGAACCTCCTGTGCCACCTGTCGGGGATCGCTACGCAGACCCGCCTGTGGGTGGACGCGGTGGAGGGCACCGGCGCGAAGATCCGTGACACCCGCAAGACCACGCCCGGACTGCGCTCGCTGGAGAAGTACGCGGTGCGGTGCGGCGGCGGCGTGAACCACCGCATGTCGCTGTCCGACGCCGGTCTGGTGAAGGACAACCACGTGGTCGCCGCGGGCGGCGTCGTCGAGGCGTTCGAGGCGGTGCGCAAGGCCCACCCCGGGCTGCCGATCGAGGTCGAGATCGACTCGCTGGAGCAGCTGCCCGGCGTGCTCGCGGCCGGCGCCGAGCTGATCCTGCTGGACAACTTCACGCCGGAGCGCATGCGCGCGGCGGTGCAGGTGACCGGACGCAACGAACTGTACGGACGCACCCGGCTGGAGGCTTCCGGCGGGCTGACGCTGGACCTGGCCCGCGCCGTCGCCGAGACCGGGGTGGACTACCTCTCGGTGGGCGCGCTGACGCACTCGGCGCCGGTCCTGGACATCGGCTCGGACTTCCGCGAAGAAGGGGAGTAGCCCTGTGCTTCTGACCATCGACGTCGGCAACACCCAGACCGTCTACGGGCTCTTCGAGGGCGAGGAGATCGTCGACCACTGGCGGGTGGCCACGGACCCGCGCCGGACCTCCGACGAGCTCTCGGTGATGACGCAGGGCCTGCTGAACCAGCACTCGACGGCCGGCAAGCCCGGCGGCCTGTCGGGGCTGTCGATCTGCTCCACGGTGCCCTCGGTGCTGCACGAGATGCGGGACATGAGCCGGCGGCACTACGGAGACGTGCCGACGGTCCTGGTGGAGCCGGGGGTGAAGACCGGGGTGCCGATCCTGGTCGACAACCCCAAGGAGGTCGGCGCGGACCGGATCATGAACGCGCTCGCCGCGCACTACCTGTACGACGGCCCGGTGATCGTGGTCGACTTCGGGACGGCGACATCCTTCGACGCGGTGTCGGCCAAGGGCGAGTTCCTCGGCGGCGCGATAGCCCCCGGGATCGAGATATCGGTCGAGGCGCTCGGGATGCGCGGGGCGCAGCTGCGCAAGATCGAGCTGACGAAGCCGCGGAGCATCATCGGGAAGAACACCGTCGAGTGCATGCAGTCGGGAATCCTCTATGGGTTCGCGGGGCAGGTCGACGGAGTGGTCCACCGCATGGCCGAGGAGATGGCCGAGGACCCGGACGACGTGACCGTGGTCGCGACCGGCGGGCTCGCGGCGCTGGTGCTGGACGAGTCCGAGGTGGTGGACGTGCACGAGCCGTGGCTGACGCTGGTCGGGTTGCGCTTGGTGTACGAACGGAACAGCGCGAGCTGATTCCCTATAGCGGAGCACACTCTCTATAGCGGAACAGCCCACGGCGGCCGAGCGGAAAATCGCTCGGCCGCTGTTCTGTGTGCGTGGTTGCATGACCCGATGGAGAACGCGGAGATCCTCAAAACGGCCTCGACTCTGCTCGGCACCGAGGTGACCGATCCCGTCGATCTCGGTGGGAGCGGCCGGAGCACCGTGCTGCGGGCCCGGATCGCCGGCGGCGGCACGGTGATCCTGAAAGCGCACAAGGAGCAAGCCGGCTATGCGGCCGAGTCCAATGGCCTCCGGCTCACCGATCTGGGACCGCGGCTGCTGGCGGCCGATCCGGAGCACCGGCTGATCGCGATGGAGGATCTGGGGGACGCCCCGAACCTCGCCGACCTGCTGCTCGGCGGCGACGAGAAGCGGGCGCGCGAGGCGCTCATCGAGTGGGCCGTCACCTACGGGCGGCTCGCCGTGCGGACGGTAGGCCGCGAGGGCGAGCTCGAGCAGGCGCCCGGCCTGTGGGTCACCGAGGACATGGCGAAGGTGCCGGATCTTCTCGGCACGCTGGACATCGCGGTACCGCCGGGGCTGGACGTCGATCTCGAAGCGGTGTCGGCCCTGGACCACGACCGGTTCCGGGTCTTCTCCCCGGGCGACATCTGTCCCGACAACAATCTGCTGACCGCCGAAGGGCTGCGGCCCATCGACTTCGAAAGCGCGGGGTTCCACTCCGTCTTCCTGGACGCGTCCTACAGCCGGATGCCGTTCGGGAGCTGTTGGTGCGTGTTCCGGTTGCCCAAGAGCTTCTCGATGGAAGCGGAGCGGGCTTATCGGGGCGAGGTGGTGAAGGTGTATCCGGAATTGGCCGATGATCGGATCTGGCGGCCCGGGGTACGGCTGGCGTCGGTCGCCTATGTGGTCGGAATGACGCAGTGGCTGATGCCCGGTGCCCTGGAGGAAGACCGGCCCATGAATCGGAGCCGCAATCCGATCGCCAGTGCGCGGCAGGTGTTGCGCTACCGCTGGGAGGTCACCGCCACCGCCCTGGAGCGTGCGGGGGAGCTGCCGGCGATGGCGGCCGTCTTCCGGGCGCTGCTGGCCCACACCGCGCACTGGAGCACCGCGGACCTGCCCGCCTATCCGGCGTTCGGCGGCTGAGCCGGGCCCGCGCCCCCGGCGCCGGCCCCGATTCAGCCCGCCACGTGGTATTCGGTTGCGACCCCTTGAAGTCGGCCAAGTAGCCTTGACCCATGACCGAAACCACCCCGCCTCCGGCGCAGCCCGAGTCCGACCTTCCCGAGCAGATCCGCATCCGCCGGGAGAAGCTGGACAAACTGCGCGAGCGCGGCGTGGATCCGTACCCGGTCGGGTACCCGCGGACCGCGACCATCGGGGAGCTGCGCGCGGAGTACAGCGACCTGGAGCCGGACACCGCCACCGGGCAGCGCGCCGGGATCGCGGGGCGCGTCGTGCTCTCCCGGACCGGCGGCAAGCTCTGCTTCGCCACGCTGCGCGAGGGCGAGTTCGAGATCCAGGCGATGTTCTCCCTGGACCGGCTCGGGGCCGAGTCGCTCGACGAGTGGAAGGGCGACGTCGACCTCGGGGACCTGGTCGGCGTCACCGGTGAGATCATCACATCGCGGCGCGGCGAGCTGTCCATCATGGTGGAGAGCTGGGCCATCACCTCCAAGTGCCTGCGGCCGCTGCCGGACAAGCACAAGGGGCTGACCGACCCCGAGGCGCGCGTGCGCCAGCGCTACGTCGACCTGATCGTGAACCCCGACGCGCGGCGGATGCTCTTCACCCGCTCGGACCTGGTGCGCTCGCTGCGCTCCAGCCTCGCGCAGCGCGGCTACACCGAGGTCGAGACGCCGATGCTGCAGCCGATCCACGGCGGCGCCAACGCCCGGCCGTTCGAGACCCACATCAACGCCTACGACATGAAGCTCTACATGCGCATCGCGCCGGAGCTCTACCTCAAGCGGCTGCTGGTCGGCGGCATCGAGAAGGTCTTCGAGATCAACCGCAACTTCCGCAACGAGGGCGCGGACTCCACGCACAGCCCCGAGTTCACCATGCTGGAGGCCTACGAGGTCTACGGCGACTACGACGTCATGCAGAAGCTGACGCAGCAGGTGATCCAGGAGGGCGCCGAGGCGATCTTCGGATCCCAGGTGGCCCGGCGGCTCAACGCCGAGGGCGAGGTCGAGGAGTTCGACATCAGCGGCGACTGGAAGTCGGTCACCGTCAATGACGCGATCTCCGCGGCGCTCGGCGAGGAGATCTCGGCCGACACCGAGATCGGCGCCCTGAAGAAGCTGTGCGACGCCGCGCAGATCCCCTACGCCCCGGGCTGGACCCGCGGCCAGGTGGTGCTGGAGATGTACGAGCACCTGGTCGAGGACAAGACCGTGCTGCCGACGTTCTACCGGGACTTCCCGAAGGACGTCTCGCCGCTGACCCGGGCGCACCGCGCCGACTCGCGGCTGGCCGAGCGCTGGGACCTGGTCGGCTGGGGCGCGGAGATCGGCACCGGCTACTCCGAGCTGATCGACCCGGTGGACCAGCGCGAGCGGTTCACCGAGCAGTCGCTGCTGGCGGCCGGGGGCGACCCGGACGCGATGCAGCTGGACGAGGACTTCCTGCGGGCCCTGGAGTACGCGATGCCGCCGGCCGGCGGCATCGGGGCCGGCATCGACCGGATTCTGATGGCGCTCACCGGGCGGCTGATCCGGGAGACCATCCTGTTCCCGTTCGTTAAGCCCGCGTAGGTACTCTGGCGGGACCGACTATCACCTCGTTTCAGTTCGAGGGGGAAGCGACACGATGATGGGCAATCTGGGCCTTTATGTACCGTCCTTCGTAGTGGCGGTAGCGTTCATCTACGTCATCAGGCTCATTGTCGTGTCGCAGAACCCTCAGAAGCGGGCCGCGGCGCGGGCGCGTGAGTTGGAAGCCGAGCGGAATGACCCTCGTTTCAGTTCGGGTCCGGCTATAAAGTCAGTGCCGCGAAGCGGCTCCTCAACGGGCGGTGGTGGGTGACGGGTTGGGGGGATCAGAGTCGGGCGCCGCTTAGCGTCCTGTTAATGTCGTGCGCGTGACGGAAGCTCTGGCTGTGGACGGCGAATCCCTCAACGACGATCTGCTGGCCGGTCGCGCGCAAGCACTGGCGTTGGTGCGGCAAGGGTTCGCCGCCGTCAGTGCCCGGCCGGAAGTTTTTACCAATTCTTTGTACGAGGACTTCTTCACCTCGAATCCTCGATACCGCAAGTACTTCGCGGCCGGCGACGAGAAGCGCCGCGACGAGCGGACTCTGGAGGCGGCCGGCCGGGTCATCGCCGGCCTGGACCGGCCCGGCGCGCTGTTGCCTTTGTTGCGCAGGCTCGCGCTGGAGTACCGCAAGTACGGCGTCCGTGAGCCGCATTACCGGGCCTTCGCCGGCTCGGTGATGACGGCTTTGGAACGCACCATAGGCGAGGCCTGGACTTATGAGGCCGCGGTCGCCTGGGTCGACGAGCTGACGATGGTCGCCTCGGCGATGCTCGGGATCGCCGCCGAGGCCGACGCGCAGGGGCCGGCGTACTGGGAGGCCGAGGTCGTCGAGATCGACCGGATGGCCGAGGACGTGGTCCGCCTGCGGGTCCGCACCGCTTTCCCGTACCCGTACCGCGCCGGCCAGTACACCGCGATCGAGCTCGGCCGGCTGCCCTGGGTCTGGCGGGACTTCTCCTTCGCCGCGGCGCCCGAGACCGATGCCGCCGACCCGGAGCACTCGGTCCTGGAGTTCCACGTCCAGCGCACCGCCGACGGCCGGCTGAGCAACGTCGTGCACGACGAGCTGGAGGTCGGCGACCGCATCCGGATCGCGGCCCCGGCCGGCGAGCTGGCCTTCCCGGCCGGCGCCTCGCGGCTGATCGCGGTCGGGCACGGCACCGGCCTGGCCCCCATCGCCGCGCTGCTGGAGGACGCCGCCGCGGCCGGGGACGACCGTCCGGTGCACATCGTGGTCGGTGCCTCCCTCAACGCCGCCAAGCCCGCCAAGAAGGCCGCCGCGAAGAAGGCCGCCAAGAGCACCGCTGCGAAGGCGGACTCGGCCGCTGCCCAGACCCAGAAGACCCAGAAGACCCAGAAGGCCGCCAAGACCGCGAAGGCCGCCGCGGCCGCCGGGGGCGAGGGCCCGGACGGCGACGCCGCCGAGGCCTCCTACCTGGCCGCGCGCCTGGTCGAGCTGGCCGCCGCGCACGGCAACGCGGTCGTGGTGCACCTCGGGGCCGCCGAGGAATTGCCCCAGCATCTGGACGAGTACGTCAAGCGGCTCGCGGACGGCGGGACACTGTCCGGGTGGGGCGGCGTGGCCGTCGGCTCGACCGGCACGGTCCAGGCCTGCCTCGGCGTCCTGGCCGCCGCCGGGGCCGACCCCGCCGACGTGAGAAGCGATCTGTTCGGATGACGACCTCCCTGTCCGCCGCCGATATCACGGTGCGCCGGGCCCGTACCGACGATGTCGGCGCGATCCGTGAACTGCTCGGGCGTTACAAAGGCATCCTGTTGGACAAGCCGGACGTCACGCTTTTCGAGGACATCCAGGAGTTCTGGGTGGCCGAACACGACGGCGACGGCCGGGTGGTCGGATGCGGCGCCCTGCACGTGATCTGGCTGGATCTCGCAGAAGTGCGCACGCTGGCCGTGGACCCGGAATGCCGGGGTATGGGAGTCGGCGCGCGAATCCTTGACAAACTCGTCCGTACCGCCGCGCGGATCGGTGTTCGCCGGCTGTTCTGCCTGACGTTCGAAGTGGACTTCTTCGCCGCCCACGGATTCTCCGAGATCAGCGGGGTCCCGGTCCCGCCGCAGATCGAAGCCGAACTGTCGAAGTCGCCGGACGGCGGGGTCGCGGAGTTCCTGGACTTGGAGCAGGTCAAACCCAACACTCTGGGCAATACGCGCATGCTGCGGATCTTGTAGGACCTCACCGCGGCAACCGCCGGGGATTTGATTTCACCACCGGAATGCGCTTTGCTGACTGGAGGTATATCCCAGAACTGGAGAAAGGCGGGCCGCCCGATGGCCAAGCGCACCATTGAGGTGTTCCACGACGACCTCGACGGCTCCGAGGGTGCGAGCACTGTGAAGTTCGGCCTCGACGGGAAGTCCTACGAGATCGACCTGTCCGAGGCGCATGAGAAGGAATTGCGCAAGGCGCTGGAGAAGTACGTCGCCGCCGCGACGCAGGTGACGGCGCAGTCCGCCGCGGCCTCCGGCCGCCGGAAGTACGGCACCGGCCCGGTCCGCCGCGACACCAAGCACATCCGTGAATGGCTGCGTAACGTCGAGGGCGTGGAAATCAGCGACCGCGGGCGTATTCCGACCGACCTGATGAATCGCTACAACGCCGCCCACTAATAACTCCCCGACGTGGCCGCACCGCATCCGCGGCGACGTCACGGGAGGTGCCCGCCGCAGGCCGGGCCCGGGTGGGCAGCCGGGTCGGGCTCAGCGCGCGGCGGCCACCGCCAGCCGGTGGCAGGCCGCGGCCAGGGTGGCCAGCAGGGCGATCAGCTCCGGGGCCTCGGGCAACCCCGGGGTCGGGTAGGAGGGGCGGCGCGGGACGTGCTCGACCGCCGGCGCGCCGCCGCTGTTTCCGGTGCTGCCGGTGTTTGCGCTGTTTCCGGTGCTTCCGGTGCTTCCGGTGCTGTTGACGCCGCCGACCTGGTCGGTGGCGTCAGTGCTGTCCGGGTTGTCGGTGCCGTCCGGGGCGTGCGTGCTGTCCGGGATCAGAGGGCCGGGCGTGCCCGGGCGCTGCATCGGAACGGTGGCGGGGTGCAGCCAGCGCACCGGGGGATCGGCGAGGTCGGCACCGGCCACCGCGGTCAGGTCCAGCCGGACCCCGCCCCAGTCCAGCCATTCCAGCAGTTCCGGCAGGTCCTCGGCGCCTCCGTCGGCGACGTAGAACAGCACCCGGCCGGCGGCGGACAGCGCGACCGGTCCCGGCGCGACCGCCGGCTGGCCGTATCCCAGCAGCCTGGCCAGCGCCTCGCGCCCCGCGGCTTCCGGTACGGAGACCACGTCCGGCATCTGGATCGACCTCCCCGTTCGCTCTTGGCGTACACCCTATTCGGGTCTGGGGCCCCGGTACCGGGAACACCACGTCAGAGGCGGCGAGTTGGACCAACGGAAGGCCCTGGGAGGTGTGACCGCCCCGAAGACAGCGGGGAAGTCGCCCCACCTGCCAGGGACTGCGGGACTAGCATCGGTTGCGAGCCCGCCTGCCACCACAGGCGGGAACACTGGTTTGGCACCGCACGGAACTAGCAACACACCAGGGCAAGCGCACGATCTGTACTTGTTTCGAAGACGGCATCGGCTACGGCATCGGCTTCGAAGGCGGTATCTCGATCAAAACGTCGGCCCGCGACGCTCCGGGGAGCGATGAGGAATGTTCGAACGGTTCACCGACCGCGCACGGCGCGTCGTCGTCCTGGCCCAAGAAGAGGCCAGGATGCTCAACCACAACTACATCGGGACCGAGCACATCCTCCTCGGCCTCATCCACGAGGGTGAGGGTGTGGCGGCCAAGGCCCTGGAGAGCCTCGGCATCTCGTTGGAAGCGGTCCGCCAGCAGGTGGAGGAGATCATCGGCCAGGGCCAGCAGGCCCCGTCCGGGCACATCCCCTTCACCCCGCGGGCCAAGAAGGTCCTGGAGCTCTCGCTGCGCGAGGCGCTGCAGCTGGGCCACAACTACATCGGCACCGAGCACATCCTGCTCGGCCTGATCCGCGAGGGCGAGGGTGTCGCGGCGCAGGTTCTGGTCAAGCTGGGCGCGGACCTGAACCGGGTGCGCCAGCAGGTCATCCAGCTGCTGTCCGGCTACTCCGGCGGCGGCAAGGAGGCCGCGGCCGCCGGCGGTCCTGCCGAGGGCACGCCGTCCACCTCGCTGGTGCTGGACCAGTTCGGCCGCAACCTGACCCAGGCGGCCCGCGAGGGCAAGCTCGACCCGGTCATCGGGCGCGAGAAGGAGATCGAGCGGGTCATGCAGGTGCTGTCCCGCCGCACCAAGAACAACCCGGTCCTGATCGGCGAGCCGGGCGTGGGCAAGACCGCCGTCGTGGAGGGCCTGGCCCAGGCGATCGTCAAGGGCGAGGTGCCCGAGACGCTCAAGGACAAGCACCTGTACACCCTGGACCTCGGCGCCCTGGTGGCCGGCTCGCGCTACCGCGGCGACTTCGAGGAGCGCCTGAAGAAGGTGCTCAAGGAGATCCGGACCCGCGGTGACATCGTCCTGTTCATCGACGAGCTGCACACCCTGGTCGGCGCGGGCGCGGCGGAGGGTGCCATCGACGCGGCCTCGATCCTGAAGCCCATGCTGGCCCGGGGCGAGCTGCAGACCATCGGCGCCACCACGCTGGACGAGTACCGCAAGTACGTCGAGAAGGACGCCGCCCTGGAGCGCCGCTTCCAGCCGATCCAGGTGGCCGAGCCCTCGGTGGCGCACACCATCGAGATCCTCAAGGGCCTGCGCGACCGCTACGAGGCGCACCACCGGGTGTCCATCACCGACGGCGCGCTGGTGGCCGCGGCCACGCTGGCCGAGCGCTACATCTCCGACCGCTTCCTGCCGGACAAGGCCATCGACCTGATCGACGAGGCCGGCTCCCGGATGCGCATCCGCCGCATGACCGCGCCGCCGGACCTGCGCGAGTTCGACGACAAGATCGCGAACGTGCGCAAGGAGAAGGAGTCCGCGATCGACGCGCAGGACTTCGAGAAGGCCGCCGCGCTGCGCGACCAGGAGAAGCAGCTCCAGGGTGCCAAGGCGCGCCGGGAGAAGGAGTGGAAGCAGGGCGACCTGGACGTCGTGGCCGAGGTCGACGAGGAGCTGATCGCCGAGGTCCTGGCGACCGCCACGGGCATCCCGGTCTTCAAGCTCACCGAGGAGGAGACCTCCCGCCTGCTGCGCATGGAGGACGAGCTGCACAAGCGCGTCATCGGCCAGAACCAGGCGATCAAGGGCCTGTCCCAGGCGATCCGGCGCACCCGCGCCGGTCTGAAGGACCCCAAGCGCCCCGGCGGCTCGTTCATCTTCGCCGGCCCCTCCGGCGTCGGTAAGACCGAGCTGGCCAAGGCCCTGGCGGAGTTCCTGTTCGGCGACGAGGACGCGCTGATCCAGCTGGACATGTCCGAGTTCTCCGAGAAGCACACCGTCTCGCGGCTGTTCGGCTCCCCGCCCGGATACGTCGGCTACGAGGAGGGCGGCCAGCTCACCGAGAAGGTGCGCCGCAAGCCGTTCTCGGTGGTCCTGTTCGACGAGGTCGAGAAGGCGCACCCGGACATCTTCAACTCGCTGCTGCAGATCCTGGAGGACGGCCGCCTGACCGACTCCCAGGGCCGGGTCGTGGACTTCAAGAACACGGTGATCATCATGACCACCAACCTGGGCACCCGCGACATCAGCAAGGGCTTCGGCCTGGGCTTCGCCGCCTCCGGGGACACCAAGGCCCCGTACGAGCGGATGAAGGCCAAGGTCAACGACGAGCTGAAGCAGCACTTCCGCCCGGAGTTCCTGAACCGCGTCGACGACACGGTGGTCTTCCCGCAGCTGAGCCAGGACGACATCGTCGCGATCGTCGACCTGATGATGAGCAAGGTCGACGGCCGCCTGAAGGACAAGGACATGGGCATCGTCCTGACCCGCAAGGCCAAGGAGCTCATCGCCACCCTCGGCTACGACCCGGTTCTGGGCGCCCGGCCGCTGCGCCGCGCGATCCAGCGCCACATCGAGGACCCGCTGTCGGAGAAGATCCTGTTCGGCGAGATCCGTCCCGGCCAGCTGATCACGGTGGACGAGAACACCGAGACCGGCGCGGTCGAGTCCGACCAGCGGTTCACCTTCAAGGCGGGCCCGAAGGAGGACGTGCCGGAGGACGCCTCGGTGCTGGAGTCCGGAACGCTGCCGCCGGCGGCGCCGGAGGCCACACCGCCGGTCAGCGCCTGATGGAGCGCCTGATGTAGCAGGACGGAGCGGCCGCCCATCCCGGGAACGGGGTGGGCGGCCGCTTTTCGGCGCGAAGACAACGGCCGCCCACCCCGTACGCGGGTGAGCGGCCGTCGTCATGTCCAGTGTCCTGACCACGGGCCCGTTCCGGAATGACGTCTGCTCCGGCTGGGGGCGTCCCCGTGGTTGCGCTGCTGGACGCGGTGGAACGGGCGGCCGACGCTCACGGCCGCCGAAGGGTCAGGTCGGGCGGTTCAGGCCGCCGGAGGGGCCGACATGGCCGGGGCGGGGGTGTCCATCGAGGGCGCGGGGATCTGCGCGGACGGGGGCATGCTGTCGTCGTTCGAGGGCGGGGCGGTGTCGGAGCCGGCCGGCGACCAGGTGTTGTCCGAGCCGGGGGGCGGGCACTGCCCCGGGGGCGGCGGCGGGCAGGGGTTCACCGGCGGCGGGCACGTGGTCACCGGCGGGGGCTGCGGGCACGGGGCGCCGGGCGGGCACTCGGACGGCGGCGGGCCCATCACCTGCGGCGGGCCGGTCACCGGCGGGGGCGCCATCACCGGCGGGGCCATCTCGGGGCCGCCGTTCACGCAGTGGTTGTCCTTGGCCCCGGTGTCGAAGCCGAGCACCGAGACCGCGTCGCCGCAGGCCTGCACCGGCGCGTCGGCGGCCACCTGCAGCACGTTGCCGGACACCAGCCCGGGGGAGTCGGCCGCCGCGCCCTTGGCCAGCGCGTGCGTGCCCTCGTCCACACAGTCGTTGTCGTCGGCCTGGACGTCGGCGGCCGCCGCGCCGGCGGCCAGCCCGCAGGCCTGGACCGGGACATCGGCCGCGACCGAGCCGACGTTGCCGGAGATCGCCCCGGGGCTGTCGGCGGCCGCGCCCTCGGCCTTCGCCGTGGCGTCGTCGGTCACACAGTCGTTGTCGCGGCTGCCCACCATCCCGGCGGCGGCGTCCGCGGCGTCCCCGCAGACCTGGATCGGGACGTCGGCGGGGACCTGCGCCACGTTGCCGGAGACCGCGCCGGGGCTGTCCGCGGCGGCCCCGCGCGTGGTCGCCGAGTCCTGCGCGGCCGCGGTGCCGGCGTAGCCCATGACCAGCGTGCCGGTCGCGGCCGACAGCAGCAGGCCCTTCCTTACAAAGGCGTGCATGGATGTACCTCAGATGTCGTCGAATTCGAGGAGCCGAAGGTCGGCTCTCGGGTCTCAACGACACTTTCGGAACTCCGGTAACGGACATCCGGCCGATAGACGGCCGAATGTCCACCATCCGGCAGATACCGCTGATTTTTGTTACGCGATCCCGCTATTACCGCTACTGCTGTGCGTTCACGACCATCTGCGCGACCCCGATCGTGTGCTGGCCCAGAACGAATCCCGAATAGGCCGTACTCGTCCCGGCGCTCGGCAGTCCGATGCTCGCCGTGTCTAGGGCCAGCACCCGGATCGCGTAGTGGTGCACGACGTCGCCGGCCGGCGGGCAGGGCCCGTCGAAGAACGCGTCGCCGAAGTCGTTCTGTCCGACCACGGTCCCGGCCGGCGGCGCGGCCTGGCCCCCGAACGTCGTCGCGGTCGCCGGGATGTCCCAGGCGCGCCAGTGCGAGAACCCGCTGCCGGTCGGAGCCTGCGGGTCGAACATCTCCACGGCGAAGCTCTTGGTCCCGGTCGGCGCGCCGGACCAGTGCACCCGGGGCGCGGTCGTGTACCCGGTGCAGACCTCGGAGGCGGGGAAGACGCCGCCGTCGGCCAGGTCGGGGGAGCTGACATGGAAGTGCGCGGCGTCCTTCGGGATGCCGCTGCGGACCGGGCTGTAGCCGAACCGGTCGTGGACGGCGGCGTACGCGGTGGCCGCTCCGGCGGCGAACATGGCGGCGGACGCAACCCCGGCGACGGCGATCTTCGTCTTCTTCATCATGGGTCAAGAGTTTCGAGTCCACGGGGAATCACAGGAAGAGTCTTCGAAACCTGGTATTCCGCGTACCACCCGGCAAAGCACGCTCGGGGAGTTCCTCACCGCCATGCGCGGCCGCCTCGCTCCGGAGGACGTGGGCCTGCGCAGCGTAGGCCGCCGCCGCACGCCGGGCCTGCGCCGGCAGGAGGTGGCCGAGCTGGCCGCGGTCAGCATCGACTGGTACATCAGGCTGGAGCAGGGGCGCGTCGGCGCCCCGGGCTCGGCGGTCCTGGACGCCCTGGCCGAGGCGCTGCGTCTGTCCCCGGTCGAGCGCGAGTACCTGCACCTGACGGCCCGGGGCGAGGCGCCCCCGCGGCCGCTGCCCGACCGGCGCGCCGGCGTGACCGCCTCGCTGCGCGCGATCCTGGACGGCATGCCGATGCTGCCGGCGTACGTGCTCGACCACAGCTTCGACATCCTGGCGTACAACGCGGCGGCGACCGCCATGTTCGGCGACGGCTTCGGCCACGGCACCGCCTCGAACGCGGCGCTGATGCTGTTCCTGGAACCCGGCACCCGCAAGAGTCAGCTGTCCTGGGCGCAGATCGCCCGCGAGACGGTCGGGGCGCTGCGGGCCAACGCCGCGAAGTACCCCGAGGACCCGCGCCTGCACGCGGTGATCGCCCGCCTGCGCGGCGGCCACCGCGACTTCGCCGGCTGGTGGGACGACCACACCGTCGGCGAGCGCAGCAGCGGGGTCAAGCGCGTGGCGCACCCGACCGCGGGGGTGCTGGCGGTGGGGTACGACATGCTGACCGCGCCCGACGCCTCCGAGCAGCGGCTGGTGGTGGTGACGCCGGCCGACGCCGAGACCGAGCAGCGGCTGCGGGCTCTGGTGACCGCCCACTCGCGGCGGGTCGCTCGCGAGGCGGCGGGGATGGGGGAGGCCGCGGTCTTGGCCGGGTGAGGGGGCGCCGGGTGAGGGGGCGGCCTAGAACTCTGGAGCAGCCTTCGCGGCCGCCTCGATCCGCGCGTGCAGCGCCTCCCGCGCCGCGACGTCGACCGGTTCCTCGTACGCGGCCGCGTATCCGGTGCGGCCGTCGATCTGCTCGCGCATGATGTCGGCGTGCCCGGCGTGCCGCGCGGTGTCGTCGAGCAGGTGGACCACGATGGCGAACAGCTCGGTCTCCGGCGGCGTCCACCACGGCACGTGTCCGGGGGCGTCGGCCGGCAGTTCGCTGATCGTCGCGTCCGCGTGCGCGCAGACCCGCCGGTAGCGGCCGACGATCTCCGCGCGGGTCTCGTCCCGGGCCGCCCACATCTCGCTGCCGTCGGAGTCCTGCCATCGCGGCAGCGGCTCGGGGAAGGGCCGCCCGAAGACCTCGCCGAAGTACCGGGACTCCCACAGCGCGAGGTGCTTGACCAGGCCCAGCAGGTTGGTGCCGGTCGCGGTCATCGGGCGGCGGACGTCGTACTCGGACAGGCCGTCGAGCTTCCAGACCAGCGCCTCGCGGGCGCCCTTCAGACGCCGGTGGACGAGATCCTTCGCGGTTTCAGCGGTCATGAAGCACGAGCCTGACAGCCGGGCCGCGGCGAGCTCAACGCATATTCACATTCCTCAATGCCCGCCCTCAATGCCCGCCCTCAATGCCCGCGCCAGTGCCCGCCTCAATGCGCCAGCGCGAACATCTCCCCCTCCATCTCCGCGACCAGCCCGTCGCTCACCAGGCTGGCCAGTGCCCGCTCCCGCTGCACGACGTCCCGCGTCCAGGCCGCCTCCAGCTCCTCGCGCGGCACCGGGCCGTGGGTGTCGCGCAGCACCGCGAGCAGCCGGCCGCGGGCCTGGCGGTCCGTGCCCTCATACGTCTGGCCGCGGCGCGGAGGGCCCACGTAGGCGGGCTTGCCGTCGGCGACCCACCGGCAGAGCTCGGCGACCGGGCAGACGCCGCAGCGGGGCGCGCGGGCCGTGCACACCACGGCCCCCAGCTCCATGCTCGCGGCGGCCCACTCGGCGGCGTCGGGCGCGGCCTCGGGCAGCAGGGCGGTGGCGACGCGGCGGTCGGCCGGGGTGGTCGCCGCGGCCGGGAACTCCGTGCCGGTCACCACGCGGGCCAGGACGCGGCGCACGTTCGTGTCGAGCACGATGTGCCGCTTCTGATACGCGAACGAGGCGATGGCGCCCGCTGTGTACTCGCCGACGCCCGGCAGCGACCACAAGTCCTCGTAGGTGTCCGGCACCACGCCGTCGAAGGCCTCTTCGACGGCCGTGGCGGCCGCGTGGAGCCGTTGTGCGCGCCGGGGGTACCCCAGGCGCCCCCAGGCCCGCACGGCCTCGCCCACGGGCTCCGCGGCCAGCGCCGCCGGAGTCGGCCAGCGGGCGAGCCAGGCCTCGTAGACCGGCAGCACGCGGGAGACCGGGGTCTGCTGGAGCATGAACTCGCTGACCATCACTGCCCACGCCGAGGCGTCCGGGCGGCGCCAGGGGAGATCGCGGGCCTCGGCCCGGAACCAGTCGACGACCCGTTCGACCAGTTCGGCGCCGTGTTCGAAGCCTGTGAGGTCGGTGGGACCGGGGCCGGGCCCGGTCGATCTTTGCGCCATCTGACGATCGTACGGCGAGGCGTGCGGCAGACGGCGGCACCGGCCCCGTAGAGTGACCCCTCGTGGGTTCGCTTCGAAATCCCGTCGGATCTCTCGCGCCCGCCGTCTATTGGCGGCGGCGCGTTTTGGTTGTGCTGGCCGGCGTGGCGGCATTGGCGCTGGTCCTCTACGCGTGTTCGGGTTCGGGCTCGAAGAAGAACCAACCCGTCGGCTCCGGCAAGAGCAGCGGCCCGGTCGCGTCGTCGTCCTCGACGCTGACCGCCGGGGGCGGTTCCTCGTCGTCGGCGGCCACCGGCGGGGCGTCCGGCGGCGCTCCGTCGTCGAGGGCGGGCGGGCCCACCGGCGGCGCCAGCGGCTCGGCCTCGGTGCCGGGCGGGGTGAACGGCGGCGTGGTCGGCACGACCGGCGGGCCCTCCGGCTCCGCCCCGGGCGGCACCACCGGCAGCGGTCCGGGCTGCCAGCTCAGCCTGAGCCTGACCTCCCAGGAGGCGGCCTACGCCAACGGGGTCGACCCGCAGTTCACGGTCGCCGTGGTCAACAAGGGCACCTCCGACTGCGATGTCGACGTGAGCCCGAAGTCGCTGGTCCTGAACGTCTACTCCGGCCTGGACCACGTCTGGTCCTCGGCGGACTGCGCGACCGGCGGCAAGGACCTGCGGGGCATCGCCCCCGGCGCGGTCCAGACCGTCACCTACACCTGGAACCGCACCCGGTCGTCCCAGGGCTGCGCCCCGGGCAGCAGCGCCGCGGGGCTCGGCACCTACTACGGCGTGGTGATCCTGGGCTCCGGCAGCGGTCCGAACGCGCCGTCCGCGCAGAGCCAGCCGAAGACCTTCCAGCTGAAGACCGGCAGCTGAACCGACGGCTGAACCGACGGCTCGCCGAGCAGAGACCGGCGAGCCGTGTCGAGAATGGGAAGCCGGCTCCGACCACCTGATGGAAGCACCCCAGGGCCCACCTCAGGAAGGCTGATCGCCATGACCGACCACATCACGTCCAAGGACGGCAGCACCCTCGCGGTCGACTCGCTCGGCAGCGGGCCCGTCGTGGTCCTCGTCGGCGGCGCCTTCAACGACCGCAGCACGGTCGCCGGGCTCGCGATGGAACTGGCTCCGCGCTTCACCGCCGTCACCTACGACCGCCGCGGCCGGGGCGCGAGCACCGACGCGGTGCGCGAGGCCGGCGGCGGCTTCGACGTCGGCGCCGAGATCGACGATCTCGCGGCGGTCATCGAGCACGTCGGCGGGCACGCGCACCTGTTCGGCCACTCCTCCGGCGCGATCATGGTCCTGGAGGGCGCGATGCGCGGCCTGCCGGCGGACTCCGTCGCGATCTACGAGTCGCCCTACCGCGCCGACCCGGAGCTGCCGCACCCGCCGTCCGACCTGCTGGACCGGCTCACCGCCATGGCCGACGAGGGCGACCGGGACGGCGCGGCGAGCCTGTTCCTCACCGAGGCCATCGGCCTGCCGCCGGAGATCGTCTCGGGCATGAAGCACGGACCGACCTGGGCCTTCTTCCTCGACAAGGCTCCGACGCTGCCGTACGACGTGGCGCTGTCCCGGCCGTGGGAGTTCGTCGACCGGGACCGGCTGGCCGCGCTGGAGGTGCCGGTGCTGGCCGTCCACGGCGACAAGTCCGCCCCCGGTCTGATGGCCGGCGCGAAGGTGGTCGCCGACTCGGTGCCCGGCGCGCGGCTGGTGGTGCTGCCCGGCGAGGACCACGGCGTGCTGCAGCGCCCCGAGGCGCTGGCGCCGACGCTGGTCGAGTTCTTCGGCTGAGTCGCCGGTCCTGCCGCGCGACGGCAGTCCTTCTGCGGGACGCCAGTCCTTCCGCGCGGCGGCAGACCTCAGACGTACCGTTCGAGGATCGAGGACTCCGCCAGCCGCGAGAGCCCCTCGCGCACCGACCGGGCCCGGGTCTCCCCGACGCCCTCGACCCGCTGCAGGTCGTCGATGGACGCCGCGAGCAGCTTCTGCAGGCCGCCGAAGTGCTCCACCAGCCGGTCGATGACCGCGCCGGGCAGCCGCGGCACCTTGGCCAGCAGCCGGTAGCCGCGCGGGGAGACCGCCGACTCCAGGACCTCGACGCCGCCGCCGAAGCCCATCGCCCTGGCCACCTGCAGCAGATCCAGCAGCTGGGTGCGGTCCAGGCCGCCGAGGTCGTCGGAGACGTCGGCGACGGTGCGCGCCTTCTTGCCGGTGCGCTCGGGCAGGTAGTCGCGGGCGATCAGGTCGCGGTCCGGGTCCACGCCGGCCATCAGCTCGTCCAGCTGCAGCGAGAGCAGCCGGCCGTCCACGCCGAGCTGGACCACGTAGCCGGCCACCTCGTCGGCGATGCGGGTCACCATCTCCAGGCGCTGCGCCACCGCGGCCACGTCGCGGACGGTCACCAGGTCCTCGATCTCCAGCGCCGACAGCGTGCCGGTGACCTCGTCCAGCCGCAGCTTGTAGCGCTCCAGGGTGGCCAGCGCCTGGTTCGCCTTGGAAAGGATCGCGCCGGAGTCCTCCAGCACCACGCGCTGGCCGCGCAGGTACAGGGCGATGATGCGCATCGACTGGGAAACCGAGAGCACCGGGAAGCCGGTCTGCTTGGCGACGCGGTCGGCGGTGCGGTGCCGGGTGCCGGTCTCCTCGGTCGGGATCGCCGCGTCCGGGACCAGCTGCACGCCGGCGCGCACGATGCGGCTGCCGTCGCTGGAGACGACCACGGCGCCGTCCATCTTGCACAGCTCGCGCAGCCGCTGCGGGGAGAACTCGACGTCGAGCACGAAGCCGCCGGTGGACATCTCGTCCACGAGCTTGTCGAAGCCGAAGACCACCAGGCCGCCGGTGTTGCCGCGCAGGATGCGCTCCAAGCCGTCGCGCAGCACGGTGCCCGGCGCGACGTTGGTCAGGATCGCCGACAGGGCGGCGCGTTCGGAGACCTCACCTGTCACTGTGCGAATCCCATCCTGCTCTCGTTGTTGCCGCCCCGGGTGCCCGGGCCCCGCCTGCCGCGCGTCCCCGGATCTCCGCGAGCGCGGGAAGCAAACGGCCGTGGTGACTCAACCTTACCGGCGCGAGCCCGTCGCCACGGCGTGAAGCGCTGCCCGGACGTCGCCCACTTCGACGATCGACAAGCCCGCAAGGTTCCCGCCGTATTCCTTGCCGTCCGGATCCGGCGGGACCAGCGCGGTCTTGAAGCCCAGCCGCGCTGCCTCGGTGAGCCGGCGGCGCACCCCGGTCACCGGCCGGACCTCGCCGGCCAGTCCGACCTCGCCGATGGCCACCACGCCCTCGCCGACCGGCTCGTTCACCGTGGCCGAGGCCAGTGCCAGCAGCGTGGCCAGGTCCGCGGCCGGCTCGGTGAGCCGCACGCCGCCCACGGTCGCGCTGTAGATCTCCGAGGTGGCCAGCCCGCCGATGCCGCCGCGCTGCTGGAGCACCGCCAGGATCATCGCCACCCGGTTGGTGTCCAGGCCCGAGGAGGCCCGGCGCGGGGTCGGCGCGCTGGACTTGGTGACCAGCGCCTGCACCTCGGCCACCAGCGGCCGGCGGCCCTCCAGGGTGACGGTGACGCAGGTGCCCGGGACCGGGACCGGCCGGCGGGACAGGAACAGGCCCGAGGGGTCGGACAGGCCGCGGATGCCGGTGTCGTGCATCTCGAAGCAGCCGATCTCATCGCTGGCGCCATAGCGGTTCTTCACGGCGCGGATCAGGCGCAGCGAGGAGGCGCGGTCGCCCTCGAACTGCAGGACCACGTCGACCAGGTGCTCCAGGATGCGCGGGCCGGCGATGCTGCCGTCCTTGGTGACGTGCCCGACCAGCACGCACGCCATGTTGCGCTCCTTGGCGTCCCGGATCAGCGAGGCGGCCACCTCGCGGACCTGGGTCACGCCGCCGGGGGTGCCGTCCACCGCCGCCGAGGCGATGGTCTGCACCGAGTCCACGATCACCAGCCGCGGCCGCACCGCCTCGATCTGGCCGAGCACCGAGCCCAGGTCGGTCTCGGCGGCCAGGAACAGGTTGGGGTGCAGGGCCTTGATCCGGTCGGCGCGCAGCCGGACCTGGGCCGCCGACTCCTCGCCGGTGACCACCAGGGTGGTGGCGCCCGAGCCGGCGTAGGAGGCCGCGGCCTCCAGCAGCAGGGTGGACTTGCCGATGCCCGGCTCGCCGGCCAGCAGGACCACGGCGCCCGGCACGATCCCGCCGCCCAGGACCCGGTCCAGCTCGCCGACCCCGGTCGGGACCGCGGCGGCGTCGTCCACCGCGACCTCGCCGATCGGGCGGGCCTTCTGGGCCGGCATGGTGGCCACGGTCTTGGGCGCGGACTTGGCGGCGCCGCGTTCCTCAACGCTGCCCCAGGTCTGGCACTCGCCGCAGCGGCCGACCCATTTCGCGTACTGTGTGCCGCACTCGGTGCACTGGTACGAGGCCGCCGAGTCGGCCTTCCGGGCGCGGGAGTTGGCGGTCGGCATGAGGCCACCGTAGCGGTCGGCACCGACACGGATTCCGCAGCCGCGGGTCCGGCCGCGGCGGCGTCTCGCGCACACGCGCGGCGCTATTGGGCAGAACGTTTCGGTATAAACAGGGTGATTTCGACGACAACCTCTGGTCGAATGCCCTGATCCACTGGCTAGTTGTCGCTCGAATGGCTTAACGTCTGGGGCCGTGACAGACCGGGAAATGGTGACGGCGCTGCGCGCGGGGGATCAGCTCGCGATCGGGCAGATCTATGACACCTACGGCGCGCGCTTGTATGCATATTGTTACGACCTGCTCGCCGATCACGAGCTGGCCGCCGATGCGCTGCGCGACGCGTTCATCGTCGCCAACAACCGGATCCGCGAACTCGCCAACCCCGACGAGCTCGGCGCCTGGCTCTACGCGCTGAGCCGCAACGAGGCGCTGCGCCTGGGGGTCTCCGACGACATCCCCGCCGACGCCGCGCAGGGCACCCGCAACGACCGGTTCGCCCGGGCCGCGCTGGACGTCTACGCGATGCTGCCGCCGGAGAGCCGGGAGATCCTCGACCTGGCCTTCCGGCACCGCATGGTGGACGGCGACCTGGCACTGGTCATGGACATGTCCGAGGAGCAGATCGGGCAGGTCGTCCAGGACGCCCAGGAGGACCTGGAGAACGGCCTGACCGCGGTGCTGGCCAACCGGGTCGGCGACCCGCGCTGCGCGGAGATCGCCGAGCTCGGCAAGCGCTTCGACCGGCTGGACGGCAAGGGCGTGGAGCCCTGGCTGGAGGCGGTCTCCCGGCACGTGAAGGCCGACCAGGCCTGCGCGGACCACATCGAGAACCGGCGTCCGCTGCGGCTGTTCGAGGAACTGCCGCACGCGTTCGTGCCGCCGGGCGTCCGCGCCCGGGTGCTGGACACCCTGCGCGACCCGGCCGGCGCGGCCTTCTGCCAGCGCATCGCCACCCGGGCCGGCGCCTTCGACGAGTCCGGGTTCCCCACCGCCGGCGGCAAGTCCGGCGTGGGCGGCGCCCGCAAGCTGCTGCCGATAGCCGGTATAGCCCTGGTGGTGCTGGCGGTCGGCGGTGTCGCGGTGGCGATGGTCGGCGGCGGGGGCAGCAAGGGCGCGCCGGCCGGGACCGGGGCCTCGACCTCGGTGTCGTCCTCGGCGGGCGGCACGGACAGCAACAGCGCCACGGCCACGGACGGGACCACGGCGCCCGCGCCGCCGCAGTCCACGGACTCCGCGACGGGTTCGGCCACGGACACCGGCGCGGTGCCGACCGGCGGCGGGCAGGACACCGGGTCGACGCACCACACGACGGCGACCACCCGGCGCACGACGGCGACGACCTCGCACACCACGTCCTCGCCGAGCAAGAAGCCGACGACGGCGGAGAGCACGACCACCCCGCCGCCTCCGCCGAGCACGTCGGTGGGAATACCCAGCAACACCACGTCGACGAGCGATTCGCAGCCGCCGACGAGCAGCACCAGCTCCAGCTGATCCGCCCCGCGCGCGCCACGGCGCGCGCGGCCGGGCGTGCGCCCAGTGCGTGTCGCCCGGTCGAGTGACGCCGGTGTTTGGTCACGGGCCGAGCCGCAGAACCCCTCGAAGGGGGCAACCTGCGCCGATTATCCCGATCAGCCCACCGACGCATGTCTAACGTCGGCTGGTGTGAAAGACCACGACTCGAACGCCACGGATCCCCTGGATCCCGCGGACCCGGTGAACCGGGACAGCGTCTCCGACAGCTGGGGGCGTGCGGCGGCCTATGACGCCTACGCGGACGGTCTGCACACCTACGCCCTCGGCGGCCTGCGCCACCACGAGGCCGCGGCCTCGGCGGTGTACTGCGCCTTCGTCGCCGCCGACCACCACGTGGCGCACCTCGGGGACGCCGAGATGCTGCGGCCGTGGCTGTACGCGATCACGCGGCACTACTGCCGGGCCGGGAAGCTGCCGCGGCTGCGCCTGACGGGGTCGGCGTCATCGGCGTCGGCGGCATCGTTATCGGCACCGTCATCGACATGGGCATCGGCATCTGCGTCGGCGGCGGCGGGCTCGGGATCCGCCCCGGCACCGGCCAGGGCCCTGGCGTCGGCACCGGCGCCCAAGGACGCGGCGATGGCCGAGCTGGAGCGCACCCTGCTGTCGGCGGAGCTGGCCTCGCTGGACTGGCCGGACACCGACGGCCTGAGCGCGTCGCACCGCGAGGTGCTGGAGCTCTCGGTGCGCCACGGGATGGAGAGCCGCGCGGTCGGGATGATGCTGGGCAAGCCGGCGGCCGAGTCGTTCGAGGTCCTGTCGCAGGCCTGGCACGAGCTGGAGCGCTCGCTGGCGGCCCTGGCACTGCTGCGCACCTCGCGCTCGCACTGTCCCGACCTGGCCGCGCTGGCCCAGGGCTGGTCGGGCCGGCTGACCGCGCAGCGCCGCGAGCCGCTGGTCGCGCACGTCGACGTCTGCTCCCGCTGCCAGTACCACCTGCACAAGGTGCTCGGGGCACCGCAGGCCCCGTCGATCCTGCCGCACGTCCCGGCGCCGAAGGAGCTGCGCGAGCGGGTCCTGGGCGACCTGCTGGACAGCACTCCGGAGAAGGCGGCGCACAAGGCCGCGATCGCCACCCGGCTGGCACGCTTCGACGCCTTCGGCTTCCCGGCGATAGCGACGCCGCGGCCGCCGTCGGCGCGTCCGCAGCACCCGCCCCGCACCGCCGCCCCGATGCCCGCCGAGCGCCGCCAGCGGCGCCTGGGAGCCCTGCTGGCCGGCCGTGTGTCCTCGGCCGCCGCGGAGGCGGTCGCCGGCGACGTGGCGACGGCTCCAGAGCGATTACGCACCCCGGCGCACGCGTCCCCCGACGCGAAGACGCCGGCGAACAGGATGGACGAGGGAAGTGGTCTCGATGCTGCGGCTGTGAACGCCGGGAGCGAGCGGCGCCGCCGGCTCCGCCGGGCGTCGGCGGAGCCGGACGATGGCCCGATCGCGCCGCGCCGGGGACTGGCCGCCGCTGCCGGGACGCCGCAGCGGGGTGGTGCGGCGACCGGGAACGATCGGGGTGCCGAGTTCGGGGCCGAGCGGGCCGCGGGGTTCGGGGCGGGGCGCGCGGGGTTCGGGACGGAGCAGGGCGGGCCGGCCGAGTTGGGCGAGCCTGCCGAGGGTTGGGTCTTGGGGGAGATGTACAGCAGCGCCGGCGCCGGGGATGTGTCCGGGCAGCGATTTGCGGGCGGTGAGTATGAGTTCGGCGCCGAGGGCCTGCCGCAGCGGCGGTCCGCGAGCGAGAGGTTCGCGGGCCGCGAGGTCGGCGAAAGCCCGGCCGGCACTGCGCTCCCCAAGCCCGAGCGCGCTCCCGACGCCGGTCCTTCGACCGAGATCCTCGCCGCCCTGCGCGCCGAAGACCTCGTCGCGTCCTTCGGCCCGGCCCGCGACTCCTCCGTCGAGGACACGCTGATCACCGCCCGCACCCAGCGTGAGCCCGGCGTCTTCGACGACGTCCGGCCCGTGCGCCCGGTCCCCACGAGGTCGCGCGGCCCGGTGCCGCGCAACTCCGTGGCGGCGGCTGTCGAGGGCCGGCGGCGGGGGATCGAGGCCGTGCGGCGCGGTGCCGCCCCGGTCGGCGACGCGTACGAGGCCGCCGCGAGCGTCGCGGCGTCGGTGGCGGCCGGCGATCCGGCCGGGGCGCAGGTGCCGCCGATCGCGCCGGTGGGGGTCATGCCGACCGCCGTCATGCCGCTGGGCATGATGCCCGGCGGGCGGGCGGCGCACGACGCCACCCGCGTCTTCACCCGGCCCGTCGCCGGCGGGCCGGACACGCGCAGGCGCAACCGGCCGGGCGTCAAGTCCGCGCTGGCCAGTTCCGCCGTGCTCAGCGGGGTCGGGGCGGCCGGGGTGACGGCCTTCGTGTTCTTCGTACCGTCCACGCCGGCCGGCAACAAGACCCTGTTCACGCCCCCGGATCCCGGCGGCAACACCTCGCAGACGCCGGACTACCCGCGTCCCAGCTCCAGCCCGGACGCCGGGCCCGCCCTGCCGGTGGCCGGCAGTGCGCGCTCCAGCGGGCTGCCCGGCGGGGACAGCGTGGCCGCGCAGGTGGTCGCGGCGGTGCTGCCGACGACGCCCGCGTCCTCGGCGCCCAGCGTCGGCAGCAGCCTGCCCTTCAACGGCCCGGTGGACCCGCTGCCGTCGCAGTCCTCCGGACCCTCGCAGGACCCGAGCGGGGACACGCAGCTGCACATCAGCGTGTCGCAGCGCTCGAACAACCCCGGCGACGTGGACGTGACCCTCTGGAACTCCGGCACCGCGCCGATCAGCTGGACGGCGTCCCCCGACGCCCCCTGGCTCACCCTGAGTGCCACCTCCGGCATGCTCGCCGGCGGCGCCCAGACGTCGATCCACATCCTGGTGGACTCCTCGGACGCGCCGCGCGGCCCGTGGACCGCCCACGTGAGCTTCGACCCCAGCGGCCAGATGGTCTCGATCTCCGGCGGTGGCGGCTCCGGCGGCGGCCCGACCGGTCCGACCAGCCCCGGCGGCCCGACCAGCCCGAGCGGCAGCTCGCCGTCGGGCGGTTCCAGCACGCCGTCCACGCCCTCGAGCAGCACGCCCTCGGGCACGCCGACCAGCCCGGTCAGCAGCCCGAGCACGCCCCACAGCTCGGCGCCCTCCAGCCAGAGCGCGAGCGGCCCGAGCGGCCCGACCAGTCCGGGCAGACCGCCCTCGTCGAGCAGCAGCAGCGCCCCCTCGCGCGGCCCGAGCTCGCCGAGCGGCCCGGGTTCCTCGAGCGGTTCGGGCTCCTCCAGCGGCCCGTCGTCGCCGACGGGCACCGGCTCCGGACCGTCTTCGCAGCCCTCGCATCGCAAGCCGCACCACTGATCGCGGCCCACAGCGGCCCACAGCGGCCCACAGCGGCCCATAGCGGCCCATAGCGGCCCATAGCGGCCCACAGACGCTCCGGCCCCCGCCGCGCCGGAGCCCGGAAGGCGCTCGACGTGTCCCAGCCCGTCGGGCGCCTTCCCTTTGCCTGCTTACGGATGGCCTGCTTCCGATTGCCTGTTTACCGAATTCGCGCCTACCGGTTCATCACCCGCGCCGCGTGCGAGGACAACGGGGTGTGCGCCGCCGGGGTCCCGCCATTCCCGCCGACCGCCGAGAACGGCCCGACGAACACCCCGCTGTACACATCAGTGGCGTGCTGCGGCGCGTTCAGCGAAGCCACGAACACGTTCTGCTCCCCGAGCGGCCCGGCCGGCGTCATGCCCTCGTAGTCGCCGAGCATGTACCCGCCTGCGTTCGGCGCCAGCAGCCAGTCGAACGCCGGCGTCAGCTGCCGTTCGGTCGCGCGCCGCGGGTCGCCGAACGGCAGCACCTTCAGGAACCGCGCGGTCGGCAGCGTCGTGGTGTCGCCGGCCGGCAGGTAGCGCAGGTCGTAGTACGACACGCTCACCGTGCCCAGCGCGTCCACGGAGACCACCGGCGTGAACGCCGGCACGCCCGGCTTGCTCACCAGCTGCGGCGCCGTCCACGTCCGGCCGCCGTCCCCGGACGACACCAGCTCGGCCTGGTCGTACTTCCCGCCGCTGAAGTCCGAGCCCTCGTACGTCAGCCAGATCCGGCCGGTCACCGGGTTCACCGCGACGGCCTCCAGGCCGCCGCCGGCGCGCAGCGCCTTGGTCGGATCGTTCGGGTCGACCTCGGCCACCGAGGAGTCCGGCGTCACCGGGGTCGGGGCGGACCACGTCGCGCCCTCGTCGGTGGACGTCACCATCGAGTACGTCGAGCTGATCGGGGTGTCGGCGTTGGCGTCGGTGTACTCGATGAGGTTGAAGAAGTCGTAGAGCGTGCCGTTCGGGGCCTCGGCCACGATGTTGCCGATGGTCTGGGTGAACGGCGCGACCGCCGCGGTGTCGACCAGTGTCGCGGGCTTGGACCACGTCTTGCCGTGGTCGCGGGTCACCGAGATCAGCGCGGGGCCGGTGAAGCCGTTGTCGGACGTGTCCAGCCGGTCCCACACCTGATAGGCGACGCCGGGATGCAACTGGTCCGCGGTCACGGAGTTCTTGTCGTCGCCCAGATTCGGGTCGTCGTCGGCGATGATCGGCTGCGCGTACTTCCAGGTCGCCCCGCCGTCGAAGGACGTCGCCCCGCCGACTCCCGAGCGCGGCGTGTTCTCGTCGAACTGCAGCGCGCTGCTGTAGGCGACGCCGTCCGGGCCGAAGCTCACCCACAGGTCGGAGATCCGGTGGTAGTCGTTGGCGCCGGAGCACTGGCCGAACGGCAGCGTGCCGACCGTGTAGTGGGTGCCGTCGGAGGTCCAGGCGTAGTCCCCGGCGTGGGCGCCGCCGTCGCTCCAGCGGTCCTGCTGCCAGGTGACGATCGCGCGGCGCGGCCGGCGCGGGTCGACCGCGACGAACGGCTCGGTGGTGGTGTTCGGATACACGGTCCCGGTGGCCGCGCCGGCCGTGCAGCCCGCCACCGGGTTCGTCGCGGAGACCCGTTGGACCGGACCGGCGCCGGCACTGGCGCCGGCATCGGCACTGGCACTGGCACTGGCAAAGGATGCGGAGGCGGCCAGGGCGGTCAGAAGCACCATGACAGAACGCATACTGGGCAAACTAGGGTTCTCAATGGCGTGTGGCAATAGTCTGATTCGTGGAGAATCAGCGAAGAGAACCCCGGATCAGGCCGGAATCAGGCCGGAATCAGGCTGGATCGGCCGGATGCGGCGCGACCAGCACCCGCGCGGCGTCCCGTGCCTCGCACAGGCCGACCAGCACCTCGTAGGCCTTCTCGCCCATCATCTCGGTCAGCTCCGGGCCGTAGGACACGTAGACCGGCTCGCGGCCGACGTGGGCCTCGGTGGCCCCGGTGCACCACCAGTTCAGGTCGTGTCCGCCGCCGCCCCAGCCGCGCCGGTCGTACTCGCCGATCGAGACCACCAGGATCTCGGTTCCGTCCGGGCGCTCCACGCGGTCGTAGGAGCGGCGGACCGGCAGCTGCCAGCACACGTCCGGCTTGGTGGTCAGCGGGTGCACGTCCTCGCGCAGGGCCAGCGCGTGCAGCGAGCAGCCCTCGCCGCCGGCGAACCCGGGCCGGTTCAGGAAGATGCAGGCGCCCTCGACGACGCGGGTCTGCTTGTCCCCGTCCTCATCCTTCTGAGTGATTCCGAGCTCCAGGCCGACCGACCGGAACTGCCAGGTCTCGTCCGTGAGCCGCTCGGCGGCCTTCTCGACCCGCTTCCGGTCGGCTTTGTCCGAATAGTGCGCACCCAGGGTGCAGCAGCCGTCGGAGGCCCGGCCGGGCCGGATGCCCCCACAGCCGGCACCCCAGATACAGGTCCAGCGCGAGCACAGCCAGGTCAGATCGGCCCGGTAGAGCTGGGCGGCGTTGTCGGGGTCGGTGAACTCCACCCATTCACGGGGGAAGTCGAGCGGTACTTCAGGCACCGCACAAGCCTACGCGGTCGGCGCGCTCGGCCGTGGGAGGCCGGGTAACCTATCGCGATATGCGCCTCGGAGTGTTGGACGTCGGATCGAACACGGTCCACTTACTGCTGCTGGACGCGCACGCCGGCGCCCATCCCATCCCGGCCTTCTCGCACAAGGTCGAGCTGCACCTGTCCCAGCTCACCGACGACCGCGGGGCCATCGTCCCCAGCGGTATCGAGCGCCTGTGCTACGTCGTCGCGCACGCCCTGCGGGTGGCCGAGGACAAGGGCGCCGAGGAGATGCTCGCCTTCGCCACCTCCGCGGTCCGCGAGGCCGCCAACGGCGACGAGGTGCTGGCCAAGGTGCGCGAGGAGACCGGGGTCGCGCTGGAGGTGCTGCCGGGCCCGGACGAGGCGAAGCTGACCTTCCTGGCCGTGCGCCGCTGGTTCGGCTGGTCCGCCGGCCGGCTGCTGGTCCTGGACATCGGCGGCGGCTCGCTGGAGATCGCGGTGGGCCTGGACGAGCTGCCGGACGTCATGGAGTCCCTGCCGCTGGGCGCCTCGCGCCTGACCCACGACCGCCTCAAGGGCGATCCGGCCGGCCCCGACCAGATCCGGGAGCTGCGCCGCTACGTGCGCCACGAGATCGCCAAGGGCGTCTCCCGGGTGGCCCGGGCCGGCCGCCCGGACCGCGTGGTGATCACCTCCAAGACCTTCCGAACGCTGGCCCGGATCGCCGGCGCCGCGCCCTCGGCGCAGGGCCTGTACGCGCCGCGCTCGCTGCGCGCCCGGGACCTGACCGAGTGGGTGCCGCGGCTGTCGCAGATGTCCGCGGCCCAGCGCGCCGGGCTCCCCGGGGTGTCCCCGGGCCGGGCCGGGCAGCTGCTGGCCGGCGCGGTGGTCGCCGACGCCGCGTTCGACCTGTTCAACGTGGAGGTCGCCGACCTGTGCCCGTGGGCGCTGCGCGAAGGCGTCATCCTCCGGCGGCTGGACACCCTTGTAAGCTGAGCGGCGTGACCTTCAGGACCGACAGCACCGGGACGACGGAGCAGGTCACCACACCGAAGGTGGGCCTGTCGACGTCGTCGGTCTACCCCGAGTCCACGCGCTACGCCTTCGACGTGGCCAACCGGCTCGGCTACGACGGCGTCGAGGTCATGGTCTCCATCGACCCGGCGAGCCAGCACCCGGACAAGATCCTGGAGTACGTCGACGAGTACCAGATGCCGGTGCTGTCGATCCACGCCCCGACGCTGTTCTGGCTGAACCTGAAGCGGGTCTGGGGCTCGGACCCGTGGGAGAAGCTCAAGAAGTCCCGCGAGGCCGCCGAGCGGGTCGGCGCCAAGGTCGTCGTGGTGCACCCGCCGTTCCGCTGGCAGCAGCCCTACGCCGAGGAGTTCGCCGAGGGCATCAAGCGGCTGAATCAGGAGTCGGAGGTCCGGTTCGCGGTCGAGAACATGTACCCGTGGCGGGCCTCCACCCCCGACATCTTCGGCCGCCTCCCGCGGATCAAGATGCCGCGGATGGAGCGCGAGGGCGAGGCCTACTTCCCCGGCTGGGACCCCACCGAGACCGGCTTCGAGCACTACGTCCTGGACCTGTCGCACACCGCGACCGCCCGCAACGACGCGATGGCGATGTACGAGCGCATGGGCGACAAGCTCGTCCACCTGCACCTGGCCGACGGCACCGGGCAGAACAAGGACGAGCACCTGGTGCCCGGCCGCGGCTCGCAGCCCTGCCAGGAGGTCCTGGAGCGCATCGCGCGCCGCGGGCTGGCCGGCGCCGTCGTGCTGGAGGTGAGTACTCGGCGCGCGGAGACCGATCTGCAGCGCGAGGAGGACCTCCGCGAATCCCTGGTCTTCGCCCGGCGCGCTCTGGCGAGCGTGCGGGAGGAGGCGGAGCCGCGGGCTCTGCCGGTGTCCGAATAACGCCTAGGGGAGTTCCATTGGCCGAGTCATCGAAGTTCGACACCCTGGTATCCGCCTACGCCAAGTCCCGACCGACGTATCCCGCGGAGATCTTCGACTCGTTGCAGGAGTTCTCCGGGCGCGCGCTGTCCGGGGCCCGCGTGGCCGACGTCGGTGCCGGGACCGGCATCGCCGCGCGCCAGCTCCAGGAGCGCGGCGCGGCGGTGACCGCGGTCGAGCTGTCCGAACCGATGCTGCGGCAGCTGGTCTCGCAGTCGCCGGGAGTCGGCGCGGTCATGGGCAGCGCCAACGCGCTGCCGCTGCGGGCGGAGTCCGTCGACTTCGTGACCTTCGCGCAGGCCTGGCACTGGGTGGACCCGGATCTCGCGGTCCCGGAGGTCATCAGAGTCCTCAAGCCCGGGGGCGCGCTGGCCTGTTTCTGGAACATGCCGACCGCCGACGCGTCCTGGCGCCTGGGCTACAACGACCGGATCAGGGAGCTGATCGGCGGCGAGCCGGACTACGGCAACGACAGCACCGCGCTGGACCAGGAACCGCGGATCGAGCTGGGGAGCCGGTGGTCGCACCTGCCGGTGGAGGTCTTCCAGACGCACTGGTCCCGCCCGGTCCCGCTGGAGGACCGGATCACGAACATCATGTCGCGGTCGTACGCGAGCGAGGTCGAGCCGGAGCGGATGGCGGAGTTCCTGGACGCCGAGCGCGCGATCCTGCTGGGCCACTTCCCGGACGGGATGGTGGTCGAGGAGTACACGACGTGGCTCGGAGTGGTGCGGCGGCCGTAGCGGCCGCCTCTGAGCCGTCCGGCCCACGGGGTACCCCGCGCGGCTCACCGACTCAGCCGCCTCATCGATCTGGTCCTAGGCTTGCCCTGCTGGGTACCAACCTGTCGAGGAGGCTCTGCGGTGTTGCGTCGGACGTTGCTGGCGGCGGCGGGCAGTGATCGCACCCGTACCCTGGTCGAGCGCTCCCCGGGGTCGCGCCAGGTGGTGAAGCGCTACGTCGCCGGTCCGGCCACCGACGACGCCGTCGCCGTGGCCGACGCCCTGATCGAGGACGGCCTGCTGGCCACCCTGGACCATCTGGGCGAGGACACGACCGACTCCAACCAGGCGATCCTGGTCAAGGAGGCCTACCTGCTCCTGCTGGAGCGGCTGGCGGCGGCGGGCCTGACGCCGCACGCCGAGGTGTCGGTGAAGCTCTCGGCGGTCGGCCAGTCCCTGAGCAACGACGGCGAGAAGATAGCGCTCGAGCACGCGCACGCCATCTGCGAGGGCGCACAGCGCGCCGGCACCACGGTGACCTTCGACATGGAGGACCACACCACCACCGACTCGACCCTGAAGATAGTGTCCGAGCTGCGGCGGGACTATCCGACGGCGGGCCTGTGCCTGCAGGCCTACCTGCGGCGCACCGAGGCCGACTGCAAGGACTTCGCGGCCTCCGGGTCGCGGGTCCGGCTGGTCAAGGGCGCCTATCGCGAGCCGGAGTCGGTGGCGTACCAGGACACGCACGAGGTGGACCTGTCCTTCGTCCGCTGCATGCGCACCCTGATGGCCGGCGAGGGCTACCCGATGCTGGCCACCCACGACCCGCGGCTGATCGAGATCGGCGGCGCGCTGGCCGTGCGCAACGGCCGGGGCATCGGCAGCTACGAGTTCCAGATGCTCTTCGGCGTCCGGCCGCACGAACAGAAGCGCCTGGCCTCCGCCGGCGAACGCATGCGGGTGTACGTGCCGTACGGGAGCGAGTGGTACGGCTACCTCATGCGACGATTGGCGGAGCGTCCGGCGAACCTCGGCTTCTTCGCCCGGTCGCTGCTCTCGAAAGACTGAGCCAGCCTGAGCCAGCCTGAGCCAGACCGAGCCGCCCGAGCCCTTCGTGGCGGATGTGAGGAGACCGGACCCCATGAGCCAGCGCGTCGCCGTCCTCGGCACCGGAAAGATCGGCGAGGCCCTGGTCTCGGGCCTGCTGCGGGCCGGGAAACCGGCGTCCGAGGTGCTGGTGACGGCCCGCCGCCCGGACCGCGCGGCGGCGCTGAGGGCGGCCTACGGGGTCGACGCGGTGAGCAACGCCGAGGCGGCGGCCAAGGCCGACACCCTGATCCTCATGGTCAAGCCGCAGGACATGGCCGCGCTGCTGGAGGAACTGGCCCCGCACGTCCCGGTCGGCCGCCTGGTCGTCACCGGCGCGGCGGGCATCACCACCCACTTCATCGCCTCCCGCCTGGCCGAGGGCGTCCCGGTGGTCCGGGTCATGACCAACACCCCGGTCCTGGTGGACGAGGCCATGTCGGCGATCTCGGCCGGCGCCCACGCCACCGAGGAGCACCTGGTCCGCACGGAGCAGATCTTCGCCCCGGTCGGCAAGACCATCCGGGTCCCGGAGGCCCAGCAGGACGCCGTGACGGCCCTGTCCGGCTCGGGACCGGCGTACTTCTACTACCTCGTCGAGGCCATGACCGACGCCGGCATCCTGCTCGGCCTGCCCCGCGCCGCCGCCCACGACCTGATCGTGCAGGCCGCCATCGGCGCCGCGGTGATGCTGCGCGACTCCGGCGAGCACCCGGTGAAGCTGCGCGAGGCGGTCACCTCCCCGGCCGGCACCACCATCTCGGCCATCCGCACCATGGAGGACCACGGGGTGCGCGCGGCGATGATCGCGGCCCTGGAGGCCGCTCGGGACCGGTCGCGGGAGCTGGCTTCGGGGGCGTGAGGCCCGCGCTGGAAAACTTCGCGCCGGAAAGCTTCGCGCCGGCGATGCAGCGTCGAGGGTGAGTCGCTCCGTCCTACCACCAGAAGGGGAGGACGGACGATGCGAGCTTCTGCCGAGGCGGAGTACAAGAACTACGTCACAGCGCGTTCTCACGCGCTGTGGCACACCGCGTTCCTGTTGTGCGGCGACGCGCATCAGGCCGAGGACGTGGTGCAGACGGCTTTGCTGAAGCTGTACGTGGCCTGGCACCGGGTCGAGCGTGCCGAGAACCGCGACGCGTACGTGCGCCGCGTCCTGGTGCGCTGCGTCATCGACGAGAAGCGCCGCGGCTGGCGCCGCGAGCGCTCGGTGGCGTCGGTGCCGGAATCGTCGGCGCCGGAAGGCCCGGACATCGGGGAGCGGGACGCCGTTCTCCAGGCCCTGGCCCATCTGGCGCCGCGCCAACGGGCCACTTTGGTCCTCCGGTTCTGGGAGGACCTCTCCATCGAGCAGACCGCGGATCTGCTCGGCTGCTCACCCGGCACCGTCCGTTCACAGACCGCGCGAGGGCTGGCCACCCTGCGCGGGATCCTCCTCGACCAGCAGGCGACGGCCCTGGGCCGCGTGGAGAAGGAGTTCTGATGACAGAGTTCGAAGACAAGGCCGACCACAGCGCCGACGAGGACGGCTCGCAGGCCCGCGAACTGTTCGCGCGCACGGTGGTCCCAGCCCACCCCGGGCTGGCGTTCACCGCCGACGATCTGGTGGCCGGCGGCCGGCGCCGGGTGCGGCGCCGGAGGGTGGCCGCGATCGTGGGGAGCACGGCCTCCGTCGTGGTGGTGGCGGTCGCGGCGACGGCGTTCGCCGGGGGCGGGGGATCCGGGACGGCGGCCGTGGTGCCGGCGGCTTCGATGGTGACGTCGAGTCCGCGGCCCGCGCCATCCACGACCAGCACCGCCAAACCGCCTCTGACGGACGACGAGCGGACGCTCGCTGAGCGGAAGCTGGCCGCCGCGGTCTTCGCCGAGATGGCCGGCAAGCTCGATCCCGGTGGGAAGCACCTCACACCCATGGGTGCGCGCGTCGGCAAGGAGGGCGCCTTCGCGCCGAACACCGGGGTGTGCATTGCGAAGACGAAGCTCCAGGTTTCCTATGGCCTCACCATGGACTGGACGGCCACCGGCCAGAATCCCTTTCCCCGCCCCGCGGACGCCACCTCGCCGTACGTGCAGGTGACGGTCGAGGTGTTCGCCCCCGGGAAGAACGTGGACCAGTTCGGCGCCTCCGAAGGCTGGGGCCCGCTCACGAGGACCTCCCTGGCGGACGGCTCCGTGGTCGAGACCGGTACGAAGGCCGGAGGGCACGGGGTGCAGGCGGTCCGGATCATGAGCAACGGCCAGCAGATCCTCGTCTTCGCCTTGGACGGCTCTACCACTCCGGACGACAAGACCCTGCCGACGAACCCGTTCCCGTTCACCGCCGCGCAGCTGGGCGGGATCGTGGGCGGCGTGTCACTGCCGCTGCCCTTCGCGGACGGCTTCCAGCCCCACACCTCGTGTGGTCCCTGACACATTCGCCCTTTCCGGCGGCGGCTCGCGTGTCCTTCGCGCGGGCCGCCGCTTTACGGTGGAGAGCATGGATGATCTCGGTCTGCCGTCGGTGTTCCGGGTGGGGGAGTTCGCGGCGTGGGCGGTGACCGCCGCGCACACGCAGGCGGCCGCGTACTTCGCGACCCGCAACGGCCTACAGACCATGCCGCGGGTGACGGTCGGCACGCGCGAAGCGGCGATCGCCTTCCGCAGCGAGCGCTACCTGCGGATGGACGGCGAGGCCGCGTTCGAGTGGGCCCCCCTGTCCGGCGACTACGAGACGGCCGACGGCTGGCTGCGGCTGCACTGCAACTTCGACCACCACGCGGAGATCGCGTGCCGGGTCCTCGGAGCGCCCCAGGACCGGGCAGCGGTCGAGGCCGCGGTCCGCCGCCGCGGCCGGTTCGAGCTGGAGGACGCGATCGCCGAGGCCGGCGGCGTCGCGGCGGCGATGCGGACCCGGCAGGAGTGGCTGGCGCATCCGCACAGCGCGGCGGTCGCGGCGCGGCCGGTGGTGGCGATGACGCCGCTGGCCGGCGACGGGGTGTTCGCGGCGGAGTGCGGGATTGTGGGTGCTCGCTCTGGCGCCGACGCTACTGGCGCTCGCTCCGGCGCTGGTGTAGCTGATGGCGTTGGTGCCGCTGGAGTTGGTGCTGCTGGTGGTGCTGGCTACGGCTCTGGCGCTGCTGGTGCTGCTGCTGGCCGGGTGTTCGCCACCGAGCCCGGAACTCCCGCAGCCGCCGCCAGTCCCCGCCCGCTGTCCGGCATCCGCGTGCTCGACCTGACCCGCATCATCGCCGGTCCCAACGCTGGCCGTGTGCTGGCCGGCTATGGCGCCGACGTCACCATGGTCCGCTCGCCGGTGCTGCCGACCATTCGCGGTCTGGATCTGGACCTGAACTTCGGCAAGGCCCTGCGTTTCCTCGACCTGCGTTCCGGCGCGGGCCGCTCTGCCTTCCTCGACCTGGTCCGGGGCGCCGATGTCGTGCTCCAGTCCTACCGGCCCGGTGCGCTGGCCGGGCTCGGGCTGGGGCCCGCCGAGTTGGCGGCGGTCAATCCGGGTCTCGTCCATGTCTCCATCTCCGCTTACGGCTCCGGCGGTCCGTGGGGTGGGCGCCGGGGTTTCGACTCGCTGGTGCAGATGGCTGTCGGGATCGCGGAGGAGGGGATGCGCGCCGGGGGTGCCGAGCGTCCGGTGCCGTTGCCCGCGCAGGTGTTGGACCACGGGGCCGGGTGGCTCGCGGCGGCCGGGGCCGTCGAGGCGTTGCGGCGGGGTGGGGGACTGGCGGTCGATGTGAGTCTGGCCGGGGTCGGGCACGCGCTGGACGCTCTTGGCCGTCTCGATCCGGCTGTCGGCTTGGCGGTGCCCGATCCGGCGCTGTCAGATGTCGACGACTTGTTGCTGCGCAGCCAGAGCGGTGCTGGAACGCTGGCCCATGTGCGTTTTCCCGGGAGTGTGGCAGGGGCCGAACTCGGCTGGTCGGGGCCGCCTCCGCACGGGTGATCGCCGGCCGCTGACCGTGGGCCGTTGACCGTTGACCGTTGACCGTGGGCCGGACGGGCGAATCTTCGTCCGGCGCTCACCGCGCGTTCACCCGGCGGAGTCAGCCTCCTGGCTAGCGTCCCCGGCATGACTGATCGGATGCCCGTCGACCGTCGTACCGCCCTGATCGCCGCCGGGACCGCCGGCGCCGCCGTCGTCGCCGCCCCGGTGCTCGCCTCGCCGGCCGCCGCCGCCGAGGCCCCGGCCGCCGCGGGCCAGGCGCTCGCCGCTCCGGCCGCCCAGGCCCCCGCCGCCACCGGCTCCCCGCTCCTGCTCACCACGCCCGGCGCGCTCGGCGCCCCGCCGGTCGACGGCCTGCACCTGACGTTCGGCGCGGATCCGTCGCGCGAGATGTACGCGTCGTGGACCACCACGGCGCCGGTGCAGCGTCCGCGGGTCCGCTTCGGCACCGTCGAGGGCGGCCACGGCGACACCGTCCAGGCCGAGACCCGCACGTACACCGACGGCGCCTCGGGCCGCGAGGTCTACGTCCACCACGCGCACATCGGCGACCTGCGCCCGGACTCGACGTACATCTACAGCGCCCTGCACGACGGCGTCCTGCCGGACTCGGCGGCGTTCCGCACCGCGCCGTCGGGCCGCCGGCCGTTCACCTTCACCAGCTTCGGCGACCAGGCCACCCCCGGCACCACGTGGTCGCCGGCCACCGGCGGGGGCTTCAGCTCGGTCGCGGCGACCATCGCCAGCCCCGCGGCCGCCGACGTGGTCGGCGGCATCGAGCAGGTCGCGCCGCTGTTCCACCTGCTCAACGGCGACCTGTGCTACGCCAACATCAACCCGGACCGCCTGCGCACCTGGGACTCGTTCTTCCAGAACAACACCCGCTCGGCCCGCTTCCGCCCCTGGATGCCGGCCGCCGGCAACCACGAGAACGAGAAGGGCAACGGCCCGCTGGGCTTCTCCTCCTTCCAGACCCGCTTCGCCCTCCCGTCCAACGGCGAGGACCCGGAGTTCGCAGGCCTCTGGTACGCCTTCACCGTCGGCTCGGTCCGCTTCGTCGTCCTGCAGAACGACGACGTGGCCCTGCAGGACGGCGGCGACACCTACGTCAGCGGCTACAGCGCCGGCCGCCAGTGTGCCTGGCTGGAGCGCACCCTGAAGGCGGCGCGCGCCAACAAGGGGATCGACTGGATCGTCGTCTGCATGCACCAGGTGATGATCTCCAGCTCCGACGCCAACGGGGCCGACATCGGCATCCGCGAGCAGTGGGGCCCGCTGTTCGACAAGTACGAGGTGGACCTGGTCGTCTGCGGCCACGAGCACGACTACGAGCGCTCCCACCCGATCCGCGGCGTGGTCTCCGGCAGCCAGACCCTCACCCCCAACCCGGTGGCCACCGACACCAGCCAGATCGACACCTCGAAGGGCACCGTCCACATGGTGCTCGGCGGCGGCGGCACCTCCAGCCCCACCAACCAGAAGTTCTTCGCCGGCAGCAAGGCGAAGGTCCTGATGGGGGTCGGCGCGGTCGGGTCGAACGGCAAGAAGACGCCGACGTACGTCTTCGAGGACGCCCCTTGGATCGGCGTCCGGGACGAGGAGCACCCGTACGGCTTCGCCGCGTTCGACGTGGACCCGGGGACGCACGCGGGCGGGCTGACGCGGATCCACGTCACGTACTACACGGTCGGGCAGCCGGACGGGAAGATCGCGCCGCTGGAGACGTTCACGCTGAGCCGCAAGCGGAGCGACTGCTGAACGTTCGTTGAGGCTGCGGCCGGGCCGGATCGCTGTTTTCCCTACAGTCTGCGCATGGCGAACGTAGAGATGATCCGCGCTTTCATAGCGCGGGTCCTGGAGGACGGCGGTCTGGTCGACGGCCGCGCCGAGCCCGACTCGGACGGCGACTACCAGCTCCGGCACGGCAGTGCCCTGTACTGGGTGTCCGCGGGCCAGGCCGACGACGGCTTCGGCCTGGTGCAGGTCTTCGGCATCGTGCTGGAGGACGTGCCGCTGTCCAAGAAACTGCTGATGGCGGTCAACGAGATCAACCACGACTACCTGTGGGTCCGCTGCTACTGGCAGCAGGGCCGGCTGGCCGTGGCCCGCGACCTGGCCGCCGACATGCTCACCCCCGAGTTGCTGACCTCGGCCTGCGCGCAGATCGGCCGCATCGCCGACGAGTACGACGGCCGGCTCAAGGAACTGGTCGGCGCCGGCCACACCTTCTTCGAGGACGATCTCGGCGACGACGACTCGGTGGAGGTCTGAGGCGGTGAGCGCGATCTCGGCGATGGCCGCGTTCAGCGGCGGGCTGGCGGACCTGATCGAGCAGGTGATGCCGAACGCCGTGGCGATCCGGGGCGACCAGGGCGCGGACTCCTGGACCGCGGGCTCCGGATTCGTCCTGGACGACGCCTGCCACGTCGTCACCAACAACCACGTCGTGGACCAGCCCGACGGGTTCACCTGGACCGCGGCCATCCACGGCTATCCCACCCAGCCGATCCGGATCCTGGGCCGCGACCCGCTGACCGATCTGGCCGTGGTCGAGCTCTCCGAGCCGCACGAGTCGGCGCTGGTCCTGCGCGACCGCCCGGTCCGCCTCGGCGAGTTCGTCCTGGCGCTGGGCAACCCGCTCGGCGACTACCCGGAGTCGGTCTCGGTGGGCATCGTCAGCGGCCTGTCCCGCCAGCTCCAGGCGGCCCAGCACGAACGCCCGCTGCAACGCCTGATCCAGACCGACGCCGCGGTGAACCCCGGCAACTCCGGCGGCCCGCTGGTCGACCTGGACGGCACGGTGGTCGGCGTCAACACCATGATCCGCGACGACGCCCAGGGCATGGCCTTCGCGGTCCCGGCCGCGACCGTGGCCCGCGTCGTCCCGCAGCTGATCGCCGAGGGCCGCGTCGTCCGCTCCGCACTCGGCATCGCGGTGCACACCCGCGACGCCGAGGTGGACGGCCGCACCGCCAAGCGCGAGATCGTGACCCGGGTGCGCGACGCCGACAGCCCCTTCCAACCCGGCGACGTGGTGATCAGCCTGGCCGGGCAGGGGATCGACGGCCACGCCGCGCTGTTCGACCTGCTCGACGCCGCGCTGATCGGCAAGCAGACGCCGGTCGAGGTGGTGCGGGACGGCAAGCGGGTGGCTTTCGATGTGGTGCCGGGGCGGTTGGAGGAGCGGAAGTAGCCAAGCGCGGGGCCACACAGCCGTAGCCGGCGGCGCGACAAAGCCCCCTGACCCGTCGGCCCGAACATCTCGGGCTGTCGACTCGGGGGGCTTGCGCGAGCTCCCGGCGGTTACTTCCCGTTCTCGATCTGCACCCGCTCGACCACCTGCGGCTTCGCACCCCTGTCCTTCATGGCGCCGTCCTCGTCGCCGATGCCCTTCTTCACCGAGTCCAGGATGGCCAGGCCCTGGCCGACCAGGCCGGCGGCGATCTCGGACAGGCCGTCGGCGCCGTTCAGGACGTTGATGTTCGCGCCGTTCAGGCCGGCGGCGGCCTTCTCGACGATCAGCGGGAGCTGGTCGATGATCATGCGGTCCAGGGCCACGCGGTCGTAGCTGGCGGCGGCCTCGGCCTGGACGCGCATGCGCTCGGCGTCGGCGGCGGCGGTGATGCGGACGCGCTCGGCCTCGGCCTCGGCGGGCTTGACCACTTCGGCGACCAGCTGCTGCTGGCGGAGCTCGGCGTTGCGCTGGGCCAGCTCGGTCTGGGCCATCAGCACCTCCTGCTGGGCCCTGGCCGCGGACAGCGGGCCGGCCTGGGCCGCTATGGCCTGCGCCTGGTCGACTTCGGCCTTGTACTTGGCCTGCACGATCGCGGTCTGGCGGGCGTACTCGGCCTTGTTGCGCTCGGCCTCCTGCTGCGCCTCGACCGAGGCCTGGGTGGCCTGGGCCTGGGCGATCTGGGCCTGGCGCTGGATGGCGGCCTTGTGCGGAGCGGCCATGGCGTCGATGTAGCCGGTCTTCATGTCGTCGATCGACATGATCTGCAGCGAGTCCACGGTCAGGCCGATCTTGCCCATCTCCGACTTGGAGGTGTCCAGGACCTCCTCGGCCAGCTTCTGGCGCTCGGTGACGATCTCCTCCACCGTCATCGAGCCGATGATCGAGCGCAGGTGGCCGGCGAAGATGCGGGCGGTCAGTGTCGACATCTGGTTCTGGTCGGACAGGAACCGCTGGCCGGCGTTGACGATGCTCTCGTTGTCGTTGCCGACCTTGAAGGCGATGACCGCTGTCACGGTCAGGGCGATGCCCTGCTTGGTCACGCAGGTCTCGGAGACCTCGGCCTCCTGCATGGACAGCGTCAGGAACCGGGTCTTGCGGAACACCGGCAGGATGAACTTGCCGTGGCCGGTGACGACTCGGAACGGCGCCCCGCCCTGCCCCCGGCGGCCGCCGGAGATGAGCATCGCCTGGTCAGGGGCGGGCACTCTGTAGCCGAACATGGTGGTCAGCCTTCTTCCCGTGAGCTGAGATGGATGTTCACAGCCTGTCCAGTTCGTCCAACGGGTCGGTGGCTTCGGGGAACTCGATGACGTCGACCGCACGCTCTCCGCGGGATTCCACGACCAGTACCCGGGTGCCCTTCGGCAGCGGCTGCTCCGACCAGGCCAGAAAGGCCTCGGTACCGCCCCGAACCCGCACTACCGCCTCGCCGGGCCCCCCTTGGCCGCGTGTACCGACGTGCAGGACCCCCACGCATCCGATGACCGCTTCGTCTGGCACTTTCCGCACGTTACACCCGTGCCCGCGCCCAGGGCACGCAACCCCTTCCCATCGAAGATCACGTCGCCTACGCTGCGGGCATGCCGCAGGTAGAGCCGGGCGGGCTGACCCGGAACCGGATAGCCACCTTCGTCTTCTTCGGCGTGCAGGGCTTCGCCTTCTCCCTGCTGACCTCGAAGGTGTCGGTCATCCAGAAACAGCTGCACGTCGACGACGGCACGCTGTCCATCATGCTCGCGCTGGTCCCGATCCTGGCCGGCGTCGGCTCGGTCCTGGCGGGCCTGGCCATGCGCTGGACGACCTCGGCCGCGGTCCTGCGGATCGCCGAGCCGACGGTGGTCGGCATCCTGGTGGTCGTCCCGCATACGAGGAACCTCTACCAGGCGATCCCGGTCCTGATGATCTTCGGGCTGGCGGTGGGCGCGGCCGACGCCACCATGAACATGCAGGCCTGCGGGCTGGAGCGGCGCTACGGCCGGTCGATCATCCTGGCCTTCTTCGCGCTGTGGGCGGCCGGCGCCATCGTCGGCTCGGGCTGGGGCGCCCTGGGCTCGGCGGCCGGCTGGCACCTGAGCCTGACCTACCTGGTGGCCGCGGTGGTCGGCGTCGCGGCGACCCTCTACGCCGGCCCGATGCTGCTGAAGAACCTGCGCGACGAGACGATCGTCAAGGACGCCGACGGCAGGCTGCCCCACGTCCCCTGGCGCCCGATGCTCCTGCTCTGCGTCGTCATGACCCTGGCCTACATCGGCGAGTCCAGTGTCACCGCAGCCGGCAGCGATTACCTCACCAAGGGCCTGAAGTCCTCCGACACCTTCGGCGGCCTGGTGGTCGGCGCCTACACCCTGGGCCAGGTGCTCGGCCGGTTCCGCGGCGACCTGGCGGTGCAGCGGGGCGGCAGCGTCAAGGTGGTGCGGGCCGGCGCCGTCATCTGCGTCGCCGGGTTCGCGATCGTGGTCGGCGCGACGGGCCCGTACATGGCGCTCGCCGGGTTCCTGATCGCCGGCTTCGGCCTGTCCCCGCTGGTGCCGGTGGCCTTCACGGCGGCCTACGCCAACGACCCGACCGGCTCCGGGGTGGCGGTCGCGCGGATCAACGTCTTCAACTACCTGGGCTTCCTGCTCGGCGCCCCGCTGGTGACCGGCCTGTGGGGCGCGGGCGTCAGCCACCGCGAGGGCATGGCCGTCCCGATGGTGATGATCGCTGTGATCGTCCTGCTGGCCTACGCCTTCGATCCGCGGCGCGCGCCGGTCCACCCCGCCGCCGCCGGCGGGCAGCCGACCCCGGCCGTGGGCGGCGTGGAAACGGTACCTACATTGGGGACGTGACCAAACGTGGCACGGCAATAGCGGGGTCGGTTCTCAGTTCTTTACTCGTCGCCGGATTGAGCGCCTGCGGGAGCGGCGCTCCTTCCGGGATCACCAAAGCGCCGGTGGCGTACGGTCCGGTCACCCAGGTAGTGGAGGCTCCCGCAAGCGTCACGCCGAAAGCGCAGATCACGGTGGACGCGACAGCCGGCGGCTCCATCGCGCAGCTGATGGTCGCCGACGGCCAGCACGTCACCGCCGGCCAGACCCTGCTGAAGATCGACTCGCCGGACGCGCAGGCCCAGCTGAACGCGGCGAAGGCGGCGGACGCCCAGGCCGCGGCGCAGGGCAAGAAGTCCTCCGGCGGCGGCAGCGTCCTGGACTTCTCCCAGTCGGAGGCGGACGCCGACGCGAACGCCGAGAAGGCCTTCGACGCCGCGCAGGCCACCGCCAACCAGATCGCGGATCCGGCGATCAAGGCCTCGATCCTGAGCCAGATCACCAGCGCGCGGAATCAGTACGCCACAGCGTCCTCCGATGTCCGGACCACTATCGCGAACTTCAATAACGGGATCGCCTCCGCGTCCGACGTAGTGGGTTCCCTTAGCGATGCACAACGGACTCAGACACAGGCCGCGGTCGCTATAGCGCAGAAGACAGTGGACTCCCTCACTATCAAGGCCTCCATATCCGGGGACATATCCCTGCGCAGCGGGGTCGGCGGGGCCAGTGCCTCCGGAGTGGACGTCTCCTCCCTGCTGTCCCAGCTCGGCGGGAACCTCGGCTCGCTGGCCGGCGCCGCCGGGGGATCCCTCGGATCCGCCGCGTCCGGCGGCGGGAGCTCCGACCCGGGGGACGACACCGTGATCTCCCAGGGGTCCCCCGTGGACTCCGGGGCCCCGCTGCTGGTCATCACCGACTCCTCGACCCTGACCGTGACCGCGCAGGTCGACGAGACCTCCATCCTCCAGGTCACCCCGGGCGTCACCGCCGACGTGCAGCTGGACGCCGTCCCCGACGGCGACTACCCGGGGACCGTCATCTCCATCGACAGCCAGGGCCAGTCCTCCAGCCGGGGCGGCGTGACATACCGGGTGCGGCTCTCGCTGGGGGCTGGAACGCTCGGCGACGGCTCTGCGGCCCCGGTCCCGCGCCCCGGGATGAGCGCCGTGGCCGACCTCCAGGTCGCGAACAAGCCACACGTGCTCGCGGTGCCGGCGGCGGCCATCGTGCACGACGGCAACCAGGACACCGTGTGGCTGGTGACCTCGGGCAAGGCGCACAAGCACGTGGTCCGGCTCGGCGCGCAGGGCGACACCACGGTGGAGGTCTCCTCCGGGCTGAGCGCGGGGGACGTGATCGTCACTTCGGGGGCCGACAAGGTCCACGACGGGCAGAAGCTCTAGGGCATGGCCGAAATCGAGGCGGTCGACGTCACTCGGTCGTACAACATGGACGGCGTCTCCGTGGACGCTCTGCGCGGCGTCTCCCTGACCATCGAAGAGGGCGACTACGCAGCGATCATCGGACCGTCGGGCTCCGGGAAGTCCACGCTGATGCACCTGCTCGGCTGCCTGGACCGGCCGACCTCCGGCACGCTGCTGGTCCGGGGGCGCGATGTCGGCACGCTGGACGACAGCGAACTGGCCGAACTCAGGAACCAGACGATCGGGTTCGTCTTCCAGTCGTTCCAGCTTCTGGCACGCACTACCGCTCTGGACAACGTCGCTCTACCGCTCGTCTATAGAGGAGTACGCAGGGCGGAGCGCAGAAGGCGCGCAGCCGAGGCACTGGAGGCTGTGAACCTGGGGCACCGCACAGGGCACCGGCCCACGCAGATGTCCGGCGGAGAACAGCAGCGCGTCGCTATAGCGCGAGCGCTAGTAGGGGAACCCGCACTACTTCTAGCGGACGAACCCACAGGGAACCTCGACACCGTCAACGGCGATGAGGTGATGGGGATCCTGGAACGGCTCAACAAGGAACGCGGAGTCGCGGTCGTCCTGGTGACCCACGAGGCTGACATCGCGGCGCGCGCCCGGAGGATCGTCCGAGTGAGGGATGGCCTTATAGAAGGCACAGCGGGCACAGCGGGCACAGCGGGCACAGAGGGCACAGAGGGCACAGCGGGCACAGCGGGCACAGAGGGCACAGAGGGCACAGCGGAAGCACCGGAGTCCTCATGAGAGTCACAGAATCCTTCCGCGTCGCCTTCGACGCCCTGCGCGCCAACCGCCTGCGCTCCCTGCTGACCATGCTCGGCGTGGTGATCGGGGTCGCCGCGGTGGTGGTCCTGGTCGCGATCGGCGGCGGCGCGAAGCAGCTGGTCACCTCCGAGGTGGAGGGCCTGGGCTCGAACATCGTGTTCGTCGCGCCCGGCAAGTTCCAGCTAGGCACCTCCCCGGCCATCTCCCGGCTCCAGCTCTCCGACGCCGACTACCTGGACCGGGTGCTCGGCCGGCCCGACGCCGTCGCCGTCTCCCTGGCCTCGGCCGAGAACCTGCGTGCCGGGACCAACACGTTCTACGCGACGGTGCAGGGGACCACGGCGAACGTCGTCGATGTCTTCGACCGGCCGGTCGCCGAGGGCCGGTACGTCTCCAAGGCGGACATCGCCACAGCGCGCCGGGTGATCGTCCTGGGCCCCGACGCCGCCGCGGCGCTGTTCCCGAACGCCGATCCCATCGGCCGCCAGGTGGACATGGGCGGCGTCGAGTTCCGGGTGATCGGGCTCTTCCAGCCCAAGGGCGGTGCCTTCGGCCTGAGCCCGGACAGCGAGGTGCACATCCCGGTCACCGCCGCGCAGCGGCTGTTCGGCATGCAGACCATCTCCGGCTTCGCCACCAAGGCCGACAGCCCCGGCGACGTCGACGCCACCGGCGCCAAAATGGTCGACGCCCTGAAACAGAAGTACCGGGGCGACGAGTTCACCGCGGTGTCCCAGACCGAGATCCTGGGCACCATCGGCAAGATCCTGTCGCTGCTCACCCTGGTGCTCGCCGCGATCGCCGGCATCTCGCTGCTGGTCGGCGGGGTCGGGGTGTCCAACATCATGCTGGTCTCGGTCCGGGAGCGGACCAAGGAGATCGGGCTGCGCAAGGCGCTCGGCGCGCGGCAGCGCGACATCCTCTCGCAGTTCCTCTTGGAGGCCGTGATGCTGACGAGCATCGGCGGCGTCATCGGGATCGGGCTCGGTATAGGCGCGTCCTACATATTGTCCGCCTTCACGCCGCTGCCCGCGGTGCTGGCGTGGTGGTCGATCGTGCTGGCGTTCGGGGTGTCCGCCGCGGTGGGGGTGTTCTTCGGGGTGATGCCCGCGCGGCGGGCCGGGAGGCTCGATCCGGTTGTGGCGTTGCGGACCGAGTAGACGCTGTACATGTGATGTAGGCACAACGAGCGGCGGCGGTATGCGTCCCCGGGTTATTTTCTCCCTATGACCGCCGCTCCCACTCGCGACGAACTCCGGGACCACCTGCTGACGCACCGCATCGCCGGCGCTGTGGCGACTCCGCGGGAGGACAACCTCCGTAAGTACGCGATGTTCGCCGAGAGGGACCCGTATCACCTGTTCGGACTGGAGCCGGAGCGGGTGTGGACGCAGGGCGACGTCGTCAAGCTGATGGCCGACCGCGCCGGGGTGTCGGCGGACCCGAAGTACCGCTCGGGCCAGGACCACATCGACGTCGACCTCACGCTGGACGGCCTGGACCGGTTCGCCGACCGGCTGGGTCTGGCGGGCCGGCGGCGCCAGCGGGTCCTGCTTGCCACCGGGCATCCCAGCACCCTGCTGGCCGTGCACCTGGCCTTCGCCGCCGGGCTGCGCGAGGCCGGGTGCGAGGTGATAGAGGCCGGCGCCGGCTGGTCGTATCAGGCCTCGGCGCAGGTCGGGCGCAAGCGCCGGTCGATCGCCTACTTCGGCGGGGTCGGGGTGACGGCCGAGGGCGGATCGCTGGTGCACACGCACTCCGCGCGTCCCATCCGGGCCGCGCTGGCCTCGCTGGCCGGGGACGGCGAGCCGCTGCCGGACCTGGTGGTCGCCGACCACGGCTGGTGCGGCGGGGCGGGCCAGGCCGGGATCGACGCGATCGGGTTCGCCGACTCCAACGACCCGGCGCTGTTCGTCGGGGAGGCCGAGGGCGTGGTGCAGGTGGCCGTGCCGCTCGACGACGGCATCGCGCCCCGGCACTACACGCCTATGTCACGGTACGTACTCGCCCGGGCCGGGCTGTGAGGCTGTCTCGGGGCGCCTGACGCGCCCTTCGGACGGCTGAAGGTGCCGGAGGGCGTCTGGGGCGCTTGCTGAGGCGCTTTCTGAGGCGCTTGAGGACGGCTGAATCGGGACGCGCCGGGGCGAGCCGGAGCGCTTCGGGGCGCCGGGAGTCGCTCCGGAGCGTGAGTGACTGGTCGCAGCAGGTCACCACGTCACCCCAGGGGTAACAGTCCGCAAATCACACGAATGCCGCATCCTCTTCCCCATATGTATCATCCACCCCTATCCTCATAACATGGCTTCTGAGATATCCGACATGCACGGGAGCGCTCGCACGGGCGGCGACGCCGCGCGGCTCTCCGAGGTCAAGTTCCTCACGGTCGCCGAAGTCGCCCAGGTCATGCGGGTGTCCAAGATGACGGTGTACCGCCTGGTGCACAGCGGGGAACTACCCGCGGTCCGCGTGGGCCGCTCCTTCCGGGTCCCTGAACAAGCCGTGCAGGAATACCTGCGCGACGCCTACGTGGCGGACTCTCTTTAGAGCCCCGAAACCTTCTGCCGGGCTTGCGCCCGGGGTCCGCGGGACCCCGTGCCGACCCCGTGCCGACGGGCGTTTGGTCGCGGGACCGGACGACCAGGTACTCTGGGCCAGTCGCGAATCCCTGTCACAAGTGAGCGAGGGCACCCGAGTGGGCTCAGTCATCAAGAAGCGCCGTAAGCGTATGGCCAAGAAGAAGCACCGCAAGCTGCTCAAGAAGACGCGCATCCAGCGTCGCAACAAGAAGAAGTAGCGCCGGCGCGTCGGGGGGTTTGGCCGCGACGATGGCAGGTGCGGGTCGGACTCAGGCGGACGGGAAGCCGTCCGGCGGCCGCCGCGTGCTCGTGATCGGTGCGGACAGCCGTCTGGGACGGTCCGTCGTGGAGGCCCTGCGCGAGCAAGGCCGTGTCCGCTTCGTCGCGGGCGCCGACGGGGCCGACGCCTCCGGCTCCCCCGCGATCGCCCGCCTCATCGCGGGCACGGACCCCGACACGGTGGTCCACCTGGGCCTGGAGCCCCGGCCCTCGCGTGCCGGCGGCCGGGCGGCGATGAAGGAACGCAACGTCATCGGGACCATGCAACTGCTGGCCGCCGCCTCCCGGGCGCCGGGTCTGAAGCGGCTGGTCGTCAAGTCCAGCGGCGCGGTCTACGGTTGCGCACCCCGCGACCCGGCCCTGTTCGCCGAGGACACACCCCCGCACCTGCCGCCGACGTCCGGCTACGGCAAGGACGTGGCAGAGGCCGAGGGGTACGTCCGCGGTTTCGCACGGCGCCGCCCCGACGTGGCGGTGTCCGTGTTGCGCTTCGCGCCGTTCGCCGGTCCCGGTGTGGCCTCCCCGCTGCTGGACTACCTCACTTTGCCGGTGGTGCCCACGGTGCTGGGCTTCGACCCGCGCCTGCAGTTCGTGCACATCGACGACGCGGTCCGGGCCCTGGTGCTGGCCACGCTGGGCGGGCACCCGGGCACCTACAACGTGGCCGGCGACGGCGCCATGCCGCTGTCCCAGATCACCCGCCGCCTGGGCCGTCCGACCATCCCGGTGCTGTCCTTCGGCGCCGGCTTCTTCGGCGGCGTGATCCGCCGGACCGGCATCGTCGACTTCACCCCCGACCAGGTGGCGATGGTCCGCTACGGCCGGGTCCTGGACACCGCGCGGGTGAAGGAACGCCTGGGCTGGGAGCCGGGGCACACCACCGCGGACGCGCTGCGGGCGCACGCCGAGGGCGCCGGGCTGAAGCCGGTCGTGCCCGGCTGGACGAAGGGGTACTGAGGTGGCGGACCGGTCCGAGGCGGTGGACGGCCCCGAGCACGCCACGGAGCACGCCGACCCCGAGCACGTCGCGGAGCACACCGCCGCCGAGCACGTTACGGAGTACGCCGCTCCCGGGCACGCCGCCCCCGACCACGCAGCTCCTGAGCATGCGGCTCCCGACCATGACCCCGAGCACGCCCCGGAGCGCACCTCGGAGCGCACCTCGGAGCGCACCTCGGGCGGCTGGGAGGAGAAGGCGGCCGGCGCCCTGGCGTTCCTGCGCCGCCGGGTCACCGGCGAGTACGAGGTCGACGAGTTCGGCTTCGACGCGGACCTCAACGACAACGTGCTCATGGGTGCCCTGCGCCCGCTCTACGAGAAGTACTTCCGCGTCGAGGTCTCCGGTATCGAGAACGTCCCGTCCGAGGGCGGCGCGTTGATAGTGGCCAACCACTCCGGCACGGTCCCGGTGGACGCGCTGATGACCCAGCTGGCGCTCCTGGACCACCACCCGGCCCGCCGCCACCTGCGCATGCTGGCCGCCGACCTGGTCTTCACGCTGCCGTTCGTGGGCGAGCTGGCGCGCAAGATGGGCCACACCCTGGCCTGCAACCCCGACGCCGAGCGCCTGCTGCGCGGCGGCGAGGTCGTGGCGGTGTTCCCGGAGGGCTTCAAGGGCGTCGGCAAGCCGTTCTCCCAGCGCTACCGGCTCCAGCGCTTCGGCCGCGGCGGCTTCGTCTCCGCGGCGCTGCGCACCGGGGTCCCGATCATCCCGGTGTCCATCGTCGGCGCCGAGGAGATCTATCCGAAGATCGCGGACCTCAAGCCGCTGGCGCGGCTGATCGGGCTGCCGTACTTCCCGATCACCCCGACCTTCCCCCTGCTCGGCCCGCTCGGGCTGGTGCCGCTGCCGACCAAGTGGCACATCGCCTTCGGGGAGCCGATCGCCACCTCCGGGTACGACGCCGGCGCCGCCGACGACCCGATGCTCGTCTTCGACCTGACCGACCAGGTGCGCGAGACGATCCAGGACACGTTGTACCGGCTGCTGTTGCAGCGCCGGTCGGTGTTCTTCTAAGAGCTCGGTGTTCTTCTCAAAGCTCTGCGTCCCTATCCAAAACTCTGTGTCCCTCTCCAAAGCCCTGCTGTGATCGCGGACACACGCCGTCGTTTTCCCGTGCCTATCAGATGACGTGGTTCAAACCGAGGGATAACCCGAGGATAGTCCGCGTCGCGCCTGCGGAGGGGGGAGCTCCGGGGGGAGCTGCGGGCGCGGCGGGGGGTCACGGGGGACTCTTCCGGGGACTTCGGGGGACCCGGGATCCGTGGGGGATGCCGGGGGGTACACGGGGGTCACGGGGGCACATTCGTCTGCACGCGAGGCGCCATTCCTCAGGCCGAGCTTTGCCTACGGGCCGGGCTCGGCTAGTTTGCGGGGAATGGCGAGTGACGAAGACGGCTTGCGGTTCTGGGATCTCCTCGACGCTATGGCAGCCGAGGAGATCCGCTCGCGGACCGTCTACCAGGTGTTCCGGGCCGGGGATTCGCTGACCGGTGAGGGGGAGGACACCCATCGGGTGTTCTTCATCCAGTCCGGGTGGGTTTCGGTGATCCAGCACAGCACCGTCGGGGCCACCCGGATCCTCGCGGTCCGCGGCCCCGGGGACGTGGTCGGGGAGCTGGCCAGCCTGTCCGAGCGGCCGCGCAGCGCCACCGTCAGGGCCCGCAGCACCGTCGAGGCGCGCGGGATGAGCGGCGAGGCCTTCATCGACCTCGCGGAGCGCACCCCCTCCATAGCCCGGGCGCTGTTCCGCGTCCTGGCCGAACGCCTCCACGACGCCGACCGGCACCGTACCCAGCTGCACGGCTCCGTCGCGCTCGGCGCGGTCGCCGACAAGCTTCTGGAGATCCACTCCTACGCCGACTCCGGGCAGGACCGTCCCGTGTTCACCCAGGAAGAGGTCGCGTGCTGGGCCGGGGTCAGCGTGCCCGCCCTGGCCCGCTCCCTGCGCACGCTCCGCGAAGCCGGGGTCATCCGCAGCGCGCGGCAGCGCATCATCGTGCTCGATGAAAAGGCCCTGCGCGAGGTCGCGCAAAACGGTCGCGTAGCCGACTGATAACTATCCGGCAACGCTCTGCGGGGGTTTTCGGGCCGGCCGGCCCTCGGCGTGCCGGAGGCGTACTTCGCACTGCGTACTTGTGACTTTGTGAAACCGCATGTGCGGGTCCTGCGAGGCCGGTTTTTGTCAGTGCCGGGCGATAGCTTTAATGCTTAACGGATCCGTTTCCGCACTAGTAAAATAGCTGGTGCGGAGATCTTGCGCATCGGAGTATCTTGCGATACATGTCGGGGGGCACGGAGGGTCGTCATCAAGGACCTGTTCTCATGAATCCGTCGCTGGAGCCGCGTAGTCGTGCTGGTAGGACGCCGCGCAGCTTCCACGGGCGGTATGCGCAGCCGATCAGCCACCAGCCACTTCCCCAAGCCGTCACCAATCTGCCCACCCACCGGTCGATCGTCGTCGTGGACGTGGTCTCGTTCACGCGGCCGGACAGGGACAACGTCGATCAACTGGCAATTCGCGCCGCGCTTTACGAGACGCTGCGCGACGCATTCGAGGATTCCGGAATCCCGTGGCGGCAGACCGTGCGGGAGGACCGGGGCGACGGTGTGCTCATCTTCGTCTCGGCGGAGGTCTCCAAGGTCCTGCTGCTCGGCCCGATGCCGGCGCGGCTGGCCGAACTGCTCGAGCGCGGCAACGCCAAGCGCAGCGTGCGGCAGCGTTTCCGGCTGCGCGTGGTGGTGCACGCCGGAGAGGTGCACCACGACGCGCACGGCTACGCCGGGTACGACGTCAACCTGGCCTTCCGCCTGGTCGACGCCCGGCCGCTGCGCGAGGCGATGGAGCACAGCGCGGCGTCGGTGGGGCTGATCGTGTCCGAGGGCGTGCACGACGGGGTGCTGCGCCATGGCTACGGCGGCCTGGACGCCGCGGCCTTCGAGCGGGTCCGGGTGCAGGTGAAGTCCGCCGACGTGCCCGGCTGGATCCAACTGTTCGGCGCCGGGGTGCTGCTGCCGATACCGCGGCAGGCGGCGCGGTCGGTGTCTGGAGGGGAGTCGGGACTGGAACCGGCGACGGCGCCGGTGCTGGGGCCGGTGATAGGGCCGGTGCTGGCGCCGGCCGGCGGGAGCGGACGCGGCCAGGACGGCCCGGTGGCGGTCCTGCTCGCCGACGAGGCCTCGCTGCTGGACGAACTGGCCGGCCTCGGGGTGCGCACCGTGGTCCTGGTCGGCGGGGCGGCCGGGCTGGCCGCGGGGCTTGCCCCGATAGCTCGGCAGCCGATATATATCGACCATGAGTTCATCGAGTAGCCGGACGGAGCAGACGTTCCAGATCCTGACCGCGCTCGTCGACGGACCGCTGCACGGTTACGGGATCATCCAGGAGGTCGCCCGCTTGTCGGACGGCCGGACCGAGTTGCGCGTGGGCACGCTCTACGGCGCACTGGACCGGCTGTCCGGCGAGGGCCTGCTGGTCTTGGACCGCGAGGAGACGGTCTCGGGCCGCCTCCGCCGGTACTACCGCCTCACCGACGCCGGCGCGCAGGTGCTCGCCGGCGAGGCGGAGCGGCTCGCCCGGCAGGCCGCGGTGGCGCTCGAGCGGCTGCGGAAACGGGGGGCGCCTCGTACGTCCCTGGGAGGGACGGCATGAGCGGTGGGGAGTTGGAGCGGCGCTATAGGTGCCTTCTGGGCATACTGCCGAAGCCCTATAGGCAGGTGCGGGAGGAGGAACTGCTCAGCACCCTGATGGACGGTGCTTCAGAGGGGCGGCGGTGGCCGGAGCTCCGGGAGACGCTAAGCCTGGCGCGGCTCGGGATGCGGGTGCGGCTGGGTTCCGCCGTCGACAGCGGTTCCCCGACGAGTACACGGGCCGGCGAGATGGTGCGTGCCGTGGGAATCGCCGGGACCATGCTGCTGGCGTTCATCGGTATGGCCCAGTTGGCCCAGTACATGGCGCCGGTCCGGGAGGACCCCATCGCCTACTGGGACTCGTCGAATCCGACGATGGTGCACGACGCCTGGCTGCCGTAGGCGTCGCGGCCTACCGGTCGGCGGTGTGGCCGGTGGCGCTCGCGGTGGTCGCCGTCGCCGCGCTCGTGCCGGTCTTCATCCGGATCGCGGCGTGGCCGTCCTACTTCGGCGCCGTCCGGTTCCCGCTGGCGTTCCTCGCAAGCGGGCTAGTGCTGGTCGCCGGGCTGGCCGTGGTCAAGGAGCGGCGTGCGCGGCGTACTGAGCGCGCTGAGCGGCCGGTGCCGACGGGCTGACCGCCGGGAGCGCGGGAGACACGAAGCGGCCGGGTGCGCATCGCACGCGGCCGCTTTCTGTGTCGTCGAACTCGCGCACCCTCTCAGTTCGGGTTCGGGTCCGTGTTCGGCGGCCCGCCGGTGGTCGGCCCGGTGGCCGGGGCCGTGTTCCCCAGGGTGATCCCGATCGGCGGCAGTCCGCTGATCAGCGGCGGCACGGTGAGTGTGGTGTCGCTGGAGCCGATCGGCACCGAGACGTGCACGCTCGAGGGGTCGCTGGACGGGGCGCTCGGGGCGGTGCTGGGACCGGCGGACTCGGTGCCGGTCGGGCCGCCCTGGCTCGGCGCGTGCTGGCCGGGCGCGGCGTGCGAGGAGGGGCTGCCGGTGGGCGTCGGGGTCCCCGGCAGCGCGCCGCCGCGGTGCGAGTCGGTGTCCGAGCTGCTCGGGTGCTGCTGGGCCGCGCGCTGCTTGGCCAGGTCGGCCCGCGCGGCGGACAGCCGGGCGTCCAGGGAGTCCATCAGCGCCACCAGGCGGCGGGCCTCGTCCTGGGTGTCCGGGGCCAGCAGCGTCTGCAGGTCCTGGACCTGCGGCTCGTAGGCCGTCAGGAAGTTCTGCAGGTTGGTCAGCGCCTCGGCGTTGCCGGACTCGGCCAGCGAGGCCAGCAGCTGCCCGGCGCTGTCGACGTCCTGGTACAGGTTGTCGGCGGTCTCGGCGATGAGCTTGCTGGAGTCGGAGCCGTCGACGTTCGAGTCGTGCCGGCCCAGCAGCTTCTGGATCTCCTCCAGGCGGGTCTTGGCCTGCCCGAGGTATTGCTCGCCGCGCTCCAGGTCCGAGCCGGAGACCGAGACCCGCATGTTCTCCAGGCTGCGCTTGACGCCGTACAGCGGGTCGCCGGGCAGCGCGCCGGACGCCGCCCACGCCACGCCGCCGATGCCGCCGGACAGCACGCCGACCGCGACGCCGCCGCCGATCAGCCGGCGCCGCCACGCGGAGCGCCCGCGCGCCAGGACGTCGCCGTCTCCGGGGCCGCCGCCGTCCACGTCGGCGTTGAACAGGACCATGAAGTCGCGGTGCAGACGGGCGCCGAGCTGTTCGCGGAACTCCGGGCGCACCGTGGGCGCGTGCGCGCGGCCCTCGTCGATGACGCTCTCGACCACCCGCAGCATCGCCCGGAGTTCGGGGTCGGCCTTCTGGGGCGGGATGAGCGTGGCGACACCCGAGCCGCCGTCCCGCGAGCCGTCGAGGCCGTCGAGCAGCCTGGCGAACTGCTCGGCCCGCTGGCGCTCGCCGAATGCTGCGGCCATGTGTCATCCTTCCTGTCCCGTTCGCAGGGAAGCCCCACCCGTCGCCCACCGCCGCCTTCGTCAGTAGGTGACGATGCTCGCCGCAGTGTTAGACACCGACAGACGACAAAGGTTGTGCCCCCGGCTCCCACCGGCATGTCTTTCGGCCCCCCATTCACCCTTCAGAGTGAGTTGTTGGACCGCTACCGGGAAAACGACGGTCCCAGTTTGGGGGTTACGGCGTGTCCCGCATACGGGTGGTCCTGGTTTAGGAGTATTAGAGGGCTTCGGCCGGCAGGAGTCGCGCAAGTGTGCGCACCGCACGGTACTGGAGCGTCTTGATCGCGCCCTCGTTCTTGCCCATGATGTCGGCCGTCTCCGCTACGGACAGTCCTTGCAGGAAACGGAGCGTGACGCACTCGCGCTGCTGGTCGTTGAGCCGGTGGACGGCGTCCAGCAGGGCCTCGTTGGACAGGTGCTCCAGCACCGAGTCCTCCGGGGACGCCTCGACCTCGTTGGAGTCGAGCATCTCGCCGGTGGAGACCTCCATGCGGTGCCGGCTGGACTTGAAGTGGTCGGCGACCAGGTTGCGGGCGATGGTCACCAGCCAGGCCCCGAAGTCCCGGCCCTGCCAGCTGAAGGTGGTGATGCGGCGCAGCGCGCGCACGAAGGTCTCGCTGGTGAGGTCCTCGGCCAGGGCGCGGGTCGACACGCGGTAGTAGATGTACCGGAAGACCGTGTCGCAGTAGATGCGGTAGAGCTCGCCGAACGCGTCGGCGCTGCCCTCCTGGGCCTGGCGGACCAGCTGCACCATCGCCTCGGACTCGCCGTCGCCGGCGACCGGGCCGCCGGCCCGGTCCGCGGTCCCCGAGCCTCCGCCGTGGCGGGCGCCGCTCCCCGAACGGGTCCCCGCGGCGTGCGCGCCGCGCCCGCCGCCCTCGCCTGCTACGACCCTTATGGCCTCGCGCAGCATGAGCAGGCCGCGCTCCTGGCGGTCCAGCAGCGGCGTCGGTGTCGGCATCGGCACGTGCGTGGACAGCACCTGCGTGGACAGCGAGCCGGTGCGGGCGAACGGGTCGCCACCCACCTTCGCGCTGTATCCGTTGAGTCCGAAGTTGTCCCGGTACACGTGTCTCCCGTGGCTCGGTTATGTAGCGGGCCTGGTTCAGCTGGCCATGTAGCTCATTGAGAAGCCTCTAGTAGCAGAGTGTTCCGCCTCGATCACCGATCGTAGGGTTCCCCATCGTACGGAATCAGGGTGGACCCGTGCGGGTGATTCCGGCTATTACACCCACAGGAAACGCCCTCTTGTACAGGAAGTCCGGTTTAGGTCCGCTCACTGGACCACGTGTGTCCGGAGGACTTTAGAGGACTTCGAGGGGCCGTGCGCAAGGGTTGCGCAGGGGACCTTCGGGAGGTCGGAGGGCGTGTGCACGGTATCGACGGACGGTGACGAGCCGTAGCTCTCAGTCGCCGTCAGTCATGGTCGCCATCAGCCACAGTCGCCGTCAGTCACGGTCGCCCGCCCAGTGCACCGCGGCCGCGGCGGCTCCGGCGGCCACCGCCCCCACCGCGGCGGCGGCACCGGCGACCGGCAGGCCGGGCCGCGCGCGCCGCGTGGTCCGGTAGTCGACGATCGCCCAGTCGTGATGCCGCGCGTGTCGCCGCAGGGCGCGGTCGGGGTTCACCGCCACCGGGTGCCCCACCAGGGACAGCAGCGGCAGGTCGTTCGCCGAGTCGCTGTAGGCGTAGCTGTGCGCCAGGTCCAGGCCGCGTTCCCGGGCCAGCCGCGCGACCTGGCGGGCCTTGTCCGGGCCGTGCAGCAGCGGGCCGGAGATGCGGCCGGTGTAGACGCCCTGGACCGCCTCGGGCTGGGTGGCCAGCGCGCCGGTGAGCCCGAGCTGCCGGGCGATCACCTGGGCCAGCTCGATCGGCGCGGCGGTGACCAGCCACACCTCTTTGCCGTTGAGCAGGTGCGCCTCGCTCAGGGCGCGGGTGCCGGGCCAGATCTTGTCGGCCAGGTAGTCGTCGAAGACCGCCTCGCAGATCTTCTCCATGCGGGCCACCTCGTGGCCCTTCACGAAGTCCAGCGCGTGTTCCTGGACGTCGTCCAGGAGCCCGGACTGCTCGCCGAAGACCCGGAAGCGCACCTGGCGCAGGGCGTGCCCGGCGATCTCGCGCTTGGTCACCATGCCGTGCGCGGTCAGGCCGCGGGCGAGGTGGAACAGGGACGCGCCCTGGACCAGGGTGTTGTCCAGGTCGAAGAACGCCGCGGAGTGCACAGTGCGCCCAGCGGAGTGCACGGTGCGCCCAGCAGTCTCGGTGCCCATGCTGCCAAGCCTAAGCCCCCTGCGTGACTGTTAGATGTCGTGTGCGTGTTCTCCGTAGGCTTTTGCCGTGATGAGACTCTTCAAGCGCGCCGGCGGCGCCCCCGTGACCGTGACCCTCGTCGGCAAGCCGGGGTGCCACCTGTGCGACGACGCGCGCGCGACCGTGCTCGCGGTCGCCTCCGAGACCGGTGCGGCCGTCGAGGAACTCGACATCACCGCCGAGGACTTCGACCCGGCGTTGAAAGCCGAATACTGGGAACAGATCCCCGTCACTTTGGTGAACGGCGAGCGCCACGACTTCTGGCGGGTGGACGCCGACCGGCTCCGCAAGGCGATCGGACAGGCCGCGAAGGGCTGAGCCGGGGGCGGGTCGGAGGCGGGCCGGGGCGGATCGGGGACCGGCCGGCGGCGGTCCGGGGCCGAAAAAGCTCTGGAGCAGAGTGATCCACGGCACTGGCGTGCCCGGTTTGGTAACTATTCGGCCTTCAGTTGTGCTGACAATTGGGACATCTCGGCTCCGGGTGACCGACGAGACTTTGTGCGTGCGTTCACAAACGCCTATCGTGCATGGCAAGAGGAACAAGCGCGCAAGCTCTGCGCCGACGCCTCTACGGCCGTCGTGGCCAGGGCACCGCTGTTCGGGCCCGAGACCGGTGCGGCCGTGTGGCTCGACCACGGGTGACACGCACAGATTGTCGACAGATTTTCTTGTGAGACACAGATTTTCTTGTGAGACACAGATCCACAGCACGACGGCAACGCCGAGCGCGAGCGCGATGAGGAGCAGCGTGGCCAGCACGAGCAGCAACGCGTCGGGCGGCACCGGATCGGACTCCCGTTCCGGCAACGGATCCTCGCTGCGTTCCCACCGGCAGGGCATCCCGGAGGCCACCGTCGCGCGGCTGCCGGTCTACCTGCGGGCTCTGATCAGCATGCAGGAGCGGGGCATCATCACCGTCTCCAGCGAGGAACTGGCGGCCTCGGCCGGAGTCAATTCCGCCAAGCTCCGCAAGGACTTCTCCTACCTGGGCTCCTACGGGACGCGCGGGGTCGGTTACGAGGTCTCCTTCCTCGTCTACCAGATCTCCCGCGAGCTGGGCCTGACCCAGGACTGGGCCGTGGCCATCATCGGCATCGGCAACCTGGGCCACGCGCTGGCCAACTACGGGGGGTTCGCCTCCCGCGGCTTCCGCGTGGCGGCCCTGTTCGACGCCGATCCCGCCCTCACCGGCTCGGTGGTGGCCGGGGTCCGCGTCCGGCATGCGGACGAACTGGAATCGGCGATCCGCGGCCTTGGAATCTCGATCTTCGTGATCTCGACTCCGGCAGCCGCCGCCCAGCCCGTCGCCGACCGTCTGGTCGCGGCCGGGATCACCTCGATCCTGAACTTCGCGCCGGTGGTCTTGAACGTGCCCGAGGGCGTGGACGTGCGCAAGGTGGACCTGTCCATCGAGCTGCAGATCCTCGCCTTCCACGAGCAGCGCAAGGGCGGGCACGCGCTGCCGCAGGCCGGAGACGAGCCGGCGGAGTCCGACGGCGGCGGGAAGACCGCCGGCGGACCTTCCAAGGCCTCCTCCTCCGGCCGTCCAGCCCTCGATTCCTCCTTGATCGACACCGGGATCCCCTCGTGAGCCTTCTAGCGGTAGGACTGTCCCACCGGTCCGCACCCCACGCGCTCCTGGAGCGCGCGGCCCTGAGCACCGAGCGCACCGGCAAACTCCTGGCCGACCTCGCCGCGTCCCCGAACGTGCACGAGGCCGCGGCCCTGGCCACCTGCAACCGCATCGAGGTCTACGCCGGCGTCGACAAGTTCCACGCCGCGGTGACCGAGATCACCGAACTGCTGTCGCTGCACACCGGCGTGGAGCCGGCCGAGCTGACGCAGCACCTGTACGTGCACTACGACGGCCGCGCGGTGCAGCACCTGTTCACCGTCGCCTGCGGCCTGGACTCGATGGTGGTCGGCGAGCCGCAGATCCTCGGCCAGATCCGCACCGCCCTGGCCACCGCCCAGGACCACGGCACCGCCGGGCGCGCGCTGAACGACGCGATGCAGCAGGCGCTGCGGGTCGGCAAGCGCGCGCACAGCGAGACCGGCCTGGACCGGGCCGGGCAGTCCGTGGTCTCGGTCGCCCTGGAAGCGGCCTACCAGGCGCTGCGGGTCGAGGGCCCGAACGAGCTGCGGGCCCTGATCATCGGGGCCGGCTCGATGGCCGCGCTGGCCGCCGCGTCACTGAACCGGGCCGGCGTTCGTCATATGGTCGTGGCGAATCGGACCCAGGAGCGGGCCGAGCACCTGGCGTCGCAGTACGGCGGCGACGTGGTGCCGATGGCGGAGGTCGTGCCGGCGCTGGGGGAGGCCGACCTGGTGGTCGCCTGCACCGGCGCGCCGGGCTACGTCATCACCGGCGAGATGCTGAACCGGGCCGCGCACAGCCACCCGGTGGCGCTGGTCGACCTGGCGCTGCCGCGCGACGTCGATCCGGCGGTCCGGGAGCTGGCCGGCGTGCACGTCGTGGACCTGGAACGGGTCGCCGAGGACGGCAGCGCGCAGGCCGCCGGCGCCGCCCAGGAGATAGGCGCGGTCCGCGATCTGGTGCTCGGCGAGGTCGAGGCCTACGCTGCCGCACAGCGCGCGGAGGCCGTCGCACCGACCGTCGCCGCACTGCGCGTGATGGCCGCGGACGTGGTCCGCGCCGAGCTGGACCGGCTGCGGGGCAAGACCCCGCATCTGGGCGACAAGGACCGCGCCGAGGTCGAGCAGACCGTGCGGCGCGTGGTCGACAAGCTTCTTCACGTGCCGACGGTGCGCGTGAAACAACTCGCCGGCGCGCCCGGCGGGTCCTCCTACGCCGAGGCGCTGCGTGAGCTCTTCGGCCTCGATCCGGCCTCGGTGGAGGCCGTCAGCGCGGCGAACGCCGCGGGCACGACGAATGAGGTGTCAGCATGAGCGGGAGTCCGGGCGGCCAAGGGTCGCCTTCCCCCGGTCCCGATCGGGCGTTGCGGCTGGGCACCCGGGCCAGCGCCCTGGCCCTGGCCCAGTCCGGGATGGTCGCCGAGGCGTTGACCGCGGCCACCGGGCGTCCCGTGGAGCTCGTCCACGTGACCACGTACGGAGACACCTCGCGCGAGGCGCTGTCCGTCATCGGCGGTACCGGCGTGTTCGTCAACGCTCTGCGGGAGGCGCTCTACGCCGGCACCATCGACTTCGCGGTGCACTCGCTGAAGGACCTGCCGACCGCGGCGCCCGAGGGGCTGCACCTGGCGGCGGTGACCGAGCGCGCGGCGGTGAACGACGCGCTGGTGGCGCGGGACGGCCTGAAGCTGGCCGACCTGCCGGCCGGCGCGAAGGTCGGGACCGGCGCCGCGCGGCGGATGGCGCTGCTGAAGATGATCCGGCCGGACCTGGAGGTCGTGCCGATCCGCGGCAACGTCGACACCCGGGTCAACCACGTGCGCACCGGCGACCTGGACGCGGTCGTGGTGGCGCTGGCCGGCCTGCAGCGGCTGGGCCGCGCCGAGGAGGCGACCGAGGTCTTCGGGCCGGACGTGATGCTGCCCTCGCCCGGACAGGGCGCGCTGGCCGTGGAGTGCGCGGACGCGGACCTGGTCGGCGTGCTGGCGGTGCTGGACGATCCGGCCACCCGGGCCGCGGTGGTCGCCGAGCGCACCATGCTGGCGGTGCTGGAGGCCGGGTGCTCGGCTCCGGTGGGTGGCCACGCGATCGCCTTGGATGACAACGTTTTGTCGTTGACCGGGGTGGTTGCTACCGTCAGCGGGTCCCGCGGCCTGCGGCTTTCCCGGACCGGTGAGGTCGGCGAGCCCGAGGCCCTGGGACGGCGGGTGGCCCAGGCGCTGCTCGCCGACGGCGCCGCCGAGCTCATGGAGGCCGGGGCGTGACCGACATGGTGAACGTGCTCGAAGTCCTGGAGGGCGCCGCGGGCGGCGCGCTGGGGGCTTCCATGCAAAACGACAAGACGGACGGTGGGGGTGAGGCAGGCATGGTGACGACTACACAGCGAGGTTCGGCCTCTGCGCTCGATTCCTGTGCGACGACGGCACTGCTGGCCTTCGTCGGTGCCGGCCCCGGTGACCCGGAGCTGCTGACCCTGCGCGCCGTGGCGCTGCTGCGGGCCGCCGACGTGATCGCCGCCGAGGCCACGCTGCTGGAGCGGCTCGCGCCGCACCTGAACCCGGACGCCGCCCTGGTGCCGGTGGCCGAGAACGAGCGGGGCGAGCTGGGCGAGCTCGGGGACGCGGCGGTCTCGCTGACCCCGGCCTCGCGGATGAAGAACCTGCTCGCCGAGGTCTCCGCCGGCCGCCGCGTGGTGCGGCTGACCTCCGGGGACCCGGGCCTGTCCGGCGTGGTGGCGGCCGAGGCCGCGCTGTGCGCCAAGGCGGGCGTGGTCTACGAGATCGTCCCGGGCGTCGCGGTCTCCACCGCGGTGCCGCTGTACGCCGGCATCCCGCTGGGCCGCTCCTCGGGCCAGGGCGGGGTGCGGATCCGGTCGCTGGCCGACGTCGCCGACTCCGCCGGCAAGCCCGGCGCCGGTCCCCTGGGCGCGCACGAGACCCTGGTGATGGTGGGCCCGGCGCACCTGCTGGAGGCGGCCGCGGCCGCGCTGCAGGCGACCGGTCTGGCCAAGGCCACCACCCCGGTCGCGGTGACCGCCGACGGCTCGATGACCACCCAGCGCACCGTGGTCTCCACGCTGGCCCGGGTCGCGATCGAGGCCTCCGCGCTGATCGCGGCCGGCGGCGAGGTGGTCGTGGTGGTCGGCGCGGCCGTCGCCGACCGGGCCGCGCTGTCCTGGTACGAGACCAAGCCGCTGTTCGGCTGGAAGGTCCTGGTGCCGCGCACCAAGGAGCAGGCCGAGGGCCTGTCCCACCGGCTGCGCACCTACGGCGCGGTGTCGCACGAGGTGCCGACCATCGCCGTGGAGCCGCCGCGCACCCCGCAGCAGATGGAGCGCGCGGTCAAGGGCCTGGTGACCGGCCGCTACGAGTGGGTCGCGTTCACGTCGCAGAACGCTGTGAAGGCGATCCGCGAGAAGTTCGAGGAGTACGGCCTGGACGCCCGGGCGTTCGCCGGGATAAAGGTCGCCGCGGTCGGCGAGTCCACGGCGCAGGCGCTGGTCGCCTTCGGCGTGCAGCCGGACCTGGTGCCCTCCGGCGAGCAGTCGGCAGCCGGGCTCCTGGAGGATTTCCCGGCCTACGACCCGGTCTTCGACCCGATCGAGCGGGTCTTCCTGCCGCGGGCCGACATCGCCACCGACACGCTCATCGCCGGCCTGATCGAGCTGGGCTGGGAGGTGGACGACGTGACCGCCTACCGGACGGTGCGCGCCGCGCCGCCGCCGGCCGAGGTCCGCGAGGCGATCAAGGGCGGCGGCTTCGACGCGGTCCTGTTCACCTCCTCCTCCACGGTCCGCAACCTGGTCGGCATCGCCGGCAAGCCGCACGCGGCGACCGTGATCGCCTGCATCGGCCCGCAGACCGCGAAGACCGCCGAGGAGCACGGACTGCGCGTGGACGTCATGGCGCCCTCGGCGTCGGTGACCGCGCTGGCCGACGCGCTGGCCGCCTTCGGCGAGTCCCGCCGGGTCTCGGCGCTGACCGCGGGCGAGCCGCTCTACCGGCCCTCCGAGCGCCGGCCGGGCGGACGGCGCCGCTCCGCACGCTGAGTCGCCGTCCGGCCGCTGTCCGCAGCGGACGCGGTGAGGACGCGGTGAGGACGCGGTGTGGACGCGGCAAGGACACGGCAATGAGTTGCGTCCGTGGGACGGAAGTGGTCAGGTAGTCGCATGAGCAGTGGCTTCGCGGACGACGTCTACCTGCCGCAGCCGGATCCGGACGCCCAGGACCCGCTGGAGCAGCTGGACGGTTCCGACACGTTGATCTCGGGTCCGGACGAGCTGGACACCGGCTATTCGCCGCCGGACCGGCCGATGGCGCTGCGCGACCCGGAGACCATGGACGAGCGCCTGGCCGAGGAGACGCCGGACGTCACGGACCTCCCGGAGGACTGGGACGGCCTCGGCGACTACGCCGGCGGCGACGGTGAGCTGATGGGCGACCAGGTCGGCGGCCGGCGCTCCGGCCGGCTGATGGCGCCGGACGAGGGTTCACACTCCGGCGGCAACGCCGATCTGTCGGCGCGGGATGTCGGCATCGACGGCGGCGCGGCCTCCGCCGAGGAGGCGGCCATGCACATCGTCGACGACGAGGAACTCGACGAGGAATACGACGACGCCGTCGACTGATCCGGCTTCGCACTTACCCCTGATATCCCGTGCTCTGTGTCTGATTCCGCACAGAGCACGCAGTCGTGCCTCGCGGCCGAAAAACCGCGAGTACCCTCAAATGTATGAGCTTCCCGCTGGACCGCCCCCGTCGTCTGCGCACCACCGCGGCCATGCGCCGCCTCGCCGCCGAGACCCGTCTGCATCCCGCCGACTTCATCCTCCCGCTGTTCGTCAAGGAGACGGTGAGCGAGCCGACGCCGATCACGTCGATGCCGGGCGTCCTGCAGCACACCCTGGCGTCGGTGCGGAAGGCCGCGGCCGAGGCCGTCGCCGAGGGCATCGGCGGCCTCATGCTCTTCGCCGTCCCGGCGGAGAAGGACGCGCGCGGCACGGCCGGCACCGACCCGCACGGGATCCTGCAGCGCGCCATCACCGAGGTCCGCGACGAGGTCGGCGACCGCATAGTGATCATGTCGGATCTGTGTCTGGATGAATTCACCGATCACGGACATTGCGGAGTCATCCGGGAAGACGGCACCGTCGACAACGACGCGACGCTGGAACGCTATGCGGAAATGGGTGTCAGGCAGGCCGAGGCCGGCGCGCATATGGTCGGCCCGAGCGGCATGATGGACGGACAGGTCGCCTATATCCGCCGCGCATTGGACGAAGCGGGCTTGCAGGACACCGGAATCCTCGCCTATTCCGCGAAATACGCGAGTGCCTTCTTCGGTCCGTTCCGGGAGGCCGTGGAGTCCAGCCTGCAGGGCGACCGGCGCTCTTATCAGCAGGATCCGGCCAATGCCCGCGAATCCCTGCGCGAAGTCCGCCTCGATATCGAGGAAGGCGCGGACATGGTGATGGTCAAGCCCGCCATGTCCTATCTGGACATCGTCCGGCAGGTGGCGGACATCTCCGAGGTGCCGGTGGTCGCCTACCAGGTGTCCGGCGAGTACGCGATGGTCGAGGCCGCGGCCGCCAACGGCTGGCTGGACCGGGAGCGGACCATCCTGGAGACGCTGACCTCCGTGCGCCGGGCCGGGGCCGCCTCGGTGCTCACCTACTGGGCCGTGGAGGCCTCGCGGATGCTTTAGGGACAAGTGTCCCGCCTCGGGACATCCCCTCCCCCGAACCCCCTCATCCCTTGCCGGACCCTTGCCGGGCCCCGGTGGAGAGGATGCGGGGGTTCGTATACTTTTACGGCGGGCTTCCCCCGATGGTAACGGGTGGATATCCAAGGGGTCCGCGGCGGTGCCGGTTTACCTGCGGTAACGGGTAAAGGATCTTGGAAAACGAAGATCTTTCCGCGCCCGGTATCGATCTTGTTAATTCCCCCGGACATGCGCCCGTAGCAGGTCCGTAGGTCATTTGACATCGATTTTGTTGCCGATCCGTGATCGCTTTTCCCTCTTTGTTGGGCCACTGTATGCAGGAGTGGTCGTGAGCCACCCTCGGCGCCACTGCCTGTCTTCGTCGTGCTGTCGGGCGCGCTCACAAAACCGCGACCGGCCCGGATCCACACACCGAGCCGGCTCCGTCGAAGGGGAGGGCTCTATGGCCGTCAGAAATACCCGAAAAGTCGTGGCGATGGCAGGTGTGATCGCGGTCCTTGCGTCCGCCGCCGCCTGTGGCAGCTCGAAGAAGAGCGGCAGCGACAACAACGCCACGAACCCGGTCACCGTCTCGTCCAGCTCCGCCGCCCCGGCGAAGCAGGGCGGCGTCGCGCACGTCGCGGAGTGGCCGGCCGGCTCGAGCCCGGACGCCATCTGGCCGTTCATGAGCAGCGACCAGCTGAGCACCCAGAACGCCGGTCAGTTCCAGTACTACTTCTACCGTCCGCTGTACTTCGTCGGCCTGAACGACAAGCTCGCGGTCAACTACGACATGGGTCCGGCGGACAAGCCGACCTGGAGCGCGGACGGCCTGACCGTCACGGTTCCGCTGAAGTCGACCTGGGGCTGGAGCAACGGCGAGAAGGTCACCGGCCAGGACGTGCAGTTCTGGCTGAACATGCTGAAGGCCGAGGAGAAGAACTCGGGCTACTACAGCCCGCCGAACGCCGCGGCCGGGGTCAACTACCTGCCGGACAACATCAAGTCCACCACGGTCAGCGACTCCAGCATCAGCATCACGTTCGACCAGCAGTACAACCAGAACTACATCATCGGCAACGCCCTGCAGACGGTCACGCCGATGCCGCTGGCCTGGGACGTCACCGACGGCAACGGGACCAAGGGCAAGTGCTCGACGGACACCCTGACCTCCCCGACGCTGCAGCAGGACTGCGACGCGGTCTGGAAGTACCTGAACACGGCCGGCAAGGACGTCAAGACCTTCGCCAGCAACCCGCTGTGGAAGATCGTCGACGGCCCGTGGGTCCTGAAGGACTTCAACGCGACCTCCGGCGCCTTCTCCATCGTGCCGAACACCAAGTTCACCGGTGAGCACAAGCCGTACCTGGACGAGGTCGACTTCGAGTCGTTCCAGAGCCCGGACGCGGAGTGGACGGTCCTGAAGGCCGGCTCCACCGGCGCGAACGCGCTGCAGATCGGCGTCTTCCCGAACGCCGACACCCCGCAGTACAACGGCACCGACCTGCAGGCCGGCAACCCGCTGGCGTCCTCGGGGTACAACGTCGAGAAGGGCGCGCTGCTCGACTCGATCGGCTACTACCAGGTCAACTTCGGTTCCAAGAACCACGGGAACCTGTTCAAGCAGGCCTACTTCACCAAGGCCCTGCAGGACGAGATGGACCAGGAAAGTGCCATCAAGGGCGCTTACAAGGGCTGGGGCTACCCGACCACCGGTGTCGTCCCGGGCTACCCGGACGGCAACACGCTGTCCCCGGCGGCCAAGGCCGCCGCGGCCAAGTTCGACCCGGCCGAGGCCAAGTCGCTGATGGCGGCGCACGGCTGGGACACCTCCACCACCCCGGCGACCTGCAAGACCCCGGGCACCGCTGACAACCAGTGCGGCGCGGGCATCAACGCCGGCGACAAGGCGGAGTTCACGCTGGAGTACCCGTCGGCGCACCCGGCCATGGACACCATGCTGGCGTCCTACAAGCAGTCGGCGGCTGCCGCGGGCATCTCGATCAACCTGGTCACCAAGACCCAGAACACCCTGGGCGGCGAACTGGTCGGCTGCTCGGCCAGCAGCCCGGCGGGCTGCCAGTGGGACGCGATCCTGTACGGCGGCTGGGTCTTCTCCCTGCAGCCGACCACGGACTCGCTGCTGACCACCGGAGCCGGCTCGAACATCTTCGGGTTCTCCGACCCCAAGTTCGACGCCGCGGTGGCCAAGACCATCAAGAGCACCGACCCGCAGGCCTGGTACGACTACGAGTCCTACGCCTCGAGCATCTCGCTGCCGCTGATCTGGATGATGAACCAGATCTGGCCGTGGGCCGTGGCGAAGAACTTCCACGACTCCGGTCAGGACGCCTTCCAGGGCTTCGAGCCTGAGTTCTGGTACTACACCCAGTGATACAGCGCACTGACGTCACCGCGACCCCCGGCGGGGGGTCGCGGTGACCACCTATCTGATCCGCCGATTCTTCCAGTCGATCGTGACGCTGTTCATCGTCTCGATCGCCACGTTCGGCATGATGCACCTGATGCCCAACGGCGTGGCGCGGGCGATGCTCGGGAAGAACTACAACCCGCAGAGCCTGGCGGTCCTGAACCACAAACTGGGTCTGGACCAGCCGCTGTACATGCAGTACTGGCACTGGCTGACCCGCCTGGTGGTCCACTTCGACCTCGGCTACAGCTACCAGAAGAACCAGAGCGTCAACGACCTGTTGAAGGAGACGCTGGGCCAGTCCATCTACATCGTCGGGCTCGCGCTGTTCTTCACGATCGTCCTGTCCGTCCCGCTGGGCGTGGTGCAGGCCACCCGCCGCAACTCGGTGACCGACTACACCATCACCACGTTCTCCTTCATCGGCTACGCGATCCCGGTGTTCTTCCTCGGCGTCGTGCTGCGGGACCTGTTCCAGGTCCAGTTCCACGTGATCCCGATCGCGACCCAGATCGACTCCTTCCACGCGGCGTTCTCCCAGCCGTCCCAGATGATCCTCCCGGTGGGCACGCTGGTGGTCAGCGGAGTGGCCGGCTACAGCCGGTACATGCGCTCCTCGATGCTGGACGAGCTCACCCAGGACTACGTGCGGACGGCGATCGCCAAGGGCGCGACCAAGCGCCGCGTGCTCTACGGGCACGTGCTGCGCAACGCGATGATCCCGATGGTGACCCTGATCGGCCTGTCCCTGCCGACGCTGGTCGGCGGCGCGCTGCTGGTCGAGCAGATCTTCAACATCCAGGGCATCGGCGTGCTGACCATCAATGCGGCTCTGCAGAACGACTTCGTGATCGTCCTGGGCACCACCATGCTGACGGCGATCGTGACGGTCGTCGGGTCGCTGGTGGCTGACATCTCCTACGCCGCCCTGGACCCACGAGTGAGGCTCACCTGATGGACGAGATCATCGCTGAGGCCCCCGGGATGGGGGACGACGTTCCGACCGCGGACCAGATGCTGGGCATCGAGCCGACCGAGACGGCGCGCTCCATGTTCCGCCGGGGCCTGGAGGTCTTCCTGGAGAACCGGCTGGCCGTGGTCGCCTTCGCCGTGCTGGTCTTCTACGTGTTGATGTGCTTCCTGGGGCCGCTGGTCTACCACGGCAACACCTCGCACGTGCAGATGGACGAGATCACCCTGCCGCCGGGCCCCAGCCACCCGCTGGGCACCGACCAGAACGGCGTGGACGAACTCGGCAAGCTGATGAAGGCCGGCCAGATCTCGCTGGAGATCGGCATCGCCTCCGGCGTGCTGGCCTCGGTGATCGGCATGCTGTACGGCGCCGTCGCCGGGTACGTCGGCGGCTGGGTCGACTCGATCATGATGCGGACCATCGACGCGCTGCTGTCGATCCCGCTCATCTTCGCGCTGATCTACCTGGCCTCCACCCTGGGCCGGACCAAGACGGTGTTCATCATGGTGATCGCGCTGACCAGCTGGTTCAGCCTGACCCGCCTGACCCGCGGCGACACCCTGACCATCAAGGTGCGCGACTACGTGGCGGCCTGCCGGATGATGGGCGGGCGCAGCCCGCGGATCATCTTCCGGCACATCCTGCCGAACACCATCGGCACCACGATCGTGAACACCTCGCTGTCGATCGCCAACTCGGTCTTCGCGCTGTCCGTGCTCAGCTACATCGGGCTGGGCCTGCAGGCGCCGAACGACGACTGGGGCGGGATGTTCGCGAACGGATCCAGCTACCTGGACCAGAACTACTGGTGGATGATCTATCCGCCGGGCGTGTCCATCGTGCTGATCATCATCTCCTGCAACTTCATCGGAGACGCCCTTCGCGACGCCTTCGAGACCCGGCTCCAGAAGCGGTGAGACGGCCATGGCACTTCTAGAGGTCCAGAACCTCCACACTCAGATCAAGCTGAAGCGCTCGGTCGTCCAGGCGGTCGACGGCATCAGCTTCAGCGTCGAGGCCGGCGAGACCATCGGCATCGTCGGCGAGTCCGGTTCGGGCAAGACCATGACCGCGATGTCGATCATGCGGCTGCTGCCCAACGGCGGCTCCAGCCCGGACGGCAGCATCTTCCTGGACGGCCGGGACCTGCTGCAGCTGGACGAAGAACAGATGTCCAAGGTCCGGGGCAACGACGTCGGGATGATCTTCCAGGACCCGATGACCTCGCTGAACCCGACGATGACCATCGGCAAGCAGATCGCCGAGTCGGTGCGGATCCACCGCGGGGCCAGCAAGTCCGAGGGCCACGACCGCGCGGTCGAGGTGCTCCAGCTGGTCGGGATGCCCAGTCCGCTGCAACGGGCCCGGGACTACCCGCACCAGCTCTCCGGCGGCATGCGCCAGCGCGCGATGATCGCGATCGCGCTGGCCAACGAGCCCAAGCTGCTCATCGCCGACGAGCCGACCACCGCGCTCGACGTGACCGTGCAGAAGCAGATCCTGGAGCTGATCGACGGCCTGCGCGAGCGCCTGGGCATGGCGGTCATCCTGGTGACGCACGACCTCGGCGTGATCGCCGGCCGCGCGGACCGGGTGAACGTGATGTACGCCGGGCGGATCGTGGAGACCACGACCACCGAGCGGCTGTACTCCAACCCGCGGCACCCGTACACCGAGGCGCTGTTCGACTCGCTGCCCGAGCGCGGCGCCGACAGCGGCACCCGGCTGTACTCGATCCCCGGCATGCCGCCGGACCTCACCAAGCCGCCGGCGGCCTGCCGCTTCGCGGCGCGCTGCCGCTACGCGCAGGACGACTGCCGTGCGCAGGACCCGCCCTCGCGGGTTGACGAGGTGGGCCACGAGTTCGCGTGCTTCCACCCGGTGGGCGCCGCGGAACGCTCCGGCGAGGAGGTGGCGGTGACCCTCTCGGAGGCCACCACGTCCGAGGAGTTGCCCTCCCCGGAGCTGGGCGAGGTGCTGCTGGAGGTCAGCGATCTGGTCAAGGACTACCCGATCACCAAGGGCTTCCTGCGCCGGCAGATCGGCTCGGTCAGCGCGGTCGCCGGGGTCTCGTTCAGCATCCGCAAGGGCGAGACCGTGGGCCTGGTCGGGGAGTCCGGCTGCGGCAAGACCACGGTGGCCAAGCTGATCGTCGGGCTGGAGGACACCACCGCCGGCGCGATGCGCCTGGAGGGGTCGGACCTGGCCGCGCTGAAGTCGGGCGAGCGGCGCAAGAAGAGCCGCGACGTCCAGCTGATGTTCCAGGACAGCTACGCCGCCATGGACCCGCGCATGCGGGTGCGCACGGTGGTCCGCGAGCCGCTGGACATCCAGAAGGTCGGCGACAAGCAGACCCGTGACGCGCGGATCAAGGAGCTCTTCGAGCAGGTCGGCCTGCCGGCCTCGGCGCTGGAGCGCTACCCGCACGAGTTCTCCGGCGGCCAGCGGCAGCGCGTCGGCTTCGCCCGGGCCCTGGCGCCCGCGCCGAAGCTGATCGTGGCCGACGAGCCGGTCTCGGCGCTGGACGTGTCGATCCAGTCGCAGGTCCTGAACCTGATGAAGGACCTGCAGGCCGAGCACGGGCTGTCCTACCTGTTCATCTCGCACGACCTGTCGGTGGTCCGCTACGTGTCCGACCGCATCGGCGTGATGTACCTGGGCAAGCTGGTCGAGATCGGCCCGGCCGAGTCGGTGTACTCCAAGCCGATCCACCACTACACCCGGGGCCTGCTGGACACCATCCCGGTGGCCGATCCGGAGGTGGAGAAGGCCAAGGCCAGCAGCGGCATCGTCGGCGAGCTGCCCAGCGCGATCAACCCGCCCTCGGGCTGCCGGTTCCGCACCCGGTGCCCGGCCGCGCAGGAGATCTGCGGGCAGAGCGAGCCCCCGCTGGTGCCGTACGGCACCGAGGGGCACCAGGCCGCGTGCCACTTCCCGATCTGGGAGTAGCGCGGGTCACACCGTAGAGGTAAGGACTCCAGGATTCCGAGAGGCTGACGGCCTCTCACATTGTGGACACAAACGAAGATCGCTACGGTGAGGACACCGGGTTCGCGTGAGCATCCGCGCACCCGGTGTCTCTTTTTTCCCTTATGCGCACACTGCCCGTTATTGGGCCTTCACGAAGTGTGTCAGTGTTTATAACTAGAAATCACTTCGTGTCCTGTTCGTGATCGATTTCCCGGTGAACATCCGGGAACCTGTTTACGGACGGGCTTGGAACGATCTGTACTGCCTCACTGATCTATGCCCGCTTAACCGGTTGTGGCATAGAGCACGGAGGGTCAGGCATGGGTGCCTTCATAGTTCGCAGGCTTCTGAACTATGTGGTCTTGGTGTTCGTCGCCACGTCCCTGGCGTACCTGGGGGCGGCCACGGCCTTCCACCCCAAGGACATGTACCTGCAGAAGAACCCGCCGACCCCGGCCGTGGTGATGTACCACGAGCTCGACCAGCGCAACGAGAACCCGCAGAAGCCGGTGCTCGAGCGCTACGCGCACTGGGTCGACGGCGTCGCGCACGGCGACTTCGGCAAGACCTGGCAGCTGGACTCGGTCGGCAAGCACTTCTCGATCAGCGTGTGGGTCACCGTGCGCCTGGTCTCCATCGCCGCCCTGCTGTCGGCCGTGGCGGGCATCCTGATCGGCTCGTTCCAAGCGGTCAGACAGTACAAGTTCAGTGATCACGCGATCACGTTCGGGTCCTACATCATCTTCGCGATGCCGGTCTTCGTGCTGGCGCCGCTGCTGAAGCTGATCGCGGTCCAGGTGAACAAGGCGGTCGGCGGCGACACCCCGCTGCTGCAGTACCAGGGCGAGATCGACCCGAACGCGACCGGTTTCTGGGGCGAGCTGTTCAGCCGCGCCGACCACCTGCTGCTGCCCACCATCTCGCTGTCGCTGGGCCTGATCGCCTTCTACAGCCGCTACCAGCGGGGCCAGATGCTCGACGTGCTGGGCTCGGACTTCCTGCGCACGGCGCGGGCCAAGGGCCTGCGCAAGAGCCAGGCGATCCTCAAGCACGGCGTGCGCACCGCGGTCATCCCGGTCATGACGCTGGTGACCTACTCCACGATCCTGACCTTCGCCGGCGCGATCATCACCGAGCGGGTCTTCGGCTGGAACGGCCTGGGCTCCTGGTTCACCGACGCCACCAACCACTCCGACGTGAACTCGGTCGCGGTGATCACGCTGTTCTCCGCGGTGTTGGTGCTCATCGCCGGGATGCTCTCGGACATCATCACCGCCGTGCTCGACCCGCGGGTCCGGCTGTGACCGCGCCGTCGACCCCCGCCGCACCGCTCAGCCGCACCAGCCACCGAAGGGCCCTGTGATGACCGCTCCGACCGCCGCGGACGTGGAGAACGTCCAGCCGCTCGCCGCCGCCCTCGAGGGCGCCGGGGGCTCCGGGCGCGCCGCCCTGGTCTGGCGCCGGTTCCGCCGCAACAAGCTGGCCATGGTGGGCCTGGTGGGCCTGGTGCTGCTGTTCGTCTTCGCCTTCGCCGGCCCGCTGCTGACGCACTGGTCGCCGAGCGACATCGACCTGATCAACACCCAGTCCGGGCCGACCGGGGACCACCTGTTCGGCACCGACGACGTCGGCCACGACATGTTCGCCCAGACCGTCAACGGCATGCAGAAGTCGCTGATCATCGGTCTGCTGGTGGCGCTGCTGTCCACCGGGTCCGCGGGGCTCCTGGGCACCGCCGCGGCCTACTTCGGCGGCTGGTGGGAGAAGGTCATCGTCTGGCTGACCGACCTGTTCCTGGTCGTGCCCTCGCTGCTGATGCTGATCATCCTGTCCCCGTACTTCCAGGGGGCGAACTGGCTGGTGCTGGTGCCGATGATCGCGCTGTTCAGCTGGATGATCACCTCGCGGGTGGTGCGCGGCATGACGCTGACCATCCGGGAGCGGGAGTTCGTGCGGGCCGCCCGGTACATGGGCGTGCCGGCCTGGACGATCATCCGCCGGCACATCATCCCGAACCTCTCCTCGATCCTGATCGTCGACTTCACGCTGAACGTGGGCGCCGCGATCGTCACCGAGTCGTTCCTGTCCTTCCTGGGCTTCGGCATCCGCAGCCCCAACGTCTCGCTCGGCACCGTGATCAACGACGGCGCGCAGTTCGCCTCCACCGACCAGTGGTACCTGTTCGTGTTCCCGGCCTCGGTGCTGGTGCTGATCATCCTGTGCGTCAACTTCATCGGGGACGGCCTGCGCGACGCCCTCGACCCCAACTCGACGGGAGCCTCGGCGCGATGAGCCAGAACCTGCTGCTGACCGACGCTTCCGGGCGTCCTGAGAAGTCCAAGAAGCCCGAGCATCCGGCCGCCGCCGGCACCCCGCTGCTGTCCGTGCAGGACCTGCACGTGACCTTCGGCTCCGAGGCCGGCGACGTGCGCGCGGTGCGCGGCGTCAGCTACGACCTGCACCCCGGCGAGGTGCTGGGCATCGTCGGCGAGTCCGGCTCGGGCAAATCGGTGTCCTCGATGGCGATCCTGGGCCTGCTGCCGGACAACGCCAAGGTCACCGGCTCCATCAAGCTGGAGGGCCGGGAGCTGCTGGGTCTGAACGACAAGCAGATGTCGAAGATCCGCGGCAACGACATCGCGATGGTCTTCCAGGACCCGCTGTCCGCGCTGACCCCGGTGTTCACCGTCGGCGACCAGATCGTCGAGGCGCTGACCGTGCACCGCAAGCTGTCCCGGGACGCCGCGCGCAAGCGGGCCATGGAGCTGCTCGACGTGGTCGGGATCCCGGACCCGGAGCGGCGCTTCAAGAACTTCCCGCACGAGTTCTCCGGCGGCATGCGCCAGCGCGTGATGATCGCCATGGCGATCGCCAACGATCCCAAGGTCATCCTGTGCGACGAGCCGACCACCGCGCTCGACGTGACCATCCAGGCGCAGATCCTGGAGGCGCTGAAGAACGCCCAGGAGCTCACCGGTGCGGCGATCCTGATGATCACCCACGACCTCGGCGTGGTCGCCGGCTTCGCCGACAAGGTCGCGGTGATGTACGCCGGCCGCCCGGTCGAGCAGGGCGCCGTCGACGAGATCTACTACAGCCCGCGCATGCCGTACACCATCGGCCTGCTCGGCTCGATCCCGCGCCTGGACGAGTCGGCCGACCAGGGCCGCCGCCCGCTGACCCCGATCGAGGGCAACCCGCCGTCGATGGTGGGTCTGCCCGACGCCTGCCCGTTCGCCGACCGCTGCCCGATCGTCGCCGACATCTGCCGCGACGCCGAGCCCGAGCTGCTGCCGGCAGGTCCGGACTCGCACCCCTCGGCCTGCCACCGCCGCGCGGAGCTGGAGAACGGGACCATCCCGATCGACGAGGTCTACCCGGTCCCGGTCATCCCGGAGGCCGACCTGGACACCGTGCCGCGCGAGCAGCGCGAGCCGGTGCTGGCGGTCACCGGCCTGCAGAAGCACTTCCCGCTGATGCGCGGCGCGGTGTTCAAGCGCCGGGTCGGCACGGTCAAGGCCGTGGACGGCATCGACTTCGAGATCCGCGAGGGCGAGACCCTGGGCCTGGTCGGCGAGTCCGGCTGCGGCAAGACCACCACGCTGCTGGAGATCCTGGAGCTGGTGGCTCCGCAGGCCGGCTCGGTCGCGGTGTTCGGCCGCGAGGCGGCGAACCTGTCCGGGCGCGAGCGCATGGAGATGCGCAAGGACATCCAGATCGTGTTCCAGGACCCGATGGCCTCGCTGGACCCGCGGATGCCGGTCGGCGAGGCGATCGCCGAGCCCCTGCGCACCCACGGCTGGTCCGCGGACAAGGCGGCGGCGCGGGTGGCGGAGCTGCTGAAGCTGGTCGGCCTGGAGCCTTACCACGCCTCGCGCTTCCCCCGGGAGTTCTCCGGCGGCCAGCGGCAGCGCATCTGCGTGGCCCGGGCGCTGGCGCTGAACCCGAAGGTCGTCATCCTGGACGAGCCGGTCTCGGCCCTGGACGTGTCGATCCAGGCCGGCGTGATCAACCTGCTGGACGAGCTGCGGGCCAAGCTGGGGCTGAGCTACCTGTTCGTGGCGCACGACCTGTCGGTGGTCCGGCACATCGCCGACCGGGTGGCCGTGATGTACCTGGGGCGCATCGTCGAGATCGGCGACGTGTCCTCGGTGTTCCACACGCCTTCGCACCCGTACACCCAGGCCCTGCTCTCGGCGATCCCGCTGCCGGACCCGCGCAAGGAGCGCGAGCGCTCGCGGATCCTGCTGCCCGGCGACCTGCCCTCGCCGGCCAACGTGCCCTCCGGCTGCCGCTTCCGCGACCGGTGCTTCAAGTACGCCTCGCTCAACGCCGCCGAGCAGAGCAGGTGCCGCGACGAGGACCCGGTCATCATCGCGCGTCCCGGCAAGGCCGACCACGCCACGGCGTGCCACTTCGCAGACGCCCTGCAAGTGGTCTGACCGGCTCCGACCGGCTCTGACCGGCTCTGACCGGCTCCTCAATCCTCACCGACCCAAAGCGTTCCACTACGGGAGAAACGATATGTCCAGCATGATCAAGAAGTCGCCGGCGATCCTGGCGATCCTGGCGACCGCTGCGCTCACGGCGACGGCCTGCTCCTCCAGCAAGAGCTCGTCCTCGGGCTCGGCGTCCGGCGGCGGCAAGTCCATCCCGGTCGCGACCGCCAACGACATCAACGCCAAGGACGCCTCCACCCTCAAGGGCGGCACCCTGACCCTCGCGATCGACCAGTACTCGTCGCAGTGGAACGGCATGACCAACAACGGCAACGAGCAGGACACCCAGAAGGTGCTGTCCACGATGATGCCGCAGCTGTTCCACTTCGACGCCACCGGCAAGGCCACCCCGAACCCGGACTACCTGGTCTCCGCCGACGAGGCCACGGTGAACGGCAAGCAGACCGTCACCTACAAGCTGAACCCGAAGGCCAAGTGGTCGGACGGCACCCCGATCACCTACAAGGACTTCGTCGCCACCTGGAAGGGCGAGGAGGGCTCGGCGGCCGGCTTCGACGTGGCCAGCTCCACCGGCTATGACCAGATGGCCTCGGTCGCGCGCGGCGCCGACGACTCCACCGTCGTGGTGACCTACAAGACGCCGTTCTCGGACTGGAAGTCCATGTTCGACCAGTTCGACGGCGCCGGTCTGTACCCGGCCTCGAAGATCTCCACGGCCGACGGCTGGAACAAGGCCTACATGAACGCGATCCCGGTCACCGCCGGGCCGTACAAGCTCCAGGGCATGGACGCGACGAACAAGACCATCACCGTGGTCGCGGACCCGAACTGGTGGGGCACCAAGCCGATCGTGGACAAGATCGTCTTCCGGGCGATCGAGGACACCTCGGCCCAGGCCGACGCCTACAACAACCACGAGATCGACGCCTTCGAGGTCGGCCCGCAGTCGGCGCTGTACGCGAAGATCAAGGACACCACCGACAGCACCGTGCACTACGCCGGCGGCCCGGACTGGCGCCACATCTCGATGAACACCCAGAGCCCGGCGCTGAAGGACGACGCCGTCCGCAAGGCCATCTACCAGGCCCTGGACCGCCAGCAGATCGCGGACGTGGACCTGAAGAACCTGGGCACCTGGAAGCCCACGGTCCTGAACAACCGCTTCTTCGTGAACAACCAGACCGGCTACCAGGACAACGGCGCCGACGTCGCCTTCAACCCGACCGCCGCCAACGCCGCCCTGGACGCGGCCGGCTGGGTCAAGGGCAGCGACGGCATCCGCGCCAAGGGCGGCGTCAAGCTGGACCTGAAGTGGATCGAGCCGCAGGGCGTGAAGACCACCTCCAACGAGGCCCAGATGGTCAAGGCCGACCTGGCCAAGATCGGCATCGGCCTGGAGGAGACCCCGGTCAACAGCGACGACTTCTTCGACAAGTACATCAACACCGGCAACTTCGACATCACCGCCTTCGCCTACACCGGCAACCCGTTCCCGATCAGCAGCGGCGCCCCGCAGATCCAGTCGGTCACGGACCCGAAGAACATCCACAACAACCCCCGCCTGGACAACAACCCGGCGATCGACCAGGCCCTGACCAAGGCCCTGGCGGACACCGACCCGACCCAGGCCATCGCCGACGCCAACGCCGCGGACAAGCTCGCCACCGACCAGGCCAGCCTGATCCCGCTGTACCAGCGCCCGCAGATCTGGGCCACCAAGACGACGCTGGCCAACTTCGGCGCGTTCGGCTTCCAGGACTACGACTGGACCAAGGTCGGCTTCACCAGCTGAGCCCGAACACAGTGAAGCGCGGGCCCCGTTCGGCAGAACGGGGCCCGCGCCGCTGTGTTCAGTCCCCGGCTTCCAGCGCCAGGATCGCGTCGGCCAGGCGCGCGATCTCCCCGGCCAGCAACTCGGTCTGCTGCCGCTGCTGATGCGCGATCCGCGCCAGCCAGGACCCGAAGAACAGGAACCCGCCGAGCGTGGTCAGGGCCAGCCCGCCGATCCCCCCGGACACCAGGTACGCGACCTGCTCGAAGCTGTAGGGCGTGTGCGCCGCCCCGTACCAGCCCAGGCCGATCGCCAGCAGCCCCAGCGGCATCAGCAGGCTGCCGGCCAGCGACAGGCCCTGCTGCATCAGGCGCTCGGACTCGGTGGTGCGGGTCTTGGGCCGCGCCGCCACGGCGGCGGCGCGGAGCTGGCCGTTGATCGCGCGGCCGGCGAAGGTCTTCGCAGTGCTCATCGATCGCCCTTCTGAGCGTGCCGGGGTGCCGGGGCCGCCATGGCTGGTGCCACCGCCGTCATTCCTCGAACTCCCGCAGGTCCGGCACCCCGGTGGAGTGCCCCGCCTCGCAGCCCGCGCCGCCGAACAGCAGCGTGCTGTACTTGCGCAGCCCCCACGCCGCCACGCAGGCCACCGCCGCTGCGCCCAGCATCAGCTGGCCGGACAGGCCGCCGAAGGCTGCCGGGGTCACCTTCGCGGCGGTGTTCTGCAGCGGAGGGTTCGGGACCGTGCTGCCGGTGGTGCCGCCTGTCGTGCCGCCGGCTGTGCCGCCTCCCGTGGTGCCGCCGCCGACGGTGCCCGCGCCGCTGTCGCCTCCGCCGCCGACCGTGCCGCCGGTGGTGCCGCTCGTTCCGGAGCCGCCGGTCGTGGTGCCGCCGGTGGTCGTGCCGCCTCCCGTGGTGCCGCCGGTCGTGCTGGTCGAGCCGCCGGTGGTCGTGCCGCCGGTGGTGCCGCCGGTCGTGGTGCCGCCGGTCATGGCGATGGCCTGCGAGGCGTCGGCCTTGGACTTCGCCGAGCCGACCGTCAGCACGATCTTCGGGGCCAGCTGGGGCAGGATGCTGATGATCTGGCTCAGCTGCGGCGGCAGCTGCTGGGTGAGGGAGGGCGGGATCTGGGCGAAGAGCTGGTTCAGCACCGGCGTGAGCGGCAGCATCGCCTTCAGCTTCGCCGTGTCGATGGTGACCTGCAGGCCGTGGCTGAACATCTCGCCCGCGGTGTCCTTCGACAGGTCGCCGGCCGCCGGCAGCGCCACCGAGATGCCCAGCGGCGCCAGCAGCTGGTTCATCGCGTCCGGCAGCTGCGGCAGGGCGATCAGGCCGAAGGGGGTCTGGATCCCGTTCGCGGTGATGCCGAAGCTCACCCCGGCCACCGACATCGAGCCGTAGTCGACGTTCCCGGTCGAGGCGCCCCTGACGCCGTCCGACGTGCTCTGCGAGGTGACCTTCAGGCCGTCGAACTCGATCAGCCCGCCGAGGATCAGCAGCTTCCCGGCGTCGGACTCCGCGGTGGCCACGGCTTTGCCGTTGGTCACCGTCGCCGAGGACTGCGACCGCTCGCCCTGCACGTCCACCAGCGCCGACTGGCCGGTGAGGAACTGGATGAGCGACCCCAGGTCCGGCAGCTGCGGCTGGGGCAGCAGCCCGCCGAGCAGGCCGCCGGAGGAGGACGACGGCGCCGAGGACGGCGCGCTCGACGGCGCCTGCCCCGGCAGCGACGGCCCGGTCCCCGGCAGCGGCAGCCCGAACGTCGACACCGACGTGGACCCGTTGCCGTCCGTGTGGGACTGCATGTACGAGCCCGGGATCGGCTGCATCGTGGCGTCCGGGGTGCTGCCCGGGTACTGCACGTTCGTCAGGATCGGGTACTTCACGTTCGGACTGTTGAAGAGCTGCCCCAGCCCGAACGCGATCGCGTCCCCGGGCCACAGCCAGCTGGCCGTCGCGGCCCCGGTCGGCCCGGACCCGTAGCTGGCCCGCGTGTAGGACAGGTCGAACTCCAGGTTCGGCTGCCCCGGCTGGGCCGGGATCGGGATCTTCGGGTCGTAGATCTCCATGGTGACCGGCGCGGCCGAGGCCGAGATCGTCCAGCCGCCCAGCCCCGGCGGCGACCCGCCGTCCGCGGGCCTGGGCGCCGGCGCGGGCCCGGCCCACACCGCGGGCGCCGTCAGCACCCCGAGCGCCACCGCCGCGGCGGCCGCACCGCCCCGCCGCACCCCTGAACTCCGTGACCTTCCTGATGGCCCAGCCTTTTCGGATGGCCCAGCTTTTCCTGATGGCCCAGTACTCACGCTGCCGCACCTCCCAGATACAACGCGGCCAGATCCCGCCGGATGACCTCCGGCTCGTCGAAGGCCACGATCCTGCCGTGCGTCATCACCGCCGCGAAGTCCGCGACCCGCAACGCCATGTCGGCGAACTGCTCCACCGCGACCACGGTCACGCCCTGCTCCGCGATCTGCCCGAGCACGTCGTACAACTGCCTCACGATCAGCGGGGCCAGCCCCATCGACAGCTCGTCGACCAGCAGCACCGCCGGATTGGTCACCAGCGCCCGGGCCATGGCGAGCATCTGCTGCTCGCCGCCGGACATCGAGCCGGCCAGCTGGTCGTAGCGCTCGGCCAGGCGCGGGAACCGGCTGAACGCCGTCTCGTAGATCTCCGCCGCCGAGGACTGCCCCGCCAGTCCCGACAGCCGCAGGTTCTCCGCGACCGTCAGGTTCGGGAAGATGCCGCGGCCCTCGGGGATCGTGCACAGGCCGGCGCGGGCTAAGGCGTCCGGGGCGGCGTTGTTCACGTGCGAGCCGCCGAGGTGTACGTGGCCTGAGGTGGCCCGCAGACGTCCCGAGCACACCTTCATCAGCGTCGTCTTCCCGGCCCCGTTCGGCCCGAGCAGAGCCACCACGGCGCCGCGCGGGACCGCCAGGTCGACGCCGTGCAGCACCTCGATACGGCCGTACGCCGCGTGGACGTTCTCCAGCTCCAGGATCGGCGCCATCAGAACCAGCCTCCGGACTCTTTCTCTTCCTGTTCCTCGTTCTCTTCTTCTTCTTCGTCCTCGCCGAGATACGCCTTGCGCACCAACGGATCCGCCTGCACCTCCGCCGGCGTCCCGGAGGCGATGAGCTTGCCCCGGTCCAGCACATGGATGAGGTTCGAGACCCGCATGATGAGCCCCATGTCGTGCTCCACGATCAGCACGGCCCGACCCTGCGCCGCCAGGTCCCGGAGCAACTCGCCGAACGCGTCGGTCTCCGCCTCCGACAGTCCCGAAGAGGGCTCGTCGAGCAGCAGCAGCTCCGGGTCGATCGCCAGCGCCCGCGCCAGTTCCACCAGCCGTGCGACGCCGGTCGGCACCGAGTCGGCGCGCGCGTGGGCATAGCGTTCCAGCCCGATCCGCTTGATCAGCCCCCGGGTCACCTGAGCCGGCTTGGTGTTCTTCGCCCGCACGGCGTCCGCCGCGACCCGGATGTTCTCCTCGACGGTCAGCGAGCCGAACGCTTCCAGCCTCTGGAAGGTGCGCGCGATCCCATGCCTGGCACGGCGATGCGTCGGCGTGTGCGTGATGTCGCCGCCGTCCAGGAACACCTTGCCGGCGGTCGGCCGCTGGAAGCCGGTGACCACGTTGAACAGCGTGGTCTTCCCGGCCCCGTTCGGCCCGATCAGGGCGGTCACCTGGCCGCCGTCGGCCGAGATCGTGGCGCTGTCCACCGCCGTCACGCCGCCGAAGCGGACTGTCACGTCCTTCACGTCCAACCGGGTCACGCCTCGACCTCCGCGCCGTCCCCGACCATGACCGGGTCGTCGGTCCCAGAACCCTTACCCGCTATGGAGCGGTTCGCGATACCTCGGGCGATTCCCGCCGAGCTGATCCCCAGCCGCGCGCCCAAAGGGTTGTCCCGCAAGGAGAACAGCCATCCGGTGATCCCGTTCGGCTGCTTCCCGAGCCCGACCGCGGCGACCGCCAGGATCAGGAACAGATAGGCCTGCACGCTCGGATAGCTGTTCAGCGCCATCAGCAGCATCCCGCCGAGCAGCGCGCCGCTCACCGACGTCACTCCCGCGCACACCACGATCAGCAGCAGCGGCAGGCTGTTGAAGAACTGGAAGTTCGTGCTCCCGACCTGGTTCTGCAGTCCGGCGTAGAGCCCGCCGCCGAGCCCGGCCACGGCCGCCGACGCCGCGAACACCGCCACCCGCGCCGTGCGCGGGTTCAGGCCCAGCGTGGCGCAGGCCGCCGGCGAGTCGCGCAAAGCGATCAGGACCCTGCCATAGCGGCCCTTGCGGAGCACGATGACCGCCGCGCCCACCAAGCAGAAGACCGCCGCGGCCAAGACGGCGTAAGCCTTGTCGGAGGTGAACCGGTAGCCGAACATGTCCAGGCGCTTGGTCGCCAGCGACCCGCCGAACCCGCCGAGGGACGGGTTCTGGAACACCATCGTGTCCATGATCTGCGCGAACGCGATCGTCGACAGGGCCAGATACAGGCCCTGCAACCGCAACGACGGCAACGCCACCAGGATCCCGGCGACCGCTGCCAGCAGCGCCCCGGCCAGGATCGCGGTCGGTGCCGAGGAGTGCAGCTTCGCGACCGTCAGCGCCCCGACGCCGAAGAAGCTGAACTGGGCCAGCGACACGTATCCGCTGAACCCGGTCAACGGCACCAGCGACAGCGCCAGGATCGCGAAGCACAGCCCCAGCGCCATCCGGTTCACGTTCACTTCGCTGAGCACCGCGTTGCCGAAGACCACCGCGAGCAGCAGCAGCGCCGAGGCCAGTGCCACCCGGCGCATCTCCGGCGTCCGCACCCCCGCCACGCCGGCCAGCCGGCCGACGCGCAGTTGGGCCTGCGGCATCAGCAACAGCATCAACAACAGGAAGATGGCGGGTATCGCCTCGCGGAAGCCGGTCCAGCCGGGGCCGGTCCACAGGTACCCGGAGGCGTAGGCGTTCAGCAGCCCCAGGACCAGCGCGCCGACGAAGGTCCGCGGCAGGCTGGTCAGCCGGCCGGCCATCGCGGCGGCGTAGGAGTTCACCACGAGCAGCGTCAGCGAGATGTAGTTCAGTTCGCTGGGCTGCGCGGAGACCAGCAGGATCCCGGCCAGCGCGGCCAGGGCCGAGCCCATGGCCCAGGCGATCGAGGACATCAGGTGCGGCCGGCCGCCGTGCAGCGCCAGCAGTTCCTTGTCGTCCACCGCCGCGCGCATCGCGACGCCGAGCCGGGTGAACGACAGGAACGCCCACAGCACGGCCCCGACGACCACCGCCAGCGCCACGGTCAGCAGGTCGTTGCCGCTGATCCGCACCATGCCCATCGTGACGCCGTGCCCGGCGAAGAACTGCTGCACCTGGTGCACGCCCGGCGGCCAGATCTTCTCCGCGGCGCCGATCAGCCCGACCAGCACCGCGCAGGTCACCACCAGCGTGACCCCGATCCCGGAGTCGGCGACCCGGCGGATGACCCAGCGCTCCAGCAGCGCCCCGAACAGCGGCGCCACCCCGAACACCACGATCAGCACCGCCAGCCAGTTGGACAGGCCCTGGTTGTAGGCCAGCTCCCAGTACACGAACGCCATGACCATCGCGGTGGCGCCGTGCGCGACGTTGAAGATCCGGGTGGTGGCGTAGGTGAGGACCAGGCCCGACGCGGCGATCGCATAGGAAGCGCCGATGACCAGGCCCAGGATGGTGTACGTGAGGAAGACATTCATCCGGCGGCGCCGATCTCAGTTGACGCCGGAGTTGATGAGGTTCCCGCACGTCCAGCCCGAGCCGGGGGAGACCCGTTTCCACGCGGACCCGGTGTACTGCATGAACAGCGCGCACGGGGAGGTCTGCTTGCCGCCGACGTCCTGCGGCGCGAACAGCCCGTTCCCGGTGTAGTTGTGCACCCCGGCCAGCGCCTTCACCATCGCTGGCCGGGTGAGGTTCGGCCCGATCTGGTTGGCCAGCCTGGTGAACAGCTCGGCCGAGGACCAGGCGAACATCCCGAAGTAGGTGGGCGCGGCGCCCGGGGCCACCTGGTGCAGCCACTTGGTGTAGAGCTGCAGCTCAGGGTTCGAGCCCGCCTCCTCGAACATGGCCGCGTTGCTGAAGACGAAGGTGTTGTTCGCCGCCGAGCCGGCCTGCTGCACGTAGTTCGGGTCGTAGCCGGTCGGGTCCAGGACGAAGACCTTCGGCGTGAAACCCTGCTGCTGCATGGCCTGCGCGAGGGTCGCGGCCTCCTGATACGCGCCGAGGAACTGCACGTACTGCACGCCGGACTGCTGCATCTTCACGACATAGGGCGTGTAGTTCGACTCCGAGACGCCGATCGGCTGGTTCAGGACCCAGGTGAAGCCGTCCTTGGCGTAGGCCGCCTCCCACGACTTCGCCTGCTGCGCCGTGGTCCCGGTGTCCACGTACAGGAACGCGGCCTTGGCGCTCGCTCCCGGGAACTGCTTGTTCCAGAAGTCGGGCTGCACCTGCGGCACCAGCGGCAGTTGCTGGGAGTCGGTGCCGAAACAGACCGCGCAGGTCTGCCGGACCCGGGTGGTGCTCACCGCCTGCAGATCCGGGATGCCGCACTGGGCCGCGGACGCCGCGCCGCCGGAGTCGAAGGCGGAGACCGAGCCGACCAGGGCGAAGTCGGCCTGGCAGGCGGTCAGCGTCTGCTGGTTGTCGCCGGCGTCGGAGGTCTGCGAGTCGTAGGAGTGCACGGTGAGCTTGCGGCCGCAGATGCCGTTCGGGTGCGTGGCGTTGAAGTAGGCCACGTACGCCTGGACGGCCTGCGGCGCCGAGCTGAACAGACCGCCGATCGGGCCGGACAGGTCGCTGGCGTTGCCCAGACTGATGCTGGTCGCGGTGACGCCGGTGGCGCTGGAGCCGGAGGCGGTGCCGACGCAGGTGTCGGAGCCGGTACCCCCGGACCCCCCTGAGCCGCCGCCGCTCCCGCCTCCCGTGCCACCGGTACCGCCGGTGCCGCCGCCAGAGGTCTTGCCGCCGGTGGTGCCCCCGGAACTCTTGCCGCCGGTGCCCCCGCCGGTGCTGCCACCGCTGCCGCCCGCCGCGCCGCCGGACGATCCGCCGCTGGTACCGCCGGACGCGCTGCCGCCGGAGGAACCCCCGGTCGTGCCTCCGGTGGTGCCACCGGTCGTCCCGCCTGTGGTGGTCCCGTTGGCGCTGGAGCTCTGGGAGCCGTCAGCGTTCTGCGAGCCGTCGTGGGCGCCTTGGCCGTAGGCGATGGCCTCGGCTTTCTGGTCGGCGGAAAGGCGTGCGCCGCACGCGCCGAGGGACAGCGACAGGGCCGCGACGACGATCGCCGTCGCTATCGGGCGGTTGTGGCGGTCATGACTGATACGGAATCGCGGTGAGCGCGCGGAGGTCATCGAGTGCTACCACCTGACGGGTCGTCAGAAACGTTGGGTGTAGCAAGGCAGCGTGCTCTAATTCAACAGAGAACTCAATAGAGGGGCGACAGCCGCGCAGCAGAATTTGGCAAACCGTGATACTGATTCACTCCTGAGAGTGACGGTGGTGGGGTATTTCAGCCCTCGAGTGCTCCCGAGCCCGGAACGTTCAGCCCTTGAGAATCTTGCCGAGCGCTTCCAGCCCGCGGCTCGCCGTCGACTTCACGGTGCCCCGGCTGATGCCCAGCGCGTCGGCGATGTCCGCCTCCGACAGGTCGGACCAGTAGCGCAGCACCAGGACCTCGCGCTGGCGCGGGGGCAGCTTCTGCATGGCCTCCAGCACCTCGCGGTGCTCCTCGGACAGCAGCGCCACGGACTCGGCGCTGGCGGCGTCCGGCACGTGCGGCGGGGTGTAGCCGCGCGCGGTCTTGCGGCGGCGAAGCACCGAGCGCGCGTTGTTCACCACGGCGGTGCGCAGGTAGCCGAGCGGGTTCTCCATGCCGGTGAGGTCGTCGCCGTAGCGGCGCCACAGGCCGGTGAAGGAGTCCTGCACCACGTCCTCGGCCGAGGCCTTGTCGTCCACGAGCAGGATGGCCAGGCGCACCAGCGAGAGCCGGTGCGCGTAGTAGAGGTCGGCCAGCGACGGCCCGTCACCGGGCTGCAGCGCCCGGTGCCCGCGCGGCGCGGTGCTCCCGCCGATCATCGCCAGCGGATGGTTCCCGCTGGCGGACAGGTCGTCGGCATCCTCGGTCGGGGTGTTCAACGCCTCCCGCAGCGCCGCCACGACAGCGGCGACTCCGTTCGCAGGAGCGCTCGCGACGGTCGCACGACGCCAACGCGGCCACCATATGGTGCGCGCCGGCCAGGCGACAGCGCCCGCCACACTCATCCGTCAGCTCCTGAGATCGATGTCCCCCCGCCGACCGCGCGAAGGCCGGCGACCGACAACCCGAGGTCCCATGCTATCGCCCGACCCGCCTTGGGCGGCAGGGCATCTTGAGGGGACGGCTGTGGGTGCACTGCAATATACGGGCCGGTGGGGAGCGGCGTCGAAGCGGGTGTGGGGAGAGGGACGGAAGGGGCGGTGGTGAGTACGGAGGGTGAGGGGATGAACGCAAGGTTTAGTGAATGCTATACTCGTGTTGGACTGGATTAGGGCGTTGGACCTCCCCGATCGCACACGGGTCTCCGACGCGCTTGACGTGCTGGCCACGGTCGGTCCGGGCTTGGGCAGGCCGTTGGTGGACACGATCCGCGGGTCGGTGATCGCCAATCTCAAAGAGCTGCGCCCGGGTACGGTCCGTATTTTGTTCGCGTTCGATCCCTGGCGATCAACCATTCTGCTTGTCGCCGGTGACAAGGCTGGGCAGTGGCAGCGATGGTATGACGAGGCGATCCCCGTTGGCGGAGTAGCGATATCAGCAGTACCTGAACGAACATGGCGCAGAGGAGGATTGACAGTGGCCGGGTACGTGAAATGGAGTGATGTCCGCGCCGAGTTCGTCGCGGAGGCCGGTGGCGAGGAGGCGGCTGCCGAGAGGAAGGTCAAACTGCTCGCCGAGGCGACCGGGTACCGGCTCGCCGAGCTCCGGCGAAGCCGCAGCCTGACTCAGCAGCAGGTGGCCGACCGGATGGGTGTCACCAAGGGCCGTATCTCGCAGATAGAGCGGGGCATGGTGTCCGGCCAGGAGGTCCTGGCCCGGTACGCCGTGGCGCTGGGTGGTCGGCTGCACCAGGCCATCTACTTCGACGACGGCGACATCGCCGCGATCGCCTGAACCGTTCGAGGCCGGAGTCCGTCAGGGCCGTAGCGCCTCAGAACTCGAACTCGCACCACACCGACTTGCCCTCCGGCAGCGGTCGCGCGCCCCAGGCCGCGGCCACCGCCGCGATGATGCTGATGCCGCGGCCGTCCTCGTCGGTCTCGCGGGCCAGGCGGCGGCGGGGGAGGTGGTCGGACTGGTCGGCGACGTCGATGATCAGGCGGCGGTCGGTGCGGCGCAGGCGCAGGACCACCGGGGCGGTGCCGTGGGTGACGGCGTTGGCGACCAGTTCGCTGACCGCCAGGACCGCGGTGTCGGTGAGGTCCTCGGCGACGCCCCAGGTGGTCAGGACGCCGGCGGTGTAGCTGCGGGCGTGTGCGGCGATCTCGGGGCCGCCGACCAGTTCCACCGAGGCTGAACGGAACAGTGCCGCGTGCGCGCCGGTCCAGACCGGGACGTGCGCCACCAGCAGTGCCACGTCGTCCGTGCGCACCGCGCCGGCGGGGTCCAGGCCGCCGCTGGAGACCGAGAGCGGGTCGATGGAGGCCAGGATGTGGTCGCGGACCAGGTCCACCGGGCCCGCGCCGGGGCGGGGCGGCTCCTCCTCCGGCGCGCGGGCGAACACCCGCCGCAGATCGCCGGTGCCGCGCTCCAGCAGGCCCTGGGTGTAGAAGGCCAGATACGACCCCGACGGCACCGCGACGGCGGCCTCCTGCCAGGTCCAGTCGCCGCTGCCCAGCGAGGGCCCCGAGGCGCCCTCCAGGACCACCACGTACCCGTCCGGCAGCCGCAGCAGCGGCGGCAGGTGGCCGGCGTTCGCGTACGTCAGCGAGCCGCTGTCGGCGTCGTGGACCGCGTACACCAGCGTCGCGACCGGGGATCCGGTGCGCTCGCCGTCGAAGTCCAGGGCGTGCCGGTCCAGGTGGTACATCACCTCGCCGGGCGGCAGGTTCTGCGAGGCGTACGCCCGTACCGCCGCGCGCAGCCGCCCCATCACCGCCGCCGCGCGGACGCCGACGCCGCCGGCCTGCGGGGTCACGCCGCCGACCACCAGCGCGGTGCGGCCGGCGCCCAGCGGGATCGCGTCGTACCAGTCGCCGCCGACCTCCAGCACCGGATCGTCGTCCAGCGAGGAGTCCTCGTAGCGCACCAGCGCCGGCAGGTAGCACGCCGCGAGCCGGATCTCGTCCGGCTGGATGATCCGCTGCGGCAGCAGGGAACGCTGCAGCATCACCGCCATGTTGCGGTTGCGGGTCTCCTCCTCCAGCAGCGCCTGCTCCCGCCGCACCCGCTCGGTCTCGTCGCGGCAGAACACCGCGACGCCGCCGCTGGCCGGCACGCACACCAGCGTGTAGTACCGGTCCCCGCCGCGCCGCCGGACCATCCGGTCCCGCAGCAGCACCGCGCGTCCGGTGTCGTAGGCCTGGTCCAGGGCCGCGGGCAGACCGGTGGCGGCCAGCTCCGGCAGCGATTCGGCGACCGGCCGCCGCAGCGCCGGCGCGCCGAAGTCGGCCAGGCACGCGTCGTTGGCGGCCAGCAGCAGGTGATCGGGGCCTTCGGCGAGGACCGCCGGCATCGGCGCGGCGTCGAACGCCGCGTGCAGCAGCTCCTCGATCGCGGGCATGACCGGTGTCTTCATGGCGGCCTTTCGACGGACGGCGCACGACGTGAAACTCGCGCGAACCATCAGTGTGGACCTCTGCCGGGGCGTGTCAGGGGAACGGCGCGGGGCGATCCATCCGAATGAGGGATCGCGCAGGGTTCGCAAGCGATCGACGGGGAGTGACTGTGCGTGCCGACCGCGACTCAGGGAACGAATATCGAGGACGGATGCCGCCGGAGTGCGGCGAATCCTATGCCTGCTCGAAGACTCGCAGCCGATGCGCGACCGCCGCCGCCTCGCCGCGTCCGGAAACTCCCAGTTTGGCCAGGATATTGGAGACGTGCACACTCGCGGTCTTCGTCGAGATGAACAGCCGCTCGCCGATCTGCCGGTTCGACAGGCCCTGCGCGACCAGCGCCAGCACCTCCAACTCGCGTGCGGTCAGTCCCAGCGGCGCGCCGGAGTCCGCACCCTTGCCGCCGCCGGGCGCCGGGGCCTCCGGCATGCAGTCGCTGATGTCCAGCCGGGCGCGGCGGGCCAGGGCCTGCACCTCCTGGCACAGCGGGCCGTCCGGAAGGGTGGCGACCGCCCGGACCGCGCGGCGCAGTAGTTCGGCGGCGGTGTCGCGGTCGCCGTTGGCGGCGCAGGCCTCGGAGGCGCGGAAGTTGATGTACGCGGCCTGATGCGCGTGGACGCCCTCGCGGGAGGCCAGCTCGCTCGCGGTGGCCCACTCCGCGGCGCCCGCGACGCCGCGCCAGCGCGCCAGCTCCGCCGCCACCTGCGCGGCGGCCGCGGCCTGGCTCGGGGTCAGGGCCGGGAGCCGGCCGGCGCGCTCGGCCAGGGCCGCCACGATCGCCGAGCCCGCGGTGTCCACGGCCGAGGTGCCGGAGCGGGCCGCGGCACGTGTCGGCTGTGTAGATCGACAAAGCTCTGCGTGGTCGGCCTCGGCCATCGCCATCGCGGTCAGGACCCGCCAGGCGTACCGCTCATCGCCCAGGAACTGCGGCTTGTCCAGGAAGACCTGGAACGCTGTGCGCGCATCGCTGATCGAGCGGGTCAGCCACACCGCCTTCTCGATCTCGCGGCGGATGCCCGGCAGCGCGTACTGGTGCTCGAAGGTCCGGCTCGGGATGCGCGAGCCCAGCGCCAGCTCGCTGCGGGCCTGTTCGGGGTCGCCGCCGAGCACCGCGAGGTCGGCCAGGTACTCGTGGGTCGTGGCGCCGTGGATGCCCGGCGGGTCCAGGTCCAGGCTGGAGGTCAGCGCGGCGTCCGCGCCCTCCCAGTCGCCGAGCGCGATCAGCGACTCGGCCATGTTCAGCCACAGCATGCTCTCGGCGACCCGCAGCCGGACCCCGCGCCGCTTCAGCTCGGCCAGCCCCGCGCGGGCCACCTGCACGGCCTCCTGGTGCCGGTCCAGGGTCTCCAGCGCGCTGCACAGGTTGATGTAGCCGCGGCCGATGATGCCCGGATCGCCGTAGCCCAGACCGTCGATGATGGCCTGCCGCAGGATGGCCAGGCCCTCCTCGTGCGTGCCCAGGGAGACCTGCCCGGCCAGCACCGTGCCCTTGGTGATGGCCGCCGCGATCCGGTACAGGTCCGAGTCGATCTTGTCGGCCAGCAGCGCGGTCTCCTCGGCGAAGCGCAGCGCGGCGTCGATGTCGTCGGACGTCAGCATCTTGATGAAGGAGGCGCTGTTCGTGATCTGCACGCGCACCTGCGGGCACTGCTCGCCGTCCACCAGGTCCAGCGCGGCCCAGATGTCCGCCATCCCGTCGCCGCGGCCCAGGATGTGGTGGTCCCGGCTGCGCAGGTGGTGCAGCAGCGCGGCCAGTTCCGGGTCCTGCTCCGGGTCGACCCGCTTGAGGGCCTTGTCCGTGAGGGACAGCGCGCGGTGCGGGTCGCCGGCCAGGTGCGCGGCACAGGCGGTCTTGTAGAGCAGCCGGGCGTACTCCAGGCCGGGCGTGGGCACCTGGTCCCACAGGTCCAGCGCGCGCTCCAGCATCTGGTGTTCCTCGACGTACGCGTACCGCGCGTCCGCGGCCTCGGCCGCCCGCACCGCCGCGTCATAGGCGCGCGGATAGTCCCTTGCCGAATACCAGTGGTGTGCCAGCTCGACTTCCCGGGCCTCCGCGGCGACCAGCGACGGCTCGGCCTCCAGCAGTTCGGCGTATTTGCGGTGCAGAGCCGAGTGCTCGCCCGGAAGGAGTTCGTTGTGCACGGCCTCGCGCAGCAAGGCGTGCCGGAACCGATAACTGGTCGGACTCTCGCCGGGGACCAGGATGTGCGCCTGGAACGCCGGGCGGATCTGCTCGTTGAGCTCGTCGTCGGTGGCCCCGGTGACCAGGAGCAGGAACCGGTGGTCCACCGGCGGCAGCGCCGCCGACAGCAGGCGCAGCATCCGCTGCGTGGGCTCGGGAAGCTGCTCCACCTTGATCAGCAGCAGGTCCCGCAGGGTGTCGGAGAGCGCGAAACCGCTGACGTCCGAGGGCATCAGGCTGGAGCCGTCGGCCGCGCACGCCAGTTCCTCGGTGAAGAACGGGTTCCCCTCGGCGCGCGCGAACACCTCCTCGGCGAACCCCGGCGGCAGATCCCGGCCGGTCTTGCCGTAGATCGCGGCGAGCTGCTCGACGGTCTCGCCGGTCGTCAGCGGGCCGATGTCTATCCGCCGCACGCCCCGGATCCGGTCCAGCTCGGCCAGGAACGGCCGCAGCGGATGGCCGCGGTGCAGGTCGTCGGTGCGGTAGCTGCCCACCACCAGGACCCGCGAGTCGCGCAGCGACCGGGACAGGAAGCCCAGCAGATCGCGCGTGGAACGGTCGGCCCAGTGCAGATCCTCCAGGACCAGCAGCAGGGTCTCGGCCGAGCCGAGGTCCTCCAGCAGCCCCAGGACGGCGTCGAAGAGGTGCCCGCGTACGGATTGCTCACCGGCGCGCGTCACGGCCGGCAGCGCGTCGCTGTGGCGCTCCATGCCTGCCGGGCGCATCATGCCGCCGCGCGGGGAGTCGTCGCCGGACAGGCCCTCGGCCAGTTCCGGCAGCAGCCAGGCCAGCTCGCGGCGGCGCACGCCGTCGCCGTCCCCGAAGGCGCCGGGGAAGTCGCGCAGCAGCTGGCGCAGCGCGGCGGCGAAGGGGGCGTAGGCCACACCTTCGTCGCCGAGTTCGGCACAGCCGCCGATGAGCACCCGCACGTCGCTGAAGGAAGCCGAGCCCGGATCGCCGGCGGCGGGGTCCGGGTCCAGCAGCGGCCGGACGAACTCCTCGATCAGCCGGGACTTGCCGATCCCGGCGTCCCCGCCGACGACCACCACCGCGGGCTCGCCCCGGGACGCGCTGGCCAGCAGCGAGCGGAGCTTGGACAGCTCCGGCCCGCGGCCGACGAAGACGGGGCTCACCTGGCGCATCGACACATGGTCGAGCATCGCACAGGGGTCCCGGTCAGGTCATCGACCTTTCACCGGAACGTGATCCGGCGTGCACGGTATGTACCTTGTCCGGGCTTATGTCCCGCGTCCTGCGGGCGCGCTTGGCCAGTCCGTGGCGGCGCGCCTGCTCGATCAGCTCGGTGCGGCGGGCGTTGGCGATCTCCAGAGTGAAGACGGTGTTGTTCATGGTTCCGGTTCCAGCCTCTCGATGACTCCCACTTCGGTGACGTGTACTAGTCTCCGGCGGGAGGTGCCCCCTACACATGAGGCAACAGGCCAGTCCTTGGGCGCTGAGGTACCTTAGGTATGACCCTCAGGTACCTCAGAGGCCCTTACGGCACAGCGAGCCGTGTTTGTCGAAGGCTTATCCGGCTGTCATCGGCGGTGGACGGAGTCCTTTTCGCCAGGCGCCCCAACGCTTTCTAGACGGTTGATTCCTGGGGGTTCCGGCAAGCAGCACCGCACCTGACAAGCAGTCTTGCGAAACGGTTGATCAGCGGCCAGGCGCCGCTGATCAACCGTTTCGCCGCCGGTACCCCCAGGAATCAATCGTCTAGCGCTCGGTCCGCCGCGCCGAATCAGGCGCGTAGCGCTCCCCGGACGCGGCCCCGTGAGGCACCGCGGCCTCGATCCGGGCCAGCTGCTCGGCGCTCAGCTCGATGTCCGCCGCGGCCGAGTTCTCGTCCAGGTACTTGATCCGCTTGGTGCCCGGGATCGGCACGATGTCCGGCCCTTGCGCCAGCAGCCATGCCAGCGCCAGCTGCACCGGGCTGTGGCCGGTCTCCTCGGCGACCGCGCGCAGCTCCGCGACCAGCTTCAGGTTCGCCTCCAGATTGCCGTCGGCGAAGCGCGGGTTGGAACGCCGGAAGTCGTCGGCGGCCAGCCCTTCCGTCGAGGTGATGGCACCGGTCAGCAGCCCGCGCCCGACCGGGGAGTAGGGCACGATCCCGATGCCGAGTTCGCGGGCCGCGGGCAGCACCTCGGCCTCGATGTCGCGGGTGAACAACGAGTATTCGCTTTGCAGGGCGGTGATCGGATGCACCGCGTGCGCGGCGCGCAGGGTCTCGGCGTTCACCTCGGACAGACCCAGAAAGCGCACCTTGCCCGCCCGCACCAGCTCCGCCATCGCGCCGACCGACTCCTCGACCGGGACATCGGGGTTGCGGCGGTGCATGTAGTAGAGGTCGATGTGGTCGACACCGAGGCGGGCCAGCGAAGCGTCGACGGCGGCCCGGATGTACTCGGGATCGTTGCGGATCGAACGCTCGTCGGTCTCCGGGTCGCGCCGGATGCCGAACTTCGTCGCCAGCACCACCGCGTCCCGCCGGCCGCCGGTCAGCGCCCGCCCGACCAGCTTCTCGTTCGCGCCCTTCCCGTACATGTCGGCGGTGTCCAATAGCGTCACCCCGAGATCGTCGATCGCCCGGTGCAACACCGAGATCGACTCCGCTTCGGACTCGGGGGTGACGCTGTAAAAGTCGGACATGCCCATGCAGCCGAGTCCGAGCGCGGAGACCCGCGGACCGTCACTCCCGAGGACGCGGTACTTCATGCAGCAACTCCCATCACAGAATTCACCCGTCACCCGCGCCGGGCGGCGTCGTTGGACACCGCGTCCGGAAGACGGTGTCGCCGGACAGCGCGGAGACTGGAGGACATACATGAGTGTCGCAAGTCTTGACGATCACGTCGCCCCGGATTACCGCAACTGGGTGGGGGTGCTTTTCGCGGTGCATCAGAGGGTGGAGGTGCGGGGTCTGGACGGGGAACCGGGGCCTGTGTTCTGCACCTGCGGGGACGTGTGGCCCTGTCAGAGCGAAAACGAGGCGGCGCGATTACTGGACTTCACGCTATAAGGGATGGATGGAGTTCACGCGGTTCGACGAGACTCAGGCCTCTGACAGCGACTTTGAGCAGGCCGCGGCCTTCTTGGCGGAACTCGACGCGGCGGACCGACCGCTGCGGCCGTCGAGGTCGGGGCCGGAGCTGGCATATGCCTTGCGCACGGGAACGACCAAAGGCGACTTCGCGCAGTTGTGGTTCGGCGACGACGGGGGAACGAAGGAAGCCGCCGGTTTCCTTCAGCTGCCCGCGAGGGAGAACACACAGACCGCGCTTATCGAGATCCGCATCCGGCCCGATCGGCGTCGCCGGGGCATCGCGACCGACTTTCTTCGAATACTGATCGAGGCGGCGCGCGCCGAGGGCCGGACCCGGGTTATCGGATCCGCCGATTCCCACGACTCGGGCGAATTCTGGGGAGCCGGCTTGGGCTTTCGGCCTACGCTGCGGTACGTCCAGCAGATCCTCATCCTCGCCGAGGTCGACCAAACGCTGTGGAGCGTTCCGGTCCCCGACGGATACCGCCTTGAGTCGTGGACCGACACCGCTCCCGAAAGCCTGCTCGCGTCCTACGTTGTCGCCCGGCAGGCGATGGACGACGCGGTCTCCGGTGACCTCCGATGGGATGAACCGCAGTGGACGCCGGCGCGGGTGCGGGAGGAGGAGGCCCGCAACGCCGAGGCCGGTCGCGAATCCCGTGCGGTGGTGGCCGTCGAGGAGGCGACCGGCGAGGTCGCCGCCATCACCATCGTCACGATCGGGGCCGCCCGGCCGACCGTCGTGCAGCAGCTCGACACCGCGGTACGGCGTGAGCACCGCGGCCACGGTCTCGGGCTGGCTGTAAAGGCGGCGCAGTTGCGCACGCTCGTCGCCGAGCGTCCCGCGGCCCGGCAGGTGATGACCCAGACTGCCGACCTGGACCACATGGCCTCGATCAACCGGGTGCTCGGATTCCGGACGCTGGCGGACAGCGTCTACATCGAGGCCGAGATCGCGGACGTCGAGAAGGCGCTCGGATCAGATTCCTGATTGTCCGGACAGCTCGCTCCCCAGGCGCCCCAGGCCCTCGGTCACGACGTCCACCAGCACCCGCGCGTACCGGCCGTCCGGGTCGAGATCGGGATCGTAGACGGTGACGTGCGCGCCGACCGCGCGCGGCGCGAGGGCGGCCAGCAGCTCGGTCAGCTGGCCGGCGTGCAGGCCGCCGGTGTCGGGGCTGTCCACCGCCGGCATCACGGCCGCGTCGAGGATGTCCACGTCCAGGTGCAGCCAGTAGCCGTCGATGCCGGGCCGGTCGACGCGGTCGCGGATCCGGTCGGCGGTGGCCGCGGCGCCGTCGGCGATGATCTCGGAGGCCCTTATCGTGAGGCCGATGGCGGCGCGGACCTCGTCCAGTTCGGCGTCGTCGTCGCGGCATCCGGCGTGCACCGTGTCCGCCGGGGCGAAGTACGGTCCGAGCCCTTCGATGTCCGCGATCGCCGGCCAGTGGCGTCCGACGGCCGCGGCCAGATCCTCGCCCGCCAGCGCCGCGCAGGACTCGCAGTTGCCGGGGTTCCGGAAGTCCGTGTGGCCGTCGAGGTGCACGAGCGCGAAGCGGCCGGCCGGGCGCAGGGCGAGCCCCACTCCGACCACCAGGCTGCAATCCCCGCCGATCACCAGGGGGAAGCTGCCCTCGGACCGGATCTCGGCGATGCGGCGGGCCAGCCGCCGGGCGTGCTCGATGATCGCGTCCTGATTGCGCAGCCGTCCCGGCGTCGCGTCGTCCAGGTAGCGGCCGGCCAACACGACGCCGGCGTCGAGGGCTCCGGCCTCGGCGAAGCGGGCGAACAATCCCGCTTCGCGCAAGGCTTCCGGGGCTTTGGCGGTGCCCGGGACGCTGGTCGGCTCGGGCGGGCGCAGGCCCAGATTGCTCGGTGCGGACAGGAGCGCGATCACCGGCTAGCGATCCCAGACCTCGGGCGTCTCCGCCTGGTACGGCGCCTCAGCCTGGTACGGCAGCTCCGCCTTCTTCCCGAACAGCGTCCCGGCGATCGCCGTCAGCTCGTCGTCGTCATCCGCCTCGATCGGCTCCACCGCCCACCGCCGCTGGCGGTCCATGGGCTGCTGGTTCCCCGCCGCGATCGCGCGCACCGGCGTTGCGGGCGCTGGAAGGGCCGCCAGGCGGTCCGCTTCGGCCGCCTCCAGTGCCGCCGTCTCCTCGGCCGTCCCGGCCGTCAGCGCGGCCGCTGCGGCGCTGGCCGTGAGCGCGGCGTCCGCCGAGCTCTCGGTCATGGCGCGGTCGGTGAAGACCAGGGGGCGTTCGTGCTCGGTGATGATGTGCTTGACCACCTGCACATCGCCGTTGACGTCCCAGACCGCGATGCCCGGGGTCAGGGAGGGGATGATCTCCACGGCCCAGCGGGGCAGGCCCAGGACCTTGCCGGTGGTTCTGGCCTCGTCGGCCTTCTGCATGTACACCGTGCGGGTCGAGGCCATCTTCAGGATCGCCGCCGCCTCCTTGGCCGCGGCGCCGTCCACGACGTCGGACAGGTGGTGGACCACCGCGACGAAGGACAGGCCCAGGCGGCGGCCGAACTTCAGCAGCCGCTGGAACAGCTGGGCCACGAAGGGCGAGTTGATGATGTGCCAGGCCTCTTCGACCAGCAGGATGCGCTTGACCCGGTCCGGGCGCAGCCAGGTGTGCTCCAGCCAGACGCCGACGATGGCCATCAGGATCGGCATGCCGATCGAGTTGCGGTCGATGGCCGACAGGTCGAAGACGATCAGCGGGGAGTCCAGGTCGATGCCGGAGGTGGTGGGCCCGTCGAACATGCCCGCCAGGTCGCCGTCGACCAGCCGGTCCAGGACCAGCGCCACGTCCAGGCCCCAGGCCTGCACGTCCTCTATGGTCACGTTCATGTCCTCGGCGGCGCTGGTCAGCGGCGTGCGCAGGGCCTCGACCACGTCCGAGAGGATGGGCTGGCGGCCGTACTGCAGCGCCGCCTCGCCGACCCGCAGGTGCGCCGCCTTCAGCGCGTAGCCGGCGCGCTCGTCCAGCGGCCGGCCCTGGGCCACCTCGACTATGGTCCGCAACAGCGCCAGCTGTCCGGTGGAGGTGATCGCCGGGTCCAGCGGGTTCAGCCGGATGCTGTCGCCGCGCACGCCGTGCGGGTCCAGGCGGACCGGGGTGACGCCGAGCGATTCGGCGAGCAGGTGCCACTCGCCGACGCCGTCCTCGCCCTGCGCGTCCAGGACCACCACCTGGCGGTCCTTGAAGCGCAGCTGGCGCAGCACATAGGTCTTCTCCAGCGCCGACTTGCCGTTGCCGGACTCGCCGAGCACCAGCCAGTGCGGGGCCGGCAGCTGCTGGCCGTAGAGCTGGAAGGGGTCGTAGACGTAGCCCTTGCCGGAGTACACCTCGCGGCCGATGATGACGCCGCTGTCGCCCAGGCCCGGGGCGGCGGTCGGCAGATAGACCGCCTGCGCCTGCGAGGAGGAGGTGCGCACCGGCGGGCGAGTGGTCTCGACCTTGCCGAAGACCAGCGAGGCGAAGCCCTCGATCAGGCCGTCCAGGAGGGAGTTTCCAGCCATGGCGTGTCAGCCTCCTTACTTCTTCAGTCCGGTCGCGAACGGCAGGGTGTTGGTGAACGCCCTGTGGTGCTCGCGGTCGCACCACTCCAGCTTGAGGAAGGACTTGCCCGCCGAGGCCCGGATCGTGCGCTTGTCCCGGTTCAGCGGGTCCGGCCCGCGCGAGGAGACCGTGATGTAGCCGACCAGGTTCACCCCGGCCGCGCCGGAGGCCAGGTCCTCGCCGCGCTGGTCGACCCGGCCGGCGTGGGCCCGCTCGCGGGGGTCGTCGACCCGGCCGAGCTTGGCCTGCCGGGACGCCTCGGCGTCGGTGTTGATCTTCTCGGTGAGCATCCGCTCGATGGCCACGTCGGTGGGCTCCAGGTCCATCGTCACCGCGACGGTCCGGATCACGTCCGGGGTGTGCACCAGCAGCGGGGCCAGGAAGTTCACGCCGACCGGGGTCAGCGGCCACTCCTTGATCCACGCGGTGGCGTGGCACCACGGCTCGGCGGTGACCGACTCGCGGGTCTTGGCCCGCAGGAACTGCGGGTGGGTGGCGTCCAACTCGGCCGGCCAGGCGTTGCGCCGCGACATCGCGTGCAGGTGGTCGATCGGGTGGTCGGGGTCGTACATGGAGTGGATCAGCGAGGACAGCGCGACCGGGCCCAGAGGCTGCCGCACCTTGATGTCGGCGTCGGCCAGCCGGGCGCAGATGTCGGCCAGCTCGCGCGCCATGATGATGCCCAGCCCCACGTCCACGGCGCCGCGTCCGATGACGTAGGCCTCGGAGGCCAGGTCCTTGGTGTAGGGCATGCAGGCGACCAGGTAGGCCCGGTGCTGTTCGGAGGAGGTCGAGACCATCGACAGCAGGTGCTCGTAGGACTCCTGGAGCCAGCGCGGGGAGTTCTCGTCGCCCCGCCGGGCCACGTCCTTGGCGTGCGCGTCCGGGTCTGCGGGCAGTGTGCGGGCGAGCATCTGCAGCCGGGTGACGAAACCGTCGCCGTTGGCCACGTGCCGCAGCAGCGTGCCGAACCGGTCGACCAGCGTCTCCTGGTCCTCGGAGTCCCGCGAGCCGACACCGGGGCCCTCGATCTCCAGCGTCGCGGTGACGGTGCGGCGGTCGAGGTGCATCAGGACCGCGATCTCGTCCGGGCCGAACTGCGCGCGCAGCCAGCGCAGGCGTCCGACACCCGGAGGAGGGCCGATCTCCACCTCGCCGCCGTCCATCCGCGTCCCGGCCTCCATGGCACGCGACCGCCAGGTGGCCTGCGGCGAGCGCAACAGCCGCTTGTAGGAGCGGTTGATCTCGAACCACTTGTAGATGGTGCGGCCGTTGTAGGGCATGAACACGACGATCAGCGCCAGCGCGGGCCCGGCGAGGATGCCCAGCACCTTCAAGAACGTGGTGGGCACGAAGAACCCGGACAGCAGCGAGATCGCGCAGCACACGATGATGACGCCGATCTCCCCGGTCTCCCGGTTCCGCCCGATCAGCGCGCTCGGCTTGGCCTTGCCGAGCAGATAGGCCCGCCGGTACTGCGGCGGCTCCTGCTGGGTGGTGCTCATGGCCGGGCCCCCTGGGGGCGGACGTCACTGCTTGGCGTGGTGCTCACGGCGGTGCCTTCCAGCGGGGGAGCGGGTGATCGTGGTGCGCGGCCGGGTTCTGTCCTCGACGCTACCCGGGAAACGCGGGCGGCGGGATCGCAGGACGCGAACCCGCCGATGCGTGCGCTCGCGGTGTGCCTCATCTCGTCCTCGCCTCCCTCGCCGGTCCCGGACCGGGGTTGGTCACGAACCGTCACGAACGGTCACGAACCGCCGCGCGGTGGCGGCGGGGTCTTGGGGATGACGGGGGCGGGGGTCGCCTGCAGCCGGGAGGCGGAGGTGGCCGAGCCGCCGCTGCCGCCTCCGGCGTTGCCACCACCGGCATTGCCGCCTCCGCCGCCGCCCTGGCCGCCGTCCGCGCCGGGGCGAACGGTCAGAGCCCTGCCGGTGTGCGCCGCGATCCCCGCCGCCGCACCGGCCCCGCTGGCCAGGGCACCCACGGACATCCCGGCGACCGCACCGCCCATGTTGCCGCCCCCACCGCCACCGGCGAAGGCGCCGCTGATGCGATTGGCGTGAGTGGCCATACCGTTGCGCATGGTCCCGGCCGGGGAAGTGAAGGCAGCACTGGTGATCGCGGCCTTCCCGATCTTGGCCGCGCGCTCCTTCTGCAACGTCAGCATCTCGTCCCCGAACGCCGGCACGAACCGGTAGACCAGCCCGGAGGCGAAGATCGACAGAATCATGATCGCCAGCCCGGACAGCACGGCGCTGAACGAGTCCTGAGGCCCCGACGACACAGCCGTGGCCAACGAAAGGACGATGACAATGATGGGTTTGATGAGGTCGATGGAGATCATCAACCCCACCCACCGCCGAATGTGCCCCCACATCGACTTGTCGACGAACCCGGCGTACACGGCCGTGGCCAACGCGGCCCCCACGTAGAGCATCGCCGCGCGGATGATGAGCTCCAGCCAGAGCAGCGCGGCGGCGATCATCGACAGCACAGAGACGAAGATCAGCATGATCGGGCCGCCACCCAGCCCGGAGTTGGGATCCAGAGCCTTGGAGAAGCCGGCGAGGAACCCGTTCCGATCAGCCGTGGATCCATTGCCGATGGCATCGGAGACACTATCGGTGATCTTGACCATCCCAGCCAGGATCACCGGCGTGAACGCGGAGGCCAGCACCGCCATCCACAGAAAACCGGTGGCCTCACCTATGGCGGTGACGATGGAGTCACCCCGCACCGCCCGCTTGACGACGGACAGCAGCCAGAGCAGAACGGTCAGGATCGCCGAGGCGGCGAAGACGATCGCGTACTGCTTCAGGAAGCCCATGTTCGTGAAGTTGACGGTGGCGGTCTTGGTGATCGCGCCGGAGAGGTTGTTGATGACCCACTGCGCGGCTTCGGCACAGCCCTTTGCGATGGAGCCGAGAGGGTCGGTGAGGGTATCGGCGGGGGAGACGCTGTTGCCTCCGGTGGTACCGGGGGCGGTCGGGGTGCCGTTGACCATGTGCTGCGTGTTGTCGCAGGCCGTCTTCATGGCCCCGATCAGCAGCTCGCAGGGATCGGCGGGGGCGGCGTGCAGCACCTGAGGATCAAGGAGCATAACGGAGCCTCGCGAACTGCTGGACGGCCTTTTGGATGTCGGCGGGCACCGAGCCCTGCTGGGTCGACACCGGAGTCGGTCCGTCGCTCTGGGAGAAGTCGTTGAGGCGCCAGTCGTTGTTGACCCACGTGAGCGTGAGGGTCGAGGTGCTCCACGTCTGCGTGATGGGTTCGGTCGAGCCCTGACCCGCGATGCCGTCGATGGTGGTGTCCCACACCGCTACGACCGCTTTGGCGTTGGTGTATGACTGCACGCTGACCCCGATCGGCACGTTGCGGTAAACGAACGTTTGTCCTTTAGGGGGGTTGCCCTGTGCGTCCAGGCCGTACGCGCTCAAGGTGCGATTGAATGCGGTGTCGAGCGATTGCTGCAGCGCAGGCTCTATGGCCGGGTCGGCGATCGCCTGGATCAGCTTGTGCCGCGAATCGGGATGGACCATGTCATCGGAGGCGAAAGCGGAAACGTAGTTGGCCGCGGCCGACTCCGCACCCGCCTGCGAGTTCGGATATCCGACCAGCACGCTCCCGATCGATCCGCTGGGGAACGCAGGACTCGAAGCCGCCCCCGCCGGAGCGCTCTGCCCCACCGTCGCGGTCGCCGGGGGCACCCCGCCGCCGACGCCGGTGCTGGCGCCCTGGCTGGCGGCGCCGGTGTTGTGTCTGCTGCTGTTGATCGCGATCACGGCCGCGACGACTACGACGACTGCGGCCAGGGCCAGGACGCCTCGGCCTCGGCGGGCTCGGGGGGCCTTGAACTCGCCGTCGTAGGGGTCTTTGGGGAGGCGGATGATGGTTTGCGGCTGCTCGATGCGCGGTGCGCGTCCGGGCCGGCCGCGGCGTGGGCCGCCGTCGCCCGTGCGGCCCGGACCGCCGCTACCGCCGTCGATAACCATGTTCAAGTCTCCCCACCCCGGATGCCCCGGTCGCGTTACATCGTCGTCGTGTCGGGCCACCAGTTCCTAACAAATACCCGGATGGCTTCGTGCGGGTTTGACCGGCGGCGCCTGGTGGCACCTCTTCCGGCCGGCCGCGGGGGCCGGGCGGATCGCCATGCCGTGTCAGATCGCCATGCCGTAGACGATGGTGAACAGGGTGCCGAGGGATCCGATGATGAACACACCGGTCAGGCCGGCCACGATCAGGCCCTTGCCCTGCTCGGCGGAGAAGGTGTCGCGCAGCGCCGTGGCGCCGATGCGCTGCTTGGCCGCGCCCCAGACCGCGATGCCCAGGCAGATGATGATCGCGGTGGCCATGATGACCTCGATCATCACCCGGGCCTCGTTGCCCACCTTGCCGAACGGGCCCCAGTTCGGGGCGATGCCGCCGATGATCGTGTTGATGTCGTTGCCCGCCGGGGGCGCCGGCGTCGGGGTGGGGTCGGCGAGGAACGTGGCCACGGTGTGCGCCGCGCCATGCAGAATTTGCAGTGCAGACACGATGACCGCCTGCCTCCAGTCCTGTGGTTATAACGATGGTGTTCGTAGTACTCGCGATGTGGTGGTGTCGCTGCCGGTAGCGTAGGGAACTCAGTCTACGAGGATGATGCGGACGGCAGATACCTTGTCTATGGTGTCGTTTTCCTCTATCAGTCTGCGGCACACCTTGGTTATCGGTTGATCCGATGATCGACTGAAGGGAGGAAGGGCTCTGATGAAGACATCTGTCGTCGTCGGCGCGTCGCTGGTGGCCACCCCGTTCCTTCTGGTAGGCGCGATCGTCGTCGGGACCATGAGCGTGGCCTCCGGCAGCTCCAGTCTGAGCACCGTTGGCCGGATCGCCGACGGTACCGTGCCGGCCGCCGATGCCGCACTCATGAACCAGTACGGGCACATGTGCCCGACGCTGACCCCCTCGCTGCTGGCCGCCCAGCTGTATCAGGAGTCGGGCTTCGACCCGACCATCGTCTCCCCGGCCGGTGCCATCGGGATCGCCCAGTTCATGCCCGGAACCTGGCCCAACTGGTCTTCACCGCAAGACGGCGACGGCAAACAGGATCCGCGCAATCCGGCCGACGCGATCCCGGCCGCCGCACGCTACGACTGCGCCATCTCCCACCAGCTCTCGGGGATAGGCGGTGACGCCGTGGCGAACATGCTGGCCGGCTACAACGCCGGGCCCGGCGCGGTCGAGCAGTACCAGGGCATCCCGCCGTACGCGGAGACCCAGAACTACGTGAAGAACATCGAGGCGCTCGAGCAGGCCTTCCGCGCCCCCGACCCGACCCTGGCGCCGTCCGACATGGCCGTGCGCGCGATCGCCTACGCCTACAACCGCCTCGGCACCCCCTACGAGTGGGGCGGCGACGGCACCGACGGCCGCTTCGACTGCTCCGGCCTGGTCCAGGCCGCCTACACCTCGGTCGGCATCACCATGCCCCGCACCGCCTCCGAGCAGTGGTACACCGGCCCGCACGTCCCCGTCGACCAGCTCCAGCCCGGCGACCTGGTCTTCTACGCCACCGACCTGTCCAACCCGGGCAGCATCCACCACGTCGGCATCTACGTCGGCGGCGGCGTGATGATCGACGCCCCGCACACCGGCGCGGTGATCCGCTTCGACCCGATCGGCGCCGCGGACTACCTCGGCGCCACGCGCCCGCAGCCGCTGGTCGTCGGCGCGGCTGTGGATGCGGCCACGCCGCAGGCGAAGCGCACGGCGAGCCAGAACCCGGGTCAGAACCCGGGGAGTAATCCGGGCAGCAATCCGCCGGCTCCGAGCGCCCCCACCCCGACCGGCAACCAGGCCCCTGCGATGGCGCCGGGCACGAAGCGCTGAGAACGGGGCGTCAGGAGAGGCCCCTCAAGAGGGGTTGAGCTATCGCCGCAGTTCGCCCCCCCTGCGCGCCCCCGCTGCACCCACGCGCCGAGGGCGGCGGCAGGAGCCGAAGCCCCTGACCGCCGCCCTCCGGCGTGCTCGCGTGATCACCGCGTCCGCGGCACTCACATCGCGGGCACTTTGTCCAGGAACCCGGCGACCGCCCCGATCCGCCCGTCCGGCGCGATGAGCGCCACGTCGAAGCCGACCACCAGCGCCTCGTCGTCGCCCGCCGCCAGCTCCCAGGTGAAGCGGACCACGTCGTGGTGCGCGTCCGGCTCCCCGGCGAGGCGGAAGCTCAGCCCGGCGAACTGGGCCTGTGCTCCGCCGATCAGGGCACTGAGTTCGCCGTGGCCGTGCACCGAGGCCAGCGGGTCGGTGTACTCGATCTCCTCGACGAAGACCTCCGCGACCTTCTTGGCGCGGGCGTCGGCGTCGGTCTCGTTCCAGGCGGCGATGTAGCCGTTGACGAGGTTGGTGATGTCGGTCATGATCGGGCCCTTCGTTGTCGGCCCCCGGCTTGCCCGGCGGCCTGTGCCTCAACGATGCGGTGCGGGGCCATGACCTCGCGATTACCACTCAGGTAATCGTCTCCATGACCCCCGCGCGGCCATCGTTGAGCCCATGACCACCACACAGATCTTGAAGGCGACGCCGATTTCACCGGCGACACCGGCCGGCTCGGCGCACGAGGCGCCGGCGGAGCGCACCGGGCGCGACAGTGCCCGGGCCCAGAACCTGACCCTCCTGGTCCTGCTCGCGGGGGTCTTCATGACCACCCTCGACATCTTCATCGTCAACGTCGCGATTCCGGCCACGCAGCGCGATCTGCACGCCTCGCCGGCCGCGATCCAGTGGATCGTCGCCGGGTACGGGCTGACCGTGGCCGCCGGGGTCATCACCGCCGGGCGCCTCGGGGACATGTTCGGGCGGCGGCGGATGTACGCGCTGGGCATGGCGTTGTTCACCGCCGCTTCGGCCGCCTGCGGGATGGCGCCGACGGCGAACGTGCTCATCGCCTCGCGGGTGGTGCAGGGGATCGGTGCCGCGCTGCTGAGTCCGCAGACGCTGGCCATCATCGGGACCGCCTTCGAGGGTGCCAAGCGGGTCCGCGCCTTCACCGCCTACGCCCTGGCTATGGGTCTGGCCGCGGTGTTCGGGCAGCTGATCGGCGGGGTGCTGATCGACATGGACTTCGCCGGGCTGGGATGGCGCAGCTGCTTCCTGATCAACGTGCCGGTCGGCGCGGTGGCGCTGACGCTGGTGCCGCGGGCGCTGCCCGAGTCGCGGGCCGAGGGGCGGACGCGGCTGGACGTGCCCGGGGTCGCGCTGGTCAGCGCCGCGCTGGTGGCCACCGTGCTGCCGCTGATCCAGGGGCAGAGCCAGGGCTGGCCGCTGTGGACCTGGCTGAGCTTCGGCGCCGCCCTCGTCCTGTTCGGGGCCTTCGGCTGGTACCAGGGCCGGCTGGCCGCCGCTGAGAAGTCGCCGCTGATCGACCCCGCGCTGTTCCGCACCAAGGGTTTCGGCCGCGGCATCATCGCGCAGATCGTGTTCTGGATGGGCCAGGGCTCGTTCTTCCTGGTCTTCGCCCTCTACGTGCAGCTCGGCCGGGGCCTGGACGCCCTGCACGCCGGCCTGATCTTCACCCCGATCGGCGCCGGGTACCTGCTCACCTCGATGGTCGCGCAGAAGGTCACCGCGCGGCTGGGCCGGCAGACCGCCGCCGCCGGGACGCTGCTGATGGCGCTGAGCCTGGTCGACCTGATCGTCACCATCCACCTGACCGGCAGCCACGGCTCCCTGCTGTGGATGATCCCGGCCCTGGTCGGCGACGGCGCGGGCATGGGCCTGGCGATCGGCCCGCTGGCCGCCGGGGCGATGGCCCGGGTCGCGCCGCACCACACCGGTGCCGCCTCGGGCGTGGTGTCCACGGTGATGCAGGTCGGCGGGGCCGTCGGGGTCGCGGTGATCGGGATCGTCTTCTACTCCGCCCTCGGCTCCTCGACCACCCCCGCCGCCTACACCCACGCTTTCACCGCCGGGCTGGAACTCCTGGTCGGCGTCGCGGTCGCGGTGACGGTCCTGCTCCAGTTCGACAAGGACTAGTGCCGGCGCGCCGAACGGCGTGACCATCCGGGCGTCGGGCCCGGGCGGTCACGCCGTTTGTGCGCCCAGCATGGGCGGTTGTTTGGGGGTGGAAGTCCCCTGGAGGAGGAGGCGGTCCTAACTCCGAGCCGGAGGCAAGGGCGTCATCGTGAGGTGGGGTCTGGAGGAAGC